>CBJNFW010000409.1:0-5707 GCA_966435935.1 uncultured Nocardia sp.
CCGGGAGGAAGGGGGAGAGCCCCGACCGGGTCCCCCCCCCGCCCCCCGGCCGTTTCGCGGCTCAGGCGTACTTGACCTGCCAGTGCTTGATGCCGTTGATCCAGCCCGAACGCAGCCGCTCGGGTTCGGCGAGCTGGCTCAGATCCGGCATGGCATCGGCCAGGGCGTTGAACATGAGGTCGATCTCGAGCCGGGCGAGGTTCGCCCCGACGCAGTAGTGCGCCCCGGTGCCGCCGAAGGCCAGATGCGGATTGGGGTCGCGCAGGATGTCGAAGCGGAACGGCTCGTCGAACGCGTCCTCGTCGAAATTCGCTGAGCTGTAGAACAATCCGACCCGCTGCCCCTTGCGGATCTGCCGGCCGCCGAGTTCGGTGTCCTCGGTGGCGGTGCGCTGGAACACCGACACCGGCGTCGCCCACCGGACGATCTCGTCCGGCGCGGTGCGCGGGCGCTCACGCCGGTACAGCTCCCACTGGTCGGGATTGTCCACGAATGCCTTCATTCCGTGGGTGATGGCGTTGCGCGTGGTCTCGTTACCGGCCACCGCCAGCAGGATGACGAAGAATCCGAACTCGTCCGACCCCAGTCCCTCACCGTCGACGTCGGCGTGCACGAGCTGGCTCACGATATCGTCCAGGGCGTTCGCGCGGCGCTGCTCGGCCATGTTCCAGGCGTAGCCGAGGATTTCCATCGAGGCGTTCGACGCGGAATCGGTAGTGCTGGTGTCGCCGTATTCCGGATCGTCGTAGTTGAGCATCTGATTGGACCATTCGAACACCTTGCGGCGGTCCTCCTGCGGCACGCCGAGCAGTTCGGCGATCGCCTGCAACGGCAGCTCACACGCCACCTGCTCGACGAAGTCGCCGCGGCCCCCCTGCTTGGCGGCGTGCACGATCGCCGCGGCGCGCTCGGTCAGCGCGGCACGCAGGCTCTCCACCGCGCGCGGGGTGAAGCCCTTGGAGATGATGCGGCGGATCTTGGTGTGCTTGGGCGGATCCATGTTCACCAGCAGCGCGCCGGTCAACTCGATCTGGTCGACGGTAACCTCACCGGGCAGCCGGATGATCGCGCCCTTCTGCTGCGAGGAGAACAGATCGGATCTGCGGGAGACCTCCTTGATGTCCTCGTGCTTGCTCACCACCCAGTAGCCGCCGTCGCGGAAGCCGCCGGACTGCTCGTCGCTCTGGGCGTTCCACCAGACCGGTGCGGTGCGGCGGAGCTCGGCGAACTCCCGGACCGGATTTCTGGTCTCCCACAGTGCGGGATCGGTGAAATCGAATCCTGCGGGTAGCGAGGGCGCGGACACTGCTGCCTCCTGGAAGGTCGACGTCGTCGTGGACCGGATATCGGCCGCGTCGGGGCTGGCCACCGCGGCACTGATCTACACCGCCCGAAGCGGTAGGAATTCATGTCCGAACACGTGGTGGACATGTGTCTGGACGCTACTACGGAAACCACTCCACGACAAGGTCGGATCCGGACTGATTTCGGTGCGCACAGACGAATGCGGCGCCCGCCGACCAGGCGGGCGCCGCGTCGGCGACTTCGCCGCCGGATCAGCCGAGCAGCCGGCGCGCACACGCCTCGAGCAGGTCGGCCACCTGCTCATAGGACAGATGCCCCATACCGCCGTGCAGCAGCGCACCCGAGTAGAGCACCTCGAGAATCGCGATGGTCTCGCGCTCGCCGGACCCCAGCGCCTCCCCCAGGCGCCTGCGGATCTCGCCCCCGATGCACACCCGCAGATGCTTCACGTCCGGATCCGCGCCCAGCAGCGCGCTGCTGACCGCACCGGCCAGCGCGGGCTCGTCGGCCACCAGCATCGACACCTGCCGCAACACCGCGACCGCGTGCGCCACCCGGTCCCCGCCGTCCACCCGCACCGGCGGCGCGGCGGCCAGGCGCCGCCAGAACACCTCGGCGATCAGATGTTCCTTGGAGGCGAAATAGGTGTAGGCGGTGGCCGTGCCGACCCCGGCCGCCGCGGCGACCAGCCGGATGGTCATCCCGGGATAGCCCTCCCGGGACAACACCTCGACCGCCGCCGCGGTCAGCCGCTCGACGGTGTCGGCTTGTTTCTCGGTCAGCCGCCGACGAGTGGCTTCCCGGCTGGTGGACACTTGTTCGGACATGCGTCTTTACTATACCCGCTCACCACAGCGGAACGGGCGCTTCGCCGATCTTGTACCAGCCCGGCAGCGGGCCCGAGGCGGTGCGCTCGATGCGCTTGCGCATGCCGTCCGAAAGCGCGTCGGCGGTGATCATCTCCATGAAAAGCGCGCTGACATTGCCGAAGTCGAAGAAGTCCCGCTGCCAGGACCACTGGAAATTGCCGCCGTAGCGGAACCAGCTGCCGCCGATGCCCTCCGGTGAGTAGTTCCGGCCGTCGGGGCGGGTCGCATCGCTGACCTGCTTCCACAGGCCGATGACGGTGCCGCTGCGGTCGTCGACGACGAATTCCTGATACGGGTAGGTCCATCCCTCCAGACCGTCCATCTCGAGGCCGATGGCGATATCGCGGATCTCCTGCCGGCCGACCGCCATGAATTCCTGTTTGGGACCGTAGTTCCAGCCGTAGGTGGCGTCCTCGGTGTAGTACTCGGCCAGCGGACGCCAATCGCCCGCGGCTTCGCAGTCCTTGTTGGCCTGTTCCCAGCGGGTGACCATCTCGTCGAGTTCTGCGCGATCGAATTTCGGCACGGCAGTGGACCTTTCATCGGGGGAGATCACGAATGTGTATACGAAGGTGTCGGTGTAGCGCCCGGAATTGCGCGAATCATTGTGGGCTGCTTGCCGATTCGGCGGTACGCTGCGGCGCTTCGGGTTGCGCCTCGACCAGGGTCAGCGCACTGCCCCGGGGCGTGCCGATCGCCGCGGCCACATCCGAGGGGCGCAACAGGTACCGATGCCGGGCGAATCCCCGAAACGCGGCATCTCAGGCGACCTCCACCTGGACGGGCAGATGCGCGAAGCCGCGCACGTTGGTGGAGTGCACCCGCTCGATTCCGGTCTCGGCGAGGCCGTACCGGCGCACCCGCGCGCTGAACTCGCGCAGCGCGATGGTCGCCTCCAGCCGGGCCAGATGTGCGCCGAGGCAGAAGTGCACGCCCGCACCGAAACTCGCGAGATTGCCCTTGTCCGCGCGATCGATGCGGTACGTGTCGCCGTCGTCGAACACCTCGGAGTCGCGGTTGGCCGAGCCGATCAGCAGCAGTACCTTCGCACCCTCGGGAATCCTCTGCCCGTACATCTCGATATCGGTTGCGGCGCTGCGGGCCACGAGCTGGCTCGAGGTGTCGTAACGCAGCGTCTCCTCGACCCAGTCCGGGACCAGTTCGGGCTCGGCCTGGACCTTGGCGTATTCGGCCGGATCGCGCCCGGCCCAGTACAGCGCGTTGCCGAGCAGTTTGGTGGTGGTCTCGTTCCCGGCGACGACCATCAGGAACATGAACCCGATGATCTCCTCGGCCGACAGTCGGTCACCATCGATCTCGGCGTCCAGCAACGCGGAGGTCAGATCCTCGGTCGGATTCGACCGCCGGGCCTCGACCATCTCGCTGTAATAGGTGATCAGCGACAGCGCCGCCTCGATCGCGGGCACGGGAACGTCGAGCACGCCCTCGTCCCGGTGCACCACCAGATCCGCGAGCCGGCGGACCTCGGCGCGATCGGATTCGGGGACGCCCATGAGTTCGGAGATCACGTCCATGGGCAGTTTCCCGGCGAAATCCTCGATCCAGTCGAAACTCCCGCGATCGAGCGCGGGTTCCAGATGTTCCAGGGTCAGCTCTCGGATCCGGGCGTCCATCTCGGTGACGCGCCGCGGCGTGAACCCCTTGTAGACCAGCCGGCGCATGCGCACGTGCCGCGGATCGTCCATGGCCAGGAACGACATGGTCTTGTGCGCGTGCGGCCCCCACGCGGCCGGATCCAGCGACACCCCCATCGCGCTCGACAACCGCACATTGTCCCGGAATCCGGTGATCACGTCCGCGTGCCGGGACAACGCCCAGAACCCCAGGTCCGGGTTGTGATACAGCGGCGCATCGGCACGCAGGCGCGCATAGGTCGGGTACGGGTCGTCGTGGAACCGATAGTCGTACGGATCGAACGTGAACGGCTCCAACGAGGCCGATGTCATTACGCATACCTCGAATCGTGAACGCGCGCCTTCGGAAGCCGGACTTCGATCCGAATCCCGAGAGACACATAGCTGGACATGTGTCTGGACGGTATCATCGACACCAGCTCGCCACAACGGGCAGCCTGGAGTTCAGCTGCCGCTCGATCGTGGAGGCTCCGGCGAAATGCCCGCGCACATGGGGGTTTCCGGGCGCTCCTTGCATCCGGTCGGTAAACCGAATTATATTCCGAACACCTGTCCAGACATGCATCGGAGATGACAGATGAACGGTCTCGTCCCAGCGGACGGCACTCCCCTGCTGATCGGCGGCAAACTGGTCCCCGGCGGGTCGGGCGTCTTCGCGACGATCAATCCCGCCACCGAAGAGGTACTCGGCCACGCCGCCGACGCCTCGCCCGAGGATATGGATGCGGCCATCGCCGCAGCCCGGGCAGCGTTCGACGATACCGACTGGTCCCGCGATCACGCCTTCCGCGCCCACTGCGTCCGCCAGCTGCGCGACGCGATGCGGGCCCATATCGACGAACTGCGCGAGATCACCGTCGCCGAGGTCGGCGCGCCGGTCATGCTCACCAGCGGCCCCCAGCTCGAAGGTCCGGTCGGCGATCTGTCCTTCGCCGCAGATCTGGCCGAAAACTACAGCTGGACAACGGATCTCGGCATCGGCGAGACGATGGGCATCTCCAGCCGCCGGACCATCCGGCGTGAGGCGGTGGGCGTCGTCGGGGCGATCACGCCGTGGAACTTCCCGCACCAGATCAACCTCGCCAAGATCGGCCCGGCCCTGGCCGCGGGCAATACCGTCGTCCTCAAGCCCGCGCCCGATACGCCGTGGTGCGCCGCGGTGCTCGGCAAGCTGGTCGTCGAGCACACCGACATTCCGGCCGGTGTGCTCAATATCGTCACCTCGCAGGATCATTCGCTCGGCGCGAGGCTCGTGGAAGACCCGCGGGTGGACATGATCACGTTCACCGGATCCACCGCTACCGGGCGCGCGGTGATGGCCGGGGCGGCGGCGACGCTCAAGCGCACCTTCCTCGAACTGGGCGGCAAATCCGCCTCGATCGTCCTCGACGATGCCGATATCCCGGGCGCGGCGAGCTTCACCGCCTTCTCGGTCGCCGTGCACGCGGGCCAGGGCTGCGCCCTGACCACGAGACTGGTGGTGCCGCGAGCGTCCTACGACGATGCGGTCGCCGCCGCGGCCAAGGCCATGGCCGGGCTGGGCGCGGGTGATCCGGCCAACCCCGGAACCATCTGTGGCCCATTGATTTCCGCGCGTCAGCGCGAGCGGGTACAGGGCTATCTGGACAGTGCGCTGCGCGAGGGCGGGCGCTTCGCGACCGGCGGCGGGCGGCCGGCGGATCGCGACCGCGGTTTCTTCATCGAGCCGACCGTCATCGCCGGACTGGACAACTCCGCCACCGTCGCGCAGGAGGAGATCTTCGGTCCGGTACTGGTGGTGATCGCGCACGACGGCGACCAGGACGCGGTGCGCATCGCGAACGGATCCCCGTACGGCCTCTCGGGGGCGATCTGGGGCACCGACCAGGAGCGCATCGA
>CBJNFW010000410.1:0-5684 GCA_966435935.1 uncultured Nocardia sp.
GCGGCTTCGGCCGCGTCGGCGCGGTCGGTCCAGGAGACGGGGCCGTCCGCCGGCGGCCGACTCGGACTCCACAGGACTGCGGTCTCGCCAAGGTGCGGTAGATCGATGAGCAGAGCGACACTGATGCCGTCCGTGGCGGCCCTTGCTGATCGGCCTTCCTCGTGACTCCGCTAAACCTCAGGCTAATGCTGAGGAGGCTCGGCGGTATCTGCCACGCGTAGAGCCAGCCTGATCGCTGTCGCGTCCAACTGCGGCCCGGCTTCGATGGCCTCGTGCGGACTCATACACATCTCGAAGCGGACGCTCCGAACCGTTCGCATTCGAGTCGGCTCCTGCCTGTCGGTCAAAACCATTGGAAGACGGTGTCATCGGGGCCGACCGATGAATGGCCCTCGATCACCACATACCGAAGATCAGGATCGAAGGCTCGGACCAGCTCGGACGGGCACGCACCGTGGACGGCGAGGGACCCGCCCCCGTCCGGGTGCTCATGAGGCGAATCAATATCCACGCGCGCAATCAACCGACGGTGCCAGCAGGTTATTACTCCCGGCATCAGTGTTCGACGGCCTGGGCTGATTCGGATCGTTATGCACTTGCGAGGCTGCGGCTCACCTGGCCGCTGGGGTGTCGCTGGTGAGTGCGACTTGGGCAGAGATCACTCCGGGGTCCCTGCGTGGAGAATTATCTCGGGTTCGATCGGTTTGCCGTCATCGTCGAGGTAGAGGGTATAGCCCGATTCCTCGTCTTCTTCGTACTGCAGAGGTCGGAGTCCGAAGGCCCATGCGGGCCTGGGGAGTGAGCCGAAGTCGGCCGGCGGATCGTAATTCTCGATGCCCTCCAGGCGCACCGTCGTGTCCGGGACGGCGATGAGGCAGCGATCGCCCGGCGCGAGATACCAGCCCTCCGGCTCCATGCGCCAGGGATAGTTGCACCAGTCGTAGTGATCCGGATCCCGGGGGAAGCCCATGGTGCCGTCCCACGAGTTCCGGGAGTCCGGATCCACAGTCCACCATGGCCATTCGACGGAGACAGTGCTCTTGGTGACGCGAGCGACGCGCACTTCCACTATGTCGGCGGAGATCGTCAGCAGATCACCGACGGTATAGCCGAAGGCCGACTCGACAGGACGCCGTCTGAACAATCGAACCATCCTATGCCAGAGATAACATGCGCTGTGCCGGACGAGTGTTCCTTGCCGTGGCGCAAGGGCAGCGGCCGCTGGGCGGGCCAGCGCCCGCCCAAGCCACGCCCACCCATGTCGACGAGCGTTACGCAGGTCCGCTCCCGGGGCGCACGACGATGGCCACGCGCCGGTACCAGCGATCCACCGTGTTGCTCTCATTGTCGGTGAACCCTTCGGATTCGACAGCGAACGGCTGCAGGTCCAATTCCTTTGTAGCCCCTCGCCACCTTGGTCGCGGAACTCGAACTGGCCCACCACCATCCCGACACCGCCGAGATGAGTTCGTAACGCGTGGGTGGATCCAGCGCTCGGCCGGGTGTTGGTAGAACTCGACGCAGCACCTGCAACGCCACCGCGAGCATCGCCCGCGCACCCCCCCGCACACAACCTCGTCGATCGGCGACCGCGGCGTGGCCCCTCCGGCAACGCCCACATCATTGGAACCGGCGCTGCCGTCGATCACCTCGCGCATTGCTCCTAGCAGTAGCAGCAACGCGCCCCAGCGATCGACCACGGTATTGGCTCTCAGCGTGTTCTCAGTGCCGGTCGCGAATACTGCCGCGAGCCCTTGTCCGTCAACGCCGCGACGCCCGCCGCTCGGCCCGAAACCAATTCGCCGACTGCAGAATTCGGTTTGAAGCTTGTGCCCGCATTGTCGACACAGTCCATGCGGAGTTGTCGTTCGCTGTGTCCGTCCCGTCTCATTGCAAAGGTGGCCCGTTGAGCATCTCCTCCGATAGACCGAATTCGTTGTCCCTGGCGTTCACCCGCACGGGTGCGCTGCGCGTCCCCGAGATCACCGCCGTGTTCTGGATCGTCAAGGGATTGTCCACCGCCATGGGCGAATCCGCCTCCGACTTCCTGGTCACCAGCATCGACCCGCAGATCGCGGTCATCCTGGGCTTCCTGGTCTTCGTCGCGGCGCTGGTGCTGCAACTGCGCCTCGGCCGTTACATCGCGTGGACGTATTGGTTCGCGGTGGTCATGGTCGGGGTCTTCGGCACCATGGCCGCCGATGTCATGCACGTCGTGCTGGGCATCCCCTACCCGGTCTCCACCGGCTTCTACGCAGCAGTGCTCGCCGTGGTCTTCCTGCTCTGGTACCGCACCGAGCGCACCCTGTCGATCCACGCCGTCGACACCAGCCGGCGCGAACTGTTCTACTGGGCCGCGGTCGTGGCCACCTTCGCGATGGGCACGGCCCTCGGTGACCTCACCGCCTACACACTGCATCTGGGCTACGCCGCCTCCGCGACCGTGTTCGCCGTCGCGATCCTGATTCCCGCCGCCGGCTACCGCTGGCTGAACTGGAATCCGATCATGTGCTTCTGGGCCGCCTACGTCATCACCCGTCCCCTGGGTGCCTCGATCGCCGACTGGCTCGGCAAACCACGACAGGTGACCGGGCTCGGGCTCGGCGACGGCCCGGTCATCACCGTCCTCGGACTCCTCATCCTTGCGCTGGTCACCTACCTCGCCGTCACCAAAACCGATGTGCAACAACCCAACCGAACCAGCAGCCGGCAGCCGCAAAACCCCGCCCTGCGGCAATGAACAGACCGTTCAGCGATCCGCCCACCGGCCGGATCGCTGAACGGCCCCCGGGCGCACCGGTCGCCGTGGCACCGGCCCGCCGGATCACCGTGCCAGGTCACCGTCGCAGACCGGTCAGCGGTGTTCGCACCGGGGCGCCCGGTCGTGGGTGATGGCGGGAGATGTTGGCTTGCAACAACGCCAGCGACGAGGACACCCCCACATCGCTGTCACCGACCTCGGCCAGGCGTCCGTCGTTGGCGCGCAACTTCTCCAGCGTCTCGGTCATCGCCGCATGCGCCGCGAACAGGCACGGCGTCGAATAGATCGCCGCATCGACCCCGAGCTCGGCGAGTTCGGTCAGCGATAACCGCGGCGACAGGCCACCGGCAATCTGGTTGAACAACAACGGTTTCGACCCGATCACCGCACGCACCTCCCGGATCCGGTCGACACTGCGCACGCCGTCGACCAGCAACACATCAGCATCAGTGGCGGCCAATGCTTCCGCGCGACGCAGGATCTCGCGCTCGTCGGTGGCGTCGGTACGCGCGACCACCACCAGATCGGTGCGCGTCTCGAGAACCAAGTTCAGCTTCTCCAGATACTGCTCGAGGGGCAGGATCTGTTTGCCGGCCACGTGCCCGCACCGGCGCGGCCGCTGCTGATCTTCCAGGATCACCCCCGACGCGCCGAGCATCTCCAACTGCTCGACCACATGACAGGCCACCTCCGCATCCACATACCCGTCATCGATATCGACCAGCAGATGCCGGCCCGGAAACGCCAGCCGCAACCGCTGCACGAACCCGACCATGTCCGGCCACGCGATGAACCCGATATCCGGTAGACCGTAATAGGACGCGGCGAAACCGAACCCGGACACGAACATTCCGCCGTAATGCTGCGCCGCGATCGACGCCGAATACATGTCGTAGACCCCTATCAGCGGGGTCACCCCAGCGCGGATGATCTCCTCGCGCAACGCCGTGCCGTACTGCATGATCTTCCGCCTTCCGTTTCGCGGACGCGAACTCCGGTGAGCCGGCGCCCATCGCTACCTGCAGATCACAATGGCCAGTTCGACTACCACCCGCCGTCGGCGATCACGATCCGGCCGAAGCCGGCCGCCAGCACGACGGCGGGAGCCACACCATGCAGCGTGCGTTCCGACCACTGAGAAAGCGCTGAGAACAACCAGCACGACAGATCGTGTGTCGCATCTGCTGGATGACGGCGGTCCTCGGCGGCTTCTCAGCGGCCCGCGCCGACACTGGGAGCGTGTCCGGCACTCTCGAACTGCTCCATACCGTCCCGGACCGAAGCCGGCACCGCCGAGATCGCGGCATCCGCAGCCACTGTGCGTGCCGCAGCAGGAATCGCCTCGATCGCCGGCCCGCTGGCCTGGCGCGGCACCCCGCGCGAAACCGCGCTGCAGCCCCCGGTGCTGCGACTGGCCGCGATGGCGGTAGCGGTGTGTCCGGTCCGGTCATGGTGCTGGACGCGGCGGCACTGCCGCTCTCGCCAGCGCTCTCGCTGTGTTGTCTCTGGCCGGTCGACACACACGAGCACACTCGACCACAGCCGCCGTGGGAGGCCTCGCAACCGTCACCGCAGCCGGATTACCGCGCCTGCGTCCGAGTGCGGTCCGGTTCAGCGCCACCGTCGTCACTGGCGCCACCGCCTTGATACTGGCCACACCGGTTGCCCTGTCCCCCGCGCACTGCGGCACACACCGTAGGCTAGCCGCCTGATCGCCGAGAAACCGACTCCGCTCGCGGGATGGAATCCTGCCCAGCGGTGGCCGGGTAGGCGGTGAACAGCTCGATTCCGCCCATGCTGGAGAGCAATTCGGCCGTGTGGCACAGGCACCACAGAGCAGTGCCGGAGTTGTCGTTGGCGTCCGGGGTGATCGGTGTTTCGTTCCTCGACTCGTCGGGGAACGAAACGCGGATGAATTCCCGGTGGATGGGTTGCCGGGCCGGTGGGCGGTCACCATCCTGGTGACATGCATAAAGCGATCGTGACGTTCATCGTTCTCGCTATCGTGGTGCTCCTTGTGATCGCGGTCGTGCGCTCCGGGTCTCGGCGTCGACGCAGGCAACGCGATCATCTGCTCGGCCAAGCCCCCTGGACGGGAAGGCATGGAGACATGCGGGGCACGGAGCAATGGATGATCTACACGATGCTCGCCAACCAGAACCACCACCATCATCACCGTCATCACCACGCAGGCGACAGTCAACCCAGCAATTACAGCACTTACAGTGATGACGGCTACTACGGAGACAATTTCGGGCAAACCAGCGGCTGGGTTGCTCCCGGCAGCTGGGGCGATGGTGGCGGTAGCGGCTTGTTCGGCGACGGAAGCAGTTCCAGCGGCGTCGGTTTCTGATCCTCACCAGTCGGGCGACTCGCGCTTCCCGCGCCCCGGAATCGATGGTGGGCGCACCAGACGCCGGCTGTGGGCGGCATGCCGATCGCGCGACCGAGGTTATAGTCGAAACGGGTTGGCGGCCTGATCAGTTCACGCAGGGACTTTTCGACCCTATGACGGTAGTTACCGGCTTGCCGGTATCGTTGCCGCTGTCCGCGGCGGATGTCGTTGTGCTGGTTGGGGAATCGGTGCTGTTACTACTCGAGGACATGGTGCTGATGGTCGATTCCTGCGGGAGAACGAAATCGTTGCCGATGACGACCTTGACATGGCCGAGGGCGACGCTCGTCGACGCCGCTGTGGGCAGGCTGCCGAGGACCTCGGCGATCCTGGTGGCGTCGGTGTCGGCACCGGAACCGTAGTAGACGACCGAGCCGGGACCGTCGTCGTAGCCGGCGTTGCCGATAGTGCCCCGGCCGAATCCCTTGTCGGCCAAAGCATTGGACACTATAGCGGCCATGCCGGTGACGTGGCCGGCGTTGACGACGTCGACGATGCTGGTGGGTGTGATCCTGGGCGTGGTGGATT
>CBJNFW010000411.1:0-5682 GCA_966435935.1 uncultured Nocardia sp.
GTCCCGGAAATCGCTCTGGCACTGGACAATCTGGTGCCGCACGGCATTCACGGCATGATGTTCGGCGACCGGATGGTCGTCGCGGCCTGGTTGTTGTTCGCCGTGGCCACCTCGGTGGTGGCCGCGGCGGCCTGGCCGGTGGTGTCGCGGCGGAATCTGCGGCAGATCGCGCTGGTGATCTACGGCGTCGGCCTGATCGCCATCGCGCTCACGCTGGCCTGGTCGGTGCTGTTCGGCTGGGTGATGACCCTGGCGGGCTGTGTGTTCATCGCCGTGACGGGCCTGCGCAACCTCGACTGGACCGCCCTGGGCCGCGGTATCGCGCTCTACACCTTCGGCACCCTCGTGGTCGGTGTGCTCGCGGCGTTGTCGATCCGCCGGCTGGCGATCGGCGAGGTGCCCGCGCGGCCCTCCACCGCGGGGTGGTACTGGCCGGTCTGGCAGATCGCGAGCCTGCTGATCGCGGTGGGCGCGGTGTGGATCGTCATCGAGCTGTGGGTGCGAGCGCGCGTGCTACTGCGGCAGATTCGGCCGCTGCACCACACCATGATCAAGCGTTTCCCGGAGGTCGTCGCGCACGATCAGACCGGCTCCACGACGCAGCTCAAGGCCTCGGACCACGTCGCGCAGATCATGGACGCGCTGTATCTGCAGTCCGGCGGCGGCGTCGAACTGGCCGCGGCCGGGACGCCGCCGGGGTCGGCCGCCGAACGCGCCGAATTCGTCGCGCGCTGGGCGCACAACCCGCTGGGCGATGTGGTGGTCGACGCGCGCTGGATCGCGCCGCCGCAGGGCCTGAGCCCACGCGGATGGGTGCAGGCGATTGCCCGCGCATTCGATGCCGAACCGGGACGTCCGGCGATATCGCGACGCACATGAAATACCCGGCTCGAAAGTCCGGTATGCATGTTTTGTCTTCTGTGTTTACGGGAACACCAATGGGTTTTTTCGTGCTCGGTCACAAACGCTCGGTGTTCGCCGAACCAACCGGTATGGCGGCGTCGATCACATCCGCTAATCCGTTGTGTACACATGTGTGTGCATGACAGATCGCCGGAGCGCAACCTCGAGGTATGTGCTCGCACTTGTGACCGAAGCGTTGTCCGCTTCGGTTTTCGACCCAAAAGCGACACAGCGCGGAAATCGGACTCCGCACTGTGTCGCTTTGTGGGACTTCCTATTCCGTGCCGTCCGGCGGAATCTCGGGTAGACCCTCACTCGCCCGCAGCTTCTCGGCCATGGAGGTCAGGAGATTCTGCGATTCCTCGGAGAGATCGAACGCCCTACTCGACAGACGACGCAGTCCATAGCCCTGGAGCTGGGACAGCAGCTCGAGATCATGATCGATCTTGGCCGCGTAGATGTCGTTGAAGAAGTAGTCCGGTTTGACCTTGAAGAACTTCGCCAGCGCGGCCACCGTCTCGTCAGAGGGGTTTGTGCGCTGTCCCGACCGCAGCTGAGAGAGATACGGTTTCGAGATCGGATGGCCGGAGGCCGTCAGCGCAGCCGCCACCTCGGCGTTGGTGTGCGGCTTACGCCCCGGGGGATGCACGGTTTCGAACAGCTTGTTCAGCCGCGCCGCGAAATCAGCCATTGTGAGCCGCCCAATTCCCTTCGCTGTACTAACAGTCGTTATCTCGGATACGTATCATTGATATTAGCGGCTGAGTAACTGAAAACCTACGCCTGATTCGCGATTTCCTTGAAGCTTCCAGACACCGGGTTCGTGAACCGGCGGTGGCGGCGGCGTTTGCGGGCCACCGCAACGGTTGTCGGGAACCGCAGGTAGACGCCGGTTCTGGCCCGTCGCAAGGGTCGTTCGACCCAAACCGTTGATTGCCTCGTAATAGCTGACGTCTCATCGTCCTGTCTGTACCGGAGATTGTGTGGCGTACGACACGTTCGGATATTTCGGGCGTGAAGGTTCAACAACGGCTGATAAGAGCCCTGATCGAATCCGCGTGGCCCCTGATCTGGGCTGTCACATGTACGCCAGCGACGCACATGAGGACCATACTCACAACTCCGCCCCGGCGCGCGGGAAGGTGCGCGCCGGGGCGGAGATGCCGGGATCGTTGCTGACCGATTTGTCGGGTATCAGATCCGCTCGATGATGGTGCCGGTGGCCAGGGCGCCGCCGCAGCACATCAGGATCATCGCGGTGCTGGAGTCCGAACGCTCGAGTTCGTGCAGGGCCGTGGTGATCAGGCGAGCGCCCGTGCTGCCCACCGGATGCCCGATCGCGATCGCGCCGCCGTTGACGTTCACCCGGTCCAGATCCGGCTTGTGCACCGAGGCCCAGGACAATACGACCGAGGCGAAGGCCTCGTTGATCTCGAACAGATCCAGATCGCCGATGCTCATGCCGCTGCGCTCGAGCAGTCGCGAGCACGCCTGCACCGGGCCGTCGAGGTGGAATTCCGGCTCACCGCCGACCAGGCACTGCGCCACGATGCGGGCGCGCGGGCGCAAACCCGTTCGGGCCGCGGCCTTTTCGTCCATCACCAGCACCGCGGCGGCGCCGTCGGAGATCTGCGAGGAGGTTCCGGCGGTGTGCACGCCGCCCTCGAGCACGGGCTTCAACTTGGCCAGCCCCTCGCGGGTGGTCTCGCGCAGACCCTGATCCCGGCTGACATCCAGTTTCTCGCCGGTGAGGTTGCCCGCCTTGTCGACCTGTGGCGCGCCGGTGACGGTGAGCACCTCGCGATCGAAACGCCCCTGCGCCCATGCCTGCGCGGCCAGGCGCTGGGACCGCTCGCCCCACTCCTCGACATCGTCGCGAGTCAGCCCGCGCCGCTTGGCGATTCGTTCCGCGGCCTCGAACTGGTTGGGCATATCGATATCCCACGACGCCGGGCGGCGCGGTCCGGCGTTCTCGCCGACGTTGGCGCCCAACGGAACATGACTCATCGACTCGATGCCGCAGGCGAGTCCGATCTCGATGGCGTCGGTGGCGATGAGTCCGGCGACCATGCCGACGGCCTGCTGGGCGGAGCCGCACTGGTTGTCGATCGTCACCGCGCCGGTCTGCCACGGCAGTCCGGCGTGCAGCCAGGCGGTGCGGGTGACATTGTTGCCCTGCTCGCCGACCTGCATGACGCAGCCGCCGACGACCTGCTCGACGAGGGCGGGATCCAGCTGAGCCTTGTCGAGCACACCCTGTTGTGCGACGCCGAGTAGTTCGGCGGCGTGCAGGCCGGCCAGCCAACCGTTGCGCTTACCGATCGGGGTGCGCGCTGCCTCGACGATGACGGGTGTTCCCATAGCTATCCTCCCGTACATAAACTGTAACAAGTTCCCCAGATGTCATGCGAGCAGAATCTGGCTTCTTTACTACTGATACCACCTATGCTGCAATGAAGATAGAACGTGTTTCAGTTAGTCGAAGGAGACAAGCTGGTGGTTGACACTCGCATCGCGCCGAATCTGCCCGAGGGCTTCGATGTGACCGATCCGCAGATCTGGGCGGAACGCGTGCCGGTCGAGGAATTGGCCGAGCTGCGCCGTAGCGCACCGATCTGGTGGAATCCCAAGTCGCCGGAGGTGGGGGGTTTCCAGGACGACGGCTTCTGGGTCGTCAGCAAGCATGCTGACGTCAAGGAGGTGTCGCGTCGCAGCGATGTGTTCTCCAACTACGAAAACACCGCCATCCCGCGGTTCAACGACGACATCCAGCGCGAGAACATCGAGATGCAGCGTTTCGTGCTGCTCAACCAGGACGCGCCGCAGCACACCCGGATGCGCAAGCTGATCTCCAAGGGCTTCACCCCGCGCGCGGTCAACGGACTACGTGACGAGCTGTCCGCGCGGGCCAAGGGGATCGTCGAGGCGGCCGCAGCGTCGGGCGCCGGCGATTTCGTCACGCAGGTGGCCTGTGAGCTGCCGTTGCAGGCCATCGCGGAACTGATCGGCGTGCCGCAAGAGGACCGGATGAAGTTGTTCCAGTGGTCCAACGATATGACCGGGTACGACGATCCCGAGTCCACCGCCGACCCGCTGCTCGCCTCGACCGAGATCCTGGGTTACGCCTGGCAGATGGCCGAGGCGCGCAAGGCCAGCCCGGCCGGTGACATCGTGACCGAGCTGGTCAACGCCGATATCGATGGCGAGTCGCTGACCTCGGAGGAGTTCGGCTTCTTCGTGATCCTGCTGGCCGTGGCCGGTAACGAGACCACGCGCAACGCCATCTCGCACGGCATGGTCGCCTTCCTGGAGAATCCGGATCAGTGGGAGCTCTACAAGAAGGAGCGTCCGGCCACCGCGGCCGACGAGATCATCCGCTGGGCCACGCCGGTCTCCTCGTTCCAGCGCACCGCGCTCGAGGACACCGAACTCGGCGGCGTGCGGATCAAGAAGGGGCAGCGGGTGGTGCTGGTGTACCGCTCGGCCAACTTCGACGAGGAGGTGTTCGAGAATCCCTTCTCCTTCGACATCACCCGAGACCCCAACCCGCACTTGGCATTCGGCGGCACGGGCGCGCACTTCTGCATCGGCGCGAACCTCGCCCGGCTGGAGATCGACCTGATCTTCAACGCGATCGCCGATCACCTGCCCGACATCTCCAAGCTGGGCGACCCCAAGCGCCTGCGTTCCGGCTGGCTCAACGGCATAAAGGAATTCGAGGTCAAGTACTGAGAGCGCGAAAAAGGGGCGGGCACCTGATGGTGCCCGCCCCTGTTTGTCTCGATCCTACCGAGACCCGTTGTCAGGTACGAGGTTTCACTCTTGGGGGCGGATTGTCCGCATCGCGCGGTCGGTCTCCCAGTAGGCGCGCAGGGCGGCGATCTTGCCGGTGTCGTCGACGCGGTAGGTGAAAACGCCTTCCGCGTCGATGATCTGGCCGCCCATGCGGGTACGGATCAGGCCGGTGTAGGCCACCTCGTTACCGCAGGCGAAGGAGTCGCCGAAGACGAACTCGATGGACTCCGTCG
Source organism: uncultured Nocardia sp. (assembly GCA_966435935.1). Taxonomy (GTDB): domain Bacteria; phylum Actinomycetota; class Actinomycetes; order Mycobacteriales; family Mycobacteriaceae; genus Nocardia. Next base: position 4,932 of record CBJNFW010000411.1, read on the forward strand.
CGGCGATCGCCTTGTCCCAGAACGCCGAAATCGCGTCGCGGCCACGGTGGCCCTTGCCTTCGGGGTCGAAACCGGACGGGCCGATCGGGTCCTCGACGACGCCGTCCGCGGCGAACAGGTCGAGCCAGGCCTCCTTGTCGCGGGCGCGGACCGCGGCCTGGGAGGCGCGACCGGCCCGCCGGGCAGGATGTTCGTCCTGCCCGCTCGCGGCCGTGCTCATTTCGCCCCCTGGATGTGCTGATCGGCGAAGCGGCGCAACGAATCCTGTTTCGCGGAGAGTTCGGAATCGAAGCCCAGGCCGTCGAAGACCCACGGGACCACGATGGAGTCGGTGACCCCGGCCGCGGCCAGTTCCTCGTAACCGGACTTGCCGAAGCGGTCGATGCAGACCACCTGGATCTCGAATGGCTCCGCCGCGCGGCCGTATTCGGCGCGGAGCTTGGTCAGTTCGGCGATGGTGCTGACGATATCGTCGTACTTCATCATCGCCGAGGTCCAGCCGTCGCCCACCCGGGCGGCCCGGCGCAGGGCCGGACCGGTGTGGCCGCCGATGTAGAACGGCACGGGTTCGGTGGGCGCCCGAGCCGCCTGCCGGTGGCTACGGCGTGTCCGGGGCCGAGGTGCGCAAACTCGTCGAGCACTGGCGTGACGGCTACGACTGGCGGGCGGTCGAGGCCCGTCTCAACGCCCATCCGCAGTTCACCACCACGATCGACGGCGCCACCGTGCACTTCCTGCACGTCCGCTCGCC
>CBJNFW010000412.1:0-5681 GCA_966435935.1 uncultured Nocardia sp.
CCCGAGCCCATGGCCCGCATGCTGCTGCGGTTCTTCCACGCCGCACGAAAAGGCCCCACTTCGCCGATACCGGTCCACTGCTGGCCGAACTCCTCGGCCGCGAACCACATACGGTCGCCGGCCTTCTCACAGACCGGACCGGCGCCTGAGTTCCGAATACACACATCTCGGCTACTTCTTCAGCGACGGCCCCGGCATCAGCGCCGTCATCATCGCACTCGCCCGACGCGTTCTACGATGCAGCGATCGATCAGCAGACAGACGCGTGAGAAGGGTGCGGTACCGCAGTCGTCGTTCTCCAAGGCGACGAGCGAGCAAATAGGTCGGTGAGTGCATCGCGGTGGGCAGGCCCGCGTCGTCAGCGACTTCTCCCTTCAGTTGTCGCTCCCACTCCGGGATGTCGGCACTCATGGTGTGTCTACCCGTTCGATGATGGTGCCGGGCACGACGATCGGTTTCAGTTCGGAATCGAGTGCGATTGTCGTCTTTCCCGGGGCGGTGTGGATCTGGATCGTCCTGATCGTTGCCGTGGTAGAGCCGCCGGTGTGCTGGATCGCCAGGGTATCGCCGATATCGATCGGCTCACCCGAAAGGACGCCGCGTCGATCAACTCGGGCCGGGTCGAGAAGTTCCGATACATCGTCGCCACCCCGACGCCCGCATGATGCGCAATCTCGTTCAACGTGGCATTCAAACCGCGCTCGACGAACACCTCCCGCGCTGCCGCCAGCAACCGCGCCCGATTCTCCAGCGCGTCCCGCCGTCGACCGCGACGGCGAGGAGTAGAAGCAATTAGCCCTGCCTCTGCTACCACGTGCTGTTCCGAGGACCCGCGGCTTTGTCTCGGAATGGATCCCGGCCACAGGGGTGACGGCGGTTTGATTGTGTGCCGTGGAAATACTGGTGTTAGTCAATGCAATTCGGCATCGGGCGTGATGCCTATCGTGGCGACAGCCCGGCGGAACACGGGCTGTCCGCCTGCTGTAGCGGTCAGTGCCACGGTGCTGGTGCCGCGACGGTCGTCGATGGAGCGGACCTGTCCGGCGATGACGAGCCGGGCCGGCTCGTGGGCGGCGATGTAAACGGGGCTGGAGAATTGGACCGTGTATTCGACTGTCCAGCAGGGGTTGTCGAAACAGGAGGTCAGGAACGACGATCCGATTCCCATTGTGAGCATTCCGTGTGCCGCGACATCCGCCAGGCCCGCGGCACGGGCGACGGCGTCGTTCCAATGGATCGGGTTGTTGTCGCCTGAGATCCCAGCGAAATTGACCAGGTCGCCACGTGAGAGCCGATAGTTGCGGCTCGCAAGCCGTTGTCCCGGGAGGAGCGCAGGCGGTGCGGAGGTGGGCCGAGAGGCCGGCCGCGGCGCCGGGGCCGCCGTGACCGGGCCGCGCGGAGCCGGTACGGCGACACTTTCCATGCCGACGGTTTCCGCTGCTGTGACTGCGTCGGCGGCGCGGGTGTGCAGCAGCGTGGTGTGCACGGTCTGGACCGGTCCGGTGTCCGGGTCGATGATGAGGATGCGTACGACGATCAGATCGCCGCCATCGGTGGGCCGGACGGAATCGACGCTGGTGTCCCAGTACAACCGGTCGCCGACGGTGACCGGGCGGTGGATCCGCAGTTCCTGCTCCACGTACAGCAGACGGCTGGGTGCGAACTCCGCAAGGATGTCGCGCAGTTCGGTGCGCTGGGCCAGTGTGCCGGTCGAGGACGCGAACGTCACCGGTGCGATGAGCCCGCGATAGCCGAGCGACCGGGCGGCGCCGTCGTCCCAGTGCGCCGGGTGGAAATCCTGGACGGCACGGGCGAATTGCCGAATGCTCTCCCGCCCGACCTCGTAATAGTCTCGGTTGCCGCGGCGCGATGACACTGCGGTATGCCTCATTTTCGGTCCGGGATGGGCTTACGTGCCGCGAATAAGCGCTGGCCGTGCGGCGCCAGGGAGTGATCGGCCGGCGGCCGGGTGGGTAACGGGATCAGTTCCGCGGTAGCGAGTTCGGCGAGCCATTGGTTCTCGTGCAGGAAAATACGGTCGGTGCCGGCTCGGGCATCGGTCTGCCCGGGCTGTGTTCCGCCCGGCCGGGCCGACATGAGGAAATGCATGGAGGTCAGCAGTTGGGCGTGTTCGATGCACGACTCGACGAAGATGAGGTAGCCGCCCGGTGTGAGCAGTCCGGACACCACACCAAGCAGTTCCCCGCAGTCCTGCGCGTTGTGCAGGACATTGGCGGCCAGGACGATGTCGCACGGCGGCTGGGTGGCCAGGTCGCAGTTGAGATCCACTATGCCGTAACGCATCCAGGGATAATCGGCGAATCGGCCGCGCGCGTGCGTGAGGAAGAAGGTGGACAGATCGGTGAAGTGGTAGTCCACCCGGAAATCGCGTAGCGCCGTCACGATATCGGCGGTCGTGCCGCCTACGCCGGCGCCGAGTTCGAGTATCCGGACCGGAGTGTGATCGTCGCCGCCGAGTTCCCGCACCGCGCGGACGACCAGCTCTCGCGCGGCGGCATTGAGGTAACGGTTGACCGGATTGTCGCGGTAGGCCGCCTCCGCGGTGAGGAAATCCCCGCCGGGAAACAGCAGTTCCTGCGGAAGTAGCCGGTCCTGCAACAACATCGGCAACTGCCGGTTCGCCTGGTCGAAGAACCGGGCCAGGTGCGGGGAGAATCCCAGCACCGCGCACGCCTCGGCCAGGCTGGACCGTGCGGGCGCCGGCGGTTCGCGCAGGTCCGTGTAGCCATCGGGGACGGCCGAAAGCAGCTCGCGCGCAACCAGTTCACGAAGCCAGCGGCGTAGCAGCCAGCGGTGCCTCGGCGCGACGCGCAGCCGCCGGGCGATATCGTCCTCGTTGTGCGTCGACATACCCGATAGCACGGTCCGCAATATCCGGACGATCGCCGCCAGCCCATGGCGGTCGAGATCGTCAAGTGCCGCCGCGCACAGTCGGCCATCGACGACGACCTCGGAATCGCCGGTGTCGGCGATGTCACCGGGCGATCTCATGGCTGCCTCCCGGCCGGATCGCCGGCGTCAGGGGGAATATTGTGGTTGGCGCGGAAGACGTTGCCGCGGTCGTACTTTGCCTTGATCTGGGCGAGCCGCTGGTAGCCGGCCGAGCCGTAGGCGCTGCGGATCCGCTCCGGCGTCGCGGTACCGTCGAGGATGCCGATGTACGGTCCACCGGCGGAGCAGTCGTGCACGGCATCGGTGATCTCGGCGATCCAGTCCCGGGACTGCCCGAGGTCCTGACCGGCCGGGCCGCCGGAGAAGAGCACCACGTGATAGGCCGCGTGGTGGTAGGCGAAGGCCGTGGCGTCGGCGGGCATGGCCCCGATCGCGCCGCCGAGCTGGTGGACGGAGATCAGCGAGTGCCGCGTCGGCATCCGCGCCCCCAGGGTGACCAGTGTGTCGATGGTGCGGTCGTCGAGGGTGCGCAGCCATTCGGTGCCGGTCGCGGTGGCGTGTCCGGTGTGGAATGCCTGTTCGGTATTGCGTTGCAGTTGTGGATAACTCAGGGGGCGCACGAGATCGAGTTCGGGTTCGCCGATCCGCCGCAGCCGGGTCAGCACGGTGCGGGCCTCGTCGGCCGGGCCGAGGTAGGAGGCGGTGATCGCGGCCATCGGCGGCCCATCCGGGACACCCGGCCAGTGGATCAGCGTGGCGCGCAGGGACAGTTCCGGCGGGGCGTCCGCGCTGAACTCGCGTAGCCCGGCCAGCGCGTCGCGGGCGAGCGCAGAGCTATACAGCAGGGTGCCGGCGTAGACCGGGCCGATCGGATGCAGCTCCAGCTCGAGCGCGGTGACGATGCCGAAGTTGCCGCCGCCCCCGCGCAGTGCCCAGAACAGATCGGTGTTGTGTTCGGCGTCGGCGCTCACCTGGCTCCCGTCGGCGAGCACGATCTCGGCTGAGCGGACGTTGTCGCAGGTGAAGCCGAAAGCCCTTTGGAGCCAGCCGGTTCCGCCGGACAGGGCCGTTCCGATGACCCCGACGGTCGAGACGTCGGCGCCGGTGACAGCCAGCCCGTGGACGGCGCAGGCGTGGTCGAATTCGACCCATGTCACCCCCGGGGCGACGACGGCTCGGCGGGCCACCGGATCGATGGTGATGTTCTTCAGCTGCGACACGTCGAGCATGATCGAGCCGTCGACCGCCGTGTGCCGCGCGACATCGTGCCCGCCCGCGTGGACCGATACCGCCAGCCCGAGCCGGCTCGCGATACGCACCGCGGCCGCGATGTCGGCACTGTCCGCGCAGCGCACGATGGCGGAGGGCCGGTGGTCGACCGCGGCGTTCCAGGTGTGCCGTGCCGCGTCATAGCCGGTGTCGGCGGGCAGTAGCAGGGCGCCCCGGCACGCGGTGCGGAGCTCGTCGAACGGATGCGTTGTCGTCATGACGCGTTGGGCTCCTGTGCGACCGTGATGGGAGGTGTGGGTGAGCCGGGCCGCCGGCGGTCGAGGTAGTCGGTCAGGACCTCTGGTAGGCGCTGCCGTACGAAGCGGGCGAACGGGTCGTTGCATGGTGGTGATGCGGTGTCGGACAGGTACTCCGGGGTCAGGTCGTATTCCGGCGCGCCGACGGCGAGGCGGGCGCCGACGGCGCAGTCGAGCAGCACCGCCCAGCCGTCCGGCGCCGCCGCGACGAGCTGCGCTGGTGTGGCGCCGTCGGGAGCGGCGGTGTCGAGCAAGGCGTTCGGGATGCCGGTCACCCGGGCAGTTCCCTCCGCCACGGCTGCGAGCCGTTGTTCGAGCGTGCCGGACAGATCGGTCCAGGATCGGGTTCGCTGCTGTGGCGGCGTGGACGCGTCGACGGTGTACACGATGTCGTACCGGTATCGGGTGAGTTCGGTGTTCGCGTGAAAAGGTTTGGCGTACACGCAGGTCCGCACGTCGCGATGATGGCCGTGCGCGATCCGGCCGAATACCCGTGGGTCGCAGAGTAGTTCCTCGTCGGCGGCCAGGCGGCGCGTGACCCGGGCATCCAGCTCCGGCCCGCAGAGTCCGGGATCTCGGGCCGACTCGAGCCACCGCGCGAAGTGTCGCGCATTGGCCAGATTGCGAATGTCACCGACGACGACCGTGCCGCCGGGGGCGACGAGATCCAGGGCGTCGTCGAGCACGGCCGTGAGGTAGTCCCGATGGGGAAAACATTGCGTGACGCTGTTGAGAACGATGCAATCCGGCGTGGGCAGACCGGTATCCGCGGCTCGCAGCTCTGCTGCCACTGTCGTCGAGGTGAGGTCGTGTGCGGCGGCCTGCAGCACCCGCACACCGGGCAGGTGTTGTTCCCGCAGGCGTGCCACGACCGGTGCGGCCACGTCCAGGCCGACATAGCCGCGGGTGTGCCGGTGGATCCGGTGGGCGAGCAGGCCACTGCCGCAGCCGATTTCGAGCACCAGTCGCGGTTTTCCGCGCAGGACCAAGCCGACGGCGTGATCGATCCATTCGAGCATGTGCTCGCGTGGGAACGGTTCGCCGCTGTCGGAGGCTCGCCAGCCGGACAGGTCCAGATCCGCGCCGTGGCGGTCCGCGGCGGTGGTGTAGACGAACTCGTACACCTGCTGCCAGTGGCGCAGGTGTTCGGCCAGCAGCGGTCCGGGCGTGGGGGGCACCGCCACCACCCCGGAGAGCGGCCGCAAACCCAGCGCGGGGGGGGACGGGGCCCCACATAACGAA
>CBJNFW010000413.1:0-5632 GCA_966435935.1 uncultured Nocardia sp.
CTCGCCCGTCACCCACCTCTTGTAGTCTTTCTCTTCCGAATTTGGCTATATAGGATCAAGAGCGGCATCGGCCCATGCGGGCCGCCGCCGCCGCGCTACGCCGCTCCGCTCGAAACTCGCTGCACGGCGGCGCGTCGGCGGCAACCCGCCCAGCCGCTACCGCGACTCTCCTATCCGGCGCACTTTTGGCATAACCGAACAGTGCTGGGCACGACGAGAGCTGTCCCCGGCTGACCTCCCGCAGACGAAGCCGAATCGGCCGGCACCCAGCTCGGTCAACCGGCCGTGGTTCCGAATCGGCCTCAAATTCGTGCATGAAACCGGACATTCGCCTGGTCAGAGCATGGTTACGCATGAATCCCCACCCTCCTCATTGCCTGATTGTCTCGCTCCAGCCAACCGCGTCAAGGGGAAAAGCGCCCTTGACCCGGCCGTCTTCCGCTGAGGGCGGCAAGTATGAGGATGATGGGGGAAGAGCAGTCAGGGGCGGATAGACGACCTATCCGCGTGACGGACATGACGACACCCCCGACGACAACGACGACGACAGTCGAGCATCGGGGGCACCTGGACCACATGCAATTGAGGGATCGATTTGCCCTGGTCAGGGCTTCCGCGCACTCCTGGCAGTGTGGGGGTCAGGGGTTCGAGTCCCCTTAGCTCCACCAGGAAGAACGACAGTTCTCCACCTCTTCGAGTCGGCCGTTTGACGACACATCTGACGACAGTTCACAGCGCGGTGTCGTCGGCTGGCGAGTCGAACAGCAGACCCATCGAATCCAGGGCATCACGCTTCACGGACTCGATCACCTCCATGTAGATGCTGGTCGTCACCGTGATCGAGGAATGCCGCAGGATGCGCTGCACGGTCGCCGCCTCAACGCCCTGAGTGAACAGCAGCGTTGCGCACGAATGCCGGAGATCGTGGACCCGGACCTCTGGTACGCCCGCCTTCTTGCACAACACATGAAACATCCGGTTGACATTCCTGGGTTCGATCGGGTTGCCGAACTTCGTGGTGAACACCAACCCGGATTCCGTCCAGCTACTCCCGGCCGCGAATCGTTCCTCCATCTGCTGTTTCCGGTGATTCCGGAGGACCGTCACGAGCGGACGCGGCAGCGGGAGAGTGGCATTAGAGCCTTCGGTCTTCACCTCCTCGAGACGCAGCTTGCCGTCGACACGGTGCAGGGCTTGCCGAACAACCAACCGCCCGCCGGACAGGTCGATATCGGACCACTTCAGGCCCAACGCCTCACCGCGGCGCAGCCCCATCGACAACGCGACCGCCCACAAGGCATGGAGCCGATGCGCCTCAGCCGCCCGAAGGAGCTGCTTGGCCTCCACCGCCGTGAACGCCCGAACCTTGAAATCGCCTCCACCGCCGACCTTCACGGTCCGCGCGACATTCCGACTGATCAACTCCTCATCCACCGCATCCTGCAGCGCCGCCCGCAGCACCCGGAGCACATGTTGAATCGAGCTGATCGACAACGCATCCTGGCAGCACTCGGCGGGTGACTTCGCGCAACAGCGGGGCTTGATTCGGCCGGCATCCTTGCCCTGGGCGCAGCACTGGCACTTGGTGCGTAGTCCGGTGATGAACGTCCGGACGTGCCGACTGTTCAGCGCCTTGAGCTTGTGACGCCCCAGGCCGGGAACGATGTGCAGGCGGACATCACCCTCATAGGTCGCGAAGGTGGTGCGCCTGATCTTCGGTTCGGCGACCTCGCGTAGCCAGTATTCCATGTACTGACGGACCGTCATCGTCGTCACATCGACGGGAATTCCCTTGCGCTGCAACTCTTTCAGCCGCGTGCGCTCGGCGTCCGCCTCATCCCAGGTCGCGCCGTACACGCTGACCCGCTTGCGCTTGCCGTCCGGCGCATTCACGAACAACTTCAGCTCGAACCGGCCATCTGCCCGCTGTCCGATCGTGCCCGAGCCGTTCGGGTTGCGCTTGCGCGGTTTCTTCTCGGCCATCACGCCGCGCTCTCGATCAGTCCGGACACGTAGGCGTCGAAGGACTGCCGGACGATCCGACGACACCGACCGACCTTGATCGACTGCACCTGTCCATCCCAAAGCAGCCGATACACCGACCACGTACTGACCTTCAGCTCGTCGGCCGCCTCTTGCACCGTCATGAACTTGCTCATCCCATCACCTCCTAGGCTGCATCGGGGTCGGTCGAATTCTGTTGTGGCACAACGGTTTCACGTGAAACCCAATCGCCCGGATCCACCAGCCGGGCAAGGTCGTATTGCGCGCGTTGCCGGATCTTCTCGGACACCATCGACATGATCAGATACTCACGCGGAGGCACGTCCGGGTCACCGGGTTCGGCCGGAGCGATCCGAAACCGCGTAATGTCCTCCCGCGCGATACCCGCCTCAGCGAGCCGCTGCCGAACGAACTCCACCCGATCGGCCTTGTGGTCGGTCAGGTTCTTTCCGGTCCACTTGCGCGACACCAGGACCCGCCGACCCCGCAGGCCGAGAGTGTCCCGCCGATGCGCTTTGCCCTTGCAGCGGCCCGGCTGCGTCTTGGCGTTGGCGCCCTTGGGAACCACGCCGTACCGGAACCACACCGGGCACCGCGGGGAGCATGGAGTCTTGCACAGCTCCTCATGCAACCGGTCGTAATGCCGGGCAGCCTTCTCGGACTGGGGTTCGATCACATCACCGATGGACTTGGTGAGGTACTTGGTCAGGTAGCCGATATGCCGGCCAGCTTCCTCGGTGCCGCCGAGGATGCCCTTTACATCGACCTGCTGTCCGAAGCGGACCACGTGCGCGGGTTCGAGTTCGTCCATCGAATCCATCAGGTCCATCACCTCATCCCACGTCGGGACCGGCTCGGCGGTGTCCGGGTCCACGAACCGCGAGGTGGTGTAATCCCAGCGCGGCATGTGGCCGGGGGAGTAGACCTCCTGGTCGAAGTGCGGCCACCACACCTGGTGATACGTCGCTTCGGTGAGTTGCCGGATCATCGCCCGCGGATCGGTGCCACGAACACCCATGTGGATATGCGGGGCCCCGCGCCGCTGAGGCTCGACGGTGGCGAAATACTGCACGTCACGGCCCGACACCCGCCGGTAGTTCTGGACGAACCGATCGAACAGGGCCGCGAAATGGATGATGTCCCGCGCGGCCTGGCGGTAGTCGTAGCTGTCCGGGTTCACCGGGGCCCCGTCCGGACCGACCTTGCCGTAGGAGGGCAGGGTCAGGGTCAGGAACAGCGAGGGCCGGTACTTGCCCGCGTACTCCCGGCCGATCGTGGACCGCGAAACCTTCTGTCGGGGCAGGTCTTCGGCCTCCTGACGCCGCCTGGTCGACCGCTTGCGAGCGGTGCGGGGCTGTGGGTCCAGCGGCGGGAACGGGCCCTTCACGCCCAGCTCGCGCAGCTCGTTGTGGAGGTCTTCCACCACTTCCCGAATACCGTCCATCGTGTACTCGTCGTCGGCCTCCTTCGCCGCCTCGTACTGGATTTGCAGCCCTGCCCGCGCCTCCATCAGCTCGAGCTCATGAGCGGTCGGTTCGCGCTTGTCGTCCACTGGTTCCTCCTGGATATGCCAACCCTCACGGCACTGCTGTTGCCGCAGGACCAAGGCACGCCGCGCACACGCCGGGCACACACACTCCAGCGTCGACTTGCATGGCACGCCAACGTATTTCATCTCCCCCGACGACTGATCGAACGACCGCATCGGCAACGGCCGCTTACACACTCCGTGCTGATCGGCCATCTCCTGAGCGATCTCGGGAAGGTTCGGAATCGAACGCCGCTCCGCCGCAGTCATCCGGCGCGAATCCAAGTCAGTCACCGTCGCATCGCTCACGCCGGACGCTCCTCTTCCTGTCGGCTATCGAACAAGCTCAGTTGCCCCGCACAGGGCGCATACAGATCACGCACGGTCTTGCGCCGACGCCGATCCCCAGCCAGGGCAGCGGTCGAACTCTCCTGCTGCCCTTGCGGTTTCCTCGCCTTCCCGGCCACGGTCACAGTCCCCAGCCGCGAACGTGCGCCATACCGGCAGCCGGACGGTAATCCGGATCCACCAGCTTCGGGCCCTCCTGGTAACTCCGCGCACCGCTGACCGACTTCGGGCAGCCCGCCGCGTAGTCCCACTCATCCACCCAGACCCGAGGCACCAAGCCCGCAGCCTCGTACTCCTCGCGGGTGTTCACCCCGTGCAGCCGGGCCCGAGTCGCCGCCTCCTGCTCAGCCGCCCGCCGCGCCTCCGGATCAACCGCGTACCAGCCGGACTCGTCCTCCGGGGCATCCGAGACCACAGACAGGCTCGGAGAAATCGGGGTCACATCCGTCAGGCCACCCACGCAGTTCAAGCACCGCTCACAAGTAGCCCGATCCGACGACTCCGAGCCGTCGCACTCCGGGCATACCTCCCACACCGAGCGAGCGTGCAAGTCGATGCAGCGCGACTTGGTGCAATGCCGCTCCATGCACCACATGCACCACCCCGCGTAGTTCAACCGCGCCGGGCGAAGAACCTCCACCGCTGAAACCCGCTCCGCCTGCATGATGACCTCCGGTTACCCGTCGTGTTTGCTCCGTGTTCGTATACTAGCACGCGAAGACATCGCGTGCTAGTACGCGCTTGCAAACGATATTCAATAAGATCAAACCCGCAGGTGATAGACTCGAATGCCAGCTAGTACGCGTATCTGCCAGGAGGTTGTTTCCTATGTCGCCGACCGTGAATCGGCCCGTTCCCGCCTACCTCCAAATCGCTGAGCACTTCCGCACCAAGATCAAGAATGGCGACCTCACCGAAGGTGCCAAGCTCCCCTCAGTCCAGGAAATCGCCAGAGGATGGGAGGTAGCAACCGCTACCGCCGCAAAGGCTCTCAGCCAACTACGGGTCGAAGGCTATGTTCGGAGCACGAACCAGGGCACATTCGTGTCAATCGCGCACAAACAGACGACCGGCCCCGATCGGCTCGCCATGTTCCGCGCGACCGGAAACGGCTTCCGCCCAGGCGAATCCGTCGAGGTCGTCAGCTCCGGTATTGCCGACGCACCCTCGGATGCCGCCGCAGCACTCGACATCGCAGAAGGTTCGCCGGTTGTTCGCCGACGACGTATCTACCGCGACGACCTTGGAGTCGTAACGGTCTCTACCTCTTGGCTCCCAAGCGAATTCGCGGAGGCGGCACCCGAGTTGCTATCGACCGACGCACTCCCCAAGATGACCTTCGGACTCATCGAAGAACGCACAGGACGACGAGCCGTCAGCCGTCGGGACGTGATCGCACTCCGCACCGCCCCCGAGGACATCGCCTCTTCGCTCGGTGTGACCAACGAGACCCAGTGCCTCACCATGACGAATCTCTACTGGGACCAGGACGGCAACCCGACCGAGTACGCAATCGACTACCTCGGACCAGGTCGTGAACTCAGCGCCGAATTCTCGTTCGACTGAGCCCCCCACTGACCGCGCAAAACGGCCGGACCTCTCCGCATCATCCGCCATGGAGAGGTCCGGCCGTTTCCATATCCTCGCACGTCACCCACCGCTCGTAGTCGTTCTCTGCCGAATTTGGCTATATAGGATCAAGAGCGGCAGCGGCCCATGCGGGCCGGGGGGGAGGAGGGAATGGATGTAAGC
>CBJNFW010000414.1:0-5626 GCA_966435935.1 uncultured Nocardia sp.
TGAAGGGTGTGTCGGGGACCTGGAAGGGCCTGACCGAGTCGGTGAACGTCATGGCCGACAACCTCACCGACCAGGTGCGGTCCATCGCCCAGGTCGCCACCGCGGTCGCCAAGGGCGATCTGTCGCAGAAGATCACCGTCGAGGCGAAGGGCGAGGTCGCCGCCCTGGCACAGACCATCAACACCATGGTCGACACGTTGTCCGCCTTCGCCGATGAGGTCACCCGTGTCGCCCGCGAGGTCGGCACCGAGGGCATCCTCGGCGGGCAGGCACGGGTGCCGAACGTGGCGGGCACCTGGAAGAGCCTGACCGACAACGTCAATTCGATGGCGGGCAATCTGACCAGCCAGGTCCGTTCGATCGCCCAGGTCACCACGGCGGTGGCCCGCGGTGAACTCTCGCAGAAGATCGACGTGGACGCGCGCGGGGAGATCCTCGAACTCAAGACGACGATCAACACCATGGTCGACACTCTCTCCGCCTTCGCCGCCGAGGTCACGCGTGTGGCGCGCGAAGTGGGCAAGGAGGGGCAGCTGGGTGGTCAGGCCGAGGTCGAGGGCGTATCCGGAACCTGGAAACGGCTGACCGAGAACGTGAACGAGCTCGCCGGGAATCTGACCCGCCAGGTGCGTGCGATCGCCGAGGTGACCGGTGCGGTGGCCACCGGTGACCTGACCCGGTCGATCTCGGTCGAGGCGATGGGGGAGGTCGCCGAGCTCAAGAACAACATCAACGCGATGGTGCAGTCCCTGCGCGAGACCACCCGCGCCAACGAGGAGCAGGCCTGGCTGAACACCAATCTGGCCCGGATCTCCGGTCGGCTGCAAGGCCATCGCGACCTGTCGGCGGTCGCGCAGCTGATCATGAACCAGGTGACTCCGCTGGTCGGCGCCCAGTACGGCACCTTCTTCTCGATGGAGTCCCAACCCGACCGCTCGATTCTGCGCCTGGTCGCTGGATACGGGCGCATCGAGGACGGCACGGTCTTCGACCTCGGGCAGTCGCTGGTCGGTCAGGTGGCCCTGTCCAAACAGACGATCCTGATCGATCGGACGCCACCGGACTATCTGCGGATATCGTCCGGCTTGGGCGCGGGGCGCCCGGCCAGCCTGATCGTGCTGCCGATCGTGTTCGAGGATCAGGTGCTGGGAGTCATCGAGCTGGCCTCGTTCGCCCGGTTCACCGCGGTGCAGCGTGACTTCCTGGAACAACTCATGGAGAGCATCGGGGTCAACCTGAATACGATCATGGCCAACGCCCGCACCGATGCCCTGCTCGGGGAATCCCAGCGGCTGGCCGGGCAGTTGCAGCAGTCCAACGCCGATCTCGAGGAGAAGGCCGAGCTGCTGGTCCGGCAGAACCGCGATATCGAGATGAAGAACTTCCAGATCGAGCAGGCGCGGCAGGAGATCGAGGAACGCGCCCAGCAGATCGCCCTGGCGTCGAAATACAAGTCCGAATTCCTGGCGAATATGTCGCACGAGCTGCGCACCCCCTTGACCAGCCTGTTGATCCTGGCCGGTGTGCTCGCGCAGAACGCTTCGCGGAACCTGACCGACAAGCAGGTCGAATTCGCCAAGGTGATCCAGTCCGCGGGCAAGGATCTGCAACAGCTGATCGACGACATCCTGGACCTGTCGAAGGTCGAGGCCGGGAAGATGGACATCCGCACCGAACCGGTCGCGCTCCCGCAGCTACTGGATTATGTGCAGACCACGTTCCGGCCGCTCACGACCCAGAAGGGCCTGCGGTTCGAGGTCGAGGTCGCGCCCGACGTTCCGCCGCAGCTGGAAACAGATGAGCAGCGCCTGCGGCAGGTGCTGCGCAATCTGCTGTCCAACGCGGTCAAATTCACCGAGACGGGCACGGTCCGGCTCCGGGTGTGCCGCAGCGGCGAGCAGATCGCATTCTCGGTGGCCGACACCGGGATCGGCATCGCCGAGCAGAATCTGGAGTCGATCTTCGCGGCGTTCCAGCAGGCCGACGGAACCACCAGCCGCCGCTACGGCGGCACCGGGCTCGGCCTGTCGATCAGCAGGCAGGTGGCGAACCTCCTGGGCGGGCAGCTCAGCGCGGAGAGCCGGATCGGGGTCGGCAGTACGTTCACGCTGACGTTGCCGTTGACCCCGCAGCCGGAGATCGTCTCCGAGTCCAGGTCCAGGGCCGAATCGTCTACTCGCACAGTGCTCGTCGTGGAAGATCCGGCCGAGCGGCCGCTGACCCGCCTGGTGTCCGGCGTCGTCGCCGAACTCGCCGACAGCGACGGGCCGGTGCGCCTGGAATCGGTCGGCACCAGTGAGCAGGCGCTCGCCGCGGCCGCGAGCTGCCAGTGCGTCGTGGTGGATCTGAACCTGCTCGGCGCCGCCACCGCGGATTTCCTGGGTGCGCTGGGTTCGGAGATGACGGCGAAAGGCGCAGCGGTACTTGCCTATCCGGCCGGTGAACCGAACCCGGAGCGTTACCGGGAGGTGGAGGCGAACGCGCGGGCGCACCAGGTGGAGCTGGTCGGCACGGCCGACGAATTCCGGGAGCGGTTCATCTTGCTGCTCACCCACCCGCATTCGAGCGAACTCGAACAGCCCGGCAGTCCCGGCCGGTATTCGGGGTTACGCGGTCGCAAGGTGCTGCTCGTGGACGACGACGCCCGCAATGTCCTCGCCATCACCGGGATGCTCGAGTTGAGCGGTATGCGCGTGGACCAGGCGCCCAACGGCCGCAAGGGAATCGAGGCGTTACAGGCGAATCCGGACGTCGATGTGATCCTGATGGATGTGATGATGCCGGAGATGGACGGCTACGCCACCACCGCCGCGATTCGCGGGATGCCGCGCTTCGACCGGCTGCCGATCATCATGGTCACCGCCAAGGCCATGCCCGGCGACCGCGACAAGAGCCTGGCCTCCGGCGCGAGCGACTACATCACCAAACCGGTGCACGCGCAGGATCTGCTGGCCTGCATCGGCCGCTGGTTGAATGTGCCTGCCGATGAGTGACGTTGCGGCTCAGTCGATTTCGGTCACGAAGTCGATGAGCCGTTCCACCGCGCCCAGTAGCGGCGCCTCGAGGTCGCGGAAGGAGTCCACCGCGTCGTAGACCCGTCGCCAGCCCTCCTGCGGCGTGCCCCAGCCCAGCCGGCGGCATACGCCGGTCTTCCAGTCCTCCCCGCGCGGCACCCGCGGCCACCGGGCGATGCCCACCGCCTGTGGTCGCACGGCCTGCCAGATGTCGATGTACGGATGTCCGGTGACCAGTACGTGCGGGCCGAGGCCCGTGGTGAGCGTGGTCTCCTTGGACCCGGTCACCAGGTGATCCACCAGCACGCCGACCCGGTGCCGCGGCCCGGGGTCGAACTCGGTCAGGCGCGCGGCCAGATTGTCCAGGCCCTCGAGATGTTCCACCACCACGCCCTCCACCCGCAGGTCGTGGCCCCAGACACGTTCCACCAGCGCCGCGTCGTGCACACCTTCGACCCAGATGCGGCTGCCGCGCGCGACGCGGGCGCGCAATCCCTCCACCCGGGTGGATCCGGATGCCGAGCGAGTGGGCCGCGTCGGTGCGGCGGCCCTGGGACGCACCAGAGTGACCGGCTGCCCATCGATGAGGAACGCCGCCTCGCGCAACGCGAACAGGCGCACCAGCCCGTGCCGGTCCTCGAGTTTGACGAACTCGCCGTCGTAGGTGCGCTCGAAACCCACGACAGCGCCGCAGAATCCGGTGGCGGCGTCCTCGGCGACCAGATCGCGTTCGGCGCTGACCTCGGGCACCGCGCGCTTGCGGGTGCGGGCGTGGCCGGAGTAGATGTCGCCGTACTCGTTCACCCGCTCGAAAATACAGTCTCGGCAACGTTTTGCGCGTCCTTGCCCGGTTACGGGCGTTCCGGACGGTTACTGTTGAGGGCGTGGCCGCTATCGTGTGGCTGGTCGCGGGCATCGCGCTCGCCGCCGCCGAAATGCTCACCGGTGACTTCACGCTGCTCATGTTGGGCGGCGCCGCACTGGTGACCGCCGGTGTGGCCGGAATCGCGGATACCTCGGTGGTCACCGACGCCATCGTCTTCGGGGTCAGCGCGCTGGCGCTGCTGTTCCTGGTGCGCCCGATCATGTTGCGGCGCTTCTCCGTTCCGCCGCCGACGCCGACGAATGTGCACGCCTTGCCGGGCAAGACGGCCAAGGTGCTCGAGACCGTCAACGACGAGACGGGCCGGGTCAAGATCGAGGGTGAGGTGTGGAGCGCCCGGCCCCTGGATCCGTCCGAAGAATACGCCGAAGGGGAAACCGTGTACGTGATGAAGATCGACGGTGCGCACGCCGTCGTGTGGAAGGGGCCGTAAATGGTTGCACTGATCGTCGCCGTAGTCCTGGTCCTGCTGGTCGCGGTGGTCGTGTTCAAATCGATCGCGCTGGTGCCACAGGCCGAGGCCGCGGTGATCGAGCGGTTGGGCCGGTATTCGCGCACGGTGTCGGGGCAGCTGACCTTCCTGGTCCCGTTCGCCGACCGGGTCCGCGCCAAGGTGGATCTGCGCGAGCGCGTGGTGTCCTTCCCGCCGCAGCCGGTGATCACCCAGGACAACCTGACCGTGCAGATCGACTCGGTGGTGTACTTCCAGGTCACCAGCCCGCAGGCCGCGGTGTACGAGATCAGCAACTACATCGCCGCGGTCGAGCAGTTGACCATCACCACCCTGCGCAACGTGGTCGGCGGCATGACCCTGGAGGAGACGCTGACCTCCCGCGACCAGATCAACTCCCAGCTGCGCGGGGTCCTGGACGAGGCCACCGGACGTTGGGGACTGCGGGTATCGCGCGTCGAGCTCAAGGCCATCGATCCGCCGCCGTCGATTCAGGAGTCGATGGAGAAGCAGATGAAGGCCGACCGCGAGAAGCGCGCGATGATCCTCACCGCGGAGGGTAACCGGGAGGCGCAGATCCGCACGGCCGAGGGCGCCAAGCAGGCGCAGATCCTCTCGGCCGAGGGTTCCAAGCAGTCGGCGATCCTGTCCGCGGAAGGTGAACGCCAGAGCCGGATCCTGCGCGCGCAGGGTGAACGCGCCGCGGCCTACCTGCAGGCCCAAGGTCAGGCCAAGGCCATCGAAAAGGTCTTCGCCGCAATCAAATCCGGTAAGCCGACACCGGAACTGCTTGCCTACCAGTACATGCAGACGCTGCCCGAGGTGGCCAAGGGCGACGCCAACAAGGTGTGGATGGTGCCCAGCGACTTCGGCAAGGCGCTGGAGGGTTTCGCCCGCAACTTCGGCACCCAGGGCGAGGACGGCGTATTCCGTTACGAGCCGAGTACCGACGGTGCGGAATCCGCTGGGAGCGAGGACGATTCGGACGAGGTCGCCGAATGGTTCGACGTCAAGACCGATCCTGCCGCCGAGCGCGCGGTGCGAGCGGCCGAGGCGGCCGCGGCCGCGCCGGTGGAGGCGCCGACGATCGGCCAGCGCAGTACGCCCGCGCCGGGCGCGATCGGCGAACAGCCGCATCCGGCGCAGTTCCAGCCGCCGTCGCAGTACCAGTCGCGGCCGCCGGCCCAGTATCAGCAGCCCCAGCAGCCGGGCCAGGGCGATCCGCAGGGGTGGCGCCCGCCGGAACCGCCCGCGCGGTAACGCATCGTCCCGGTCCGT
>CBJNFW010000415.1:0-5611 GCA_966435935.1 uncultured Nocardia sp.
GGCACAACGTGTCGTTGACGGTCGGGCGGGCCTGATCACCTGGCGTGCCGGGCCTCGCACCCCGTCCCGCCACGCCTAGAACTTGTTTCAGTATTGTTCCTGCATGGCCTTCGTGATCGACGACACCGTGCAGATCGACGCCCCCGCCGAGGTGGTGTGGCGGGTGCTCACCGACTTCCCGCGTTATCCGGAGTGGAATCCGTTCTGCCGCACGGCCGAATCGACGCTCGAGCCGGGCGCGCCGATCGTCATGGGGGTGCGCCTGGTGGGCCCGCGGGCGATGACCCAGCGCGAACGGATCCGCTCGGTCACCCCGGGCACCGGATTCTCCTACTCGATGATCCCGGTCCCCGGGGGCGCGCTGCACAGCCTGCGCTCGCACACGCTGACCCCGCTGGCCGACGGGCGGTGCCGGTACGACTCGCATTTCGAACTCGGCGGCTGGCTGGCGCCCGTGGTGCGCGGCCTGCTGGGCGGGGCGCTGCGGCGCGGGTTCGGCGCGATGACCGCCGCGGTCGCCGAGCGCGCGGCCGCGCAGGCCTGAGCGCGTGGCCGCACGCTCGGCGCGCTCGGTCACCAAGCACACCGAAGCCTCTGCGGTGCAGGCGATCTCACGCTCCGGTGCATATGTGCGCGTTCGAAGCCGCTGGCGCGCAGCGGATTGCGCAGACCACCGCGACGCCGCAGGCGGCATGGCGCTGACGCGCCGCGACGACATCGAGTCTGTACCGTGTGGATGAGGTGCGGAATGCTCTGCGCCCGACGGGGTTGCGAGGTCTGCACGTAGAACCGAGGGAAGGTCGTCAGTAGTGTTCCGATCCATCGGCGTCACCGTTGTGGTCTGTATCGCCTCCGCGGGCCTGCTGGCCGGGTGCGGCAGCAGCGGCGACACCCGGGCCGATCACGCGGCCACGCCGTCCGCTGCGGCACAGGCGAGTTCGCCGGATCCGCATGTCTCGGCCGCGGGTGCCCCGCTGATCAGGTGCGGAGTCGATCTGTCCTCGCCGACCGTTCGCGCCGCCATCGCCGAACAACCCGCCGAACCGGTCACCCATGCGCGATGGGATACGAATCCGGCCTCGATCCAGGGCAATTTCGATCCGTGCGCGACGTTGTCGACCGCGATCATCTCGATCCAGGGCGCGACGGGCAGCTCACCGAATCAGGCGCTGATGTTCCACTCGGGGCGTTATCTGGGCACCGCGACGTCCAAGGCCTACGGGTTCACCTCCCTGGCCCCGGCCGCGACCACCGATGACACCGTCGCGTTGAGCTACAAGACCCCGGGCAGCTGCAACGCCTGCGCCGACGGCACCACCACACAGGTGAAATTCCATTGGGACGGAACGCGTGTGGTGATGATCGGCACTCCGCCACGCTAGTGTTCGCGCACCTACCTGCGCAGATTGCGGTCGAACAGGGCCAGCAGTTCACGATGGTGCCGTGCGGCGGCGGCGGGGTCGTAGGCGGATGTGTCGGCCTGGGTGAAACCGTGTCGCGCTCCCTCGTAGACCTCGGTCCGGTAGCGGACGCCGCCGGCGCTGAGCGCCTCGTCGAACCGGGCGATGTGTTCCGGTGTCATGTGATCGTCGTCGCCGGCGTGGGCGAAATACAGCTCCGCGGTGATGTTCGCGACGCTCAGGTGCGGACTGTCAGGTGTGTCGGTGACGAGCGGTCCGCCATGGAATCCGGCCACCGCCGCGACTCGGCCGGGAAACATGGCCGCGGCCATGACCGCCAGCCGCGCGCCCATGCAGTACCCGGTCAGGCCGACCTTCCCTGGGGTGACCTGCGGCGCGGTGGCCAGCCACTCCAGGTAGGCGCCGATATCGGACCGCAGCGCCGCCGATGTCAGTTCGCGGATCATCGGGAACACCTGATGGAAGATCTCCGGCCGCTCGGTGGTGTCGATCGAATCCGGAAGTTCGATCACCGGGGCCCGACCGTGCCGGTAGTAGGCGTTCGGAACCAGGACGGTGTAGCCGTGGGTGGCGATGCGATCGGCCAGCGACCGCAGGCTCGGCCGCAGCCCGAAACCGTCCTGGATCACCAGCACTCCCGGATGGGCGGCGCCGTCATCGGGGCAGCCGAGGTACGCGTCGGCGACACCGTTGGGTGTGCGCACGTCGACCGACATATCGTGCGTTGTAGTCATCATCGAATCCTTCTGTCGTGGTTGATGTTCCGTGATCAACACGACGAAGGCGGAGCCCGTGCGACACCGCGGGAGCTTGGATCGGCAAGCGGGCCGGCTCCGGCCCGCGCGGCGCTCAGAACGGCACCGGGTAGCCCATCCGTGTGTGGCGCAACGCCGTCCCGGTAGTCATCGCCTCACCTTAGCTCACCGGACAGGATCGATGCCAGCGCCGAACTGCGCACCGGCGATGCCCGGCCGCCGAAACGTCATCCGTACGGCTGCTCGTGAAACCATCTGCGCCGCAACAACGCTCGGCATCGCCGGGCGCTCGCATCCGCGCCACCGTGCGCAATACCGCGAGCGTTGAGCGCGTTTCGGACAGCCAGGTCGGCATGGCCGCATTGTGGTAGGACGCCGCGATGATTCGGAATCGGTCACCGCGCTCCGCGCAGGCCGGCTCGGCGGGAGGTGTCGCGGCGCCGGACCTTCATGGCTTTCCGGTGCGACCCGGGCCGCGAACCGCCGATTGCGCCGTCCCCGGAAGGCCAGGGGCGGCGCAATCGTGTTGTGCGGGTGGTGAATTCAGCCGTTGTTGAGCTTGTTGAGCCGCTCGCAGGCCTCGAGGTACTCCTCGATGAGCCGCTGCATGACATCCGCGGTGCGCTCGACCTTGTTCATCAGGCCCACGACCTGGCCGACGGGGTTGAAGTTGACGTCCTTGGCGGCCTCGGGGTAGCGGTGCCCGCGCTTGACCCCGTCCAGGGCGACCATCATCTGCAGCGGCATGGGCAGCGGGTCGGGGTTCTCCGGCTTCTCCCACGCCTCGGTCCAGTCGTTGCGCAGCATGCGCGCGGGCTTGCCGGTCCACGAACGCGAGCGCACGGTGTCGTGGCTGGTGGCCTCGATGTAGGACTGCATCTGCGCGGGCGGCACGTTGGCCTCTTCGACCGTGAGCCACAGGGAGCCGGTCCAGGCCCCGGCCGCGCCCATCGCCATCGCGGCCGCGACCTGGCGGCCGTTGCCGATACCGCCGGCCGCGAGCGCGGGCAGATCGCCGATCGCGTCGATGACCTGCGGCCACAGCACCAGCGAGGAGATCTCACCGCAGTGCCCGCCGCCCTCGGTGCCCTGCACGACGACGAAGTCCAGGCCCGCGCGCTTGTGGTTGAGCGCGTGCTTGACCGAACCGCACAGCGCGCCGATGAGCCGGCCCGAGTCCTGGACCTGCTTGACGATGTCCTCGGGCGGGGTGCCCAGGGCGTTGGCCACGAGCTTGGCCTTGGGGTGACGCAGGATGACCTCGACCTGCGGCGCGGCGGTGGTGGCGGTCCAGCCCAGCAGCTGGTGGTGGTGCTCGCCCTCGGGCAGGTGCGGGACGTTGTGGTCGTTGAGGAGTTTCTCGGCGAAGTCGCGGTGCCCCTGGGGAACCATCTCGGCGAGTTTGGCTTCCAGCTCGTCGGGCGAGAGGCCGTCCGCGCCCTTGCCCTCGTACTTGGAGGGGATGACCAGGTCCACGCCGTAGACGCCCTGTACGTGCTCATCGAGCCAGGCCAGTTCGACCTCGAGTTCCTCGGCGGTGAATCCGACCGCGCCCAGCACGCCGATCCCGCCGGCGTTGCTCACCGCGGCGGCGACGTCACGGCAATGGGTGAAGGCGAAGATGGGGACGTCGATGCCCAGTCGTTCGCAGATCTCGGTACGCATGGCGTCAAGTACTCCTCTGGTTTCCGGCGCTGGAAAGTCTCGCCGCATAACACTAGAACACGTTTCATATTCAGGCTAGCGACTCGGAGTACACAAATCGAGAGGGGGATCGGATCCAGCGCGGTCAAACGCCTCTATAGACTAGTAATCCGCGGATTTCAGGAAACAATCGTGCACTGAAATATGTCCACAACTTGTTCTAGTTTGGTCGTGGTGCCGCGGAGTGCGCCCGATGGTGGTCAGTGTGCGAGGGGCGGGTGCGCGGGCAGCAGTCCCCGGGCGAGCAGGTCGTCGAACAGCAGCTGATCGACCGGCGGGACCCGGTCGCGGTCCCGGTAGCTGAACCACGCGATCTCGTCGATCTCACTGGAAGGCGCGAGGGTGCCGGTGTAATCGGCGGTGTAGCAGGCCATCCGCACCGAACCGGCTGCGGCCCCGTGCAATTCGGCCTCGTACGTGCCGACGTGGACGAGGCTGTGCACGGCCAGCGCGACGGTGAGCTCCTCGTCGATCTCCCGCAGCAGAGTCTGCGAATCCGTCTCCGCGCCTTCGCGTTTCCCACCCGGAATGTAGAACACATCCTTGCCGCGCGGACGCGCACACAGAATCCGCCCGTCCCGGATCAGCACCCAGGCGACGGTGTCGATGAGCAGCTGGGCCGGCTCGGTGCGCATGCCGAGCACAGTACCGGCCGGCGCGCCATGAGCTGGTTCTGCGCCGGGGACCCCCGCGGATGTCGGGCCCGGGAACCCGCATTGTCGGGCAAGGCATGAGCAGGCTTCGGAGCCGCGCCCGGGACCGCTCGCCTCGCCGAGGCTCCGGTGCCGTGGCGGAGCATCGCACAGCCCCCGGATCCCAACTCGGCCGTGGAACCGGCATCGAGCACGCCGACCGTAACGTGTTCCCGAACGCCGTAGGGCTCTGGCCCCGGGGGAACGTGGCCGGAGAGGCGTGCGATCCGACGTGCCGCTGCCCGCGAGCGGCCGCGCATTCGAGAAGCCGGTTGATCAGCGGTGGGTCGCGATGAGGCGTCGCAGTGCGGCGTGGGCGGGCGGGCCCCATGTCGGCTTTCCGCCGGGTCGGCCGTGGACTCCGGCGTCCGCGATGAAGATGCCCGCGAACGCGCGCAGCACCGCCCACCCGCGGGCACGCCGCAGGGTCGCGGCGTCCGCGACCGGTTGGCAGGCGTCGTGGAAGAGGTCGATGGCGTTGTCCGGCAGCACAATCCACGCGGCAGCGAGATCGACGGCTGGATCGCCGGCGAACAGGTCGCCGAAGTCGATCACCCCGCACAGCGCGCCCTCGGCGGTCAGGACGTTGGCCGGATGTAGATCACCGTGCAGCCACAGTGCCGGTCCGGCCCAGTCGGGCGCGGTGACGGCATCTTCCCAGACCGCGCGGACGACATCGGCATCACCGTCGGGGATCAGTCCCCGCTCGGTGGTTGCTGCGAGCTGCTCGGCGAAACTATCGGAATAGCTGCTCATGGAGCCTCCGCGATTGCGGCCGGTGGGTGCCTGTTCGGGGGCAGGCTGATGAAGTGCGCCCAGGAACGCGGCCAATGTCGTCGCGGCCTGGGCTGCGCAGGTGACGGGCGCGCGGTCGGCAGGCTCGCCCGGCACCCACGTGGTGATGATCCACGGCCGCGCGAAAAGTTCGGAGGGTTCGCCGAAGCGCTGGGGAACGGGGACCGGCAGTGGAAGCCGCGGGGCGAGCGCGGGCAGCCAGGCATATTCGTTGCGCAGCAACGCATCTGCGGATTCCGTCGCC
>CBJNFW010000416.1:0-5548 GCA_966435935.1 uncultured Nocardia sp.
AGAACCCTCTTTTGTGGTGGGGGGGGGGGGGGGGTTGGTTTGCGGCGGGGCGCTGCGGGGGCCCCCCCCCCGACACCGACCACTCACGGAGGGCGTTGCAGTAGTCAGTCAGGCCTTTGCTGAGGGTAAATGTGTATGACAATTCTCGGCCTCGGTTTCTACAGAGCAGCTTGGAAAGATGACTGGTTGACATCGAAGTCGACGGCGGCGAGCGTTGCCGCGCTGCGGTACCAGATCTCGACGGGGTGGTCGGTGAGAAAGCCGTGGCCGCCGAGCGTCTGCACCGCAATGCGTGTCGCTTCTGCGGAGGCTTCCCCGGCGTAGCCGACCAGGTCGGTGACCGCTGCGGAGACGTCATCGAACGAGTCTGCGTCCAGGCGACTGCAGACGTCTCGCAGTTCGGCCCGCAACTCGATGTTCCGGATCTTCGCCTCGGCCAGCGGGAAGGAAATTCCCTGGTACCCGGCGATGGGACGGCCGAACGTTACCCGCTGGGTAGCATACTCGGCAGCGTACTCGATGGCACGCTGGGCAGTACCGATCATCGCGGCGACGGTGATGAGCCGGATCTGGTCGATGGAGCGCCCGAGTGCTGACGAATCGGAGTCGAGACCGCCAAGCATGTTCTCCACCGGAACAGTGACGTCGAACGACACCGAAGCAAGACCGGCCGCATTCAACGCCAAGCCGCCCGAGTTCGGATCGACAACCACACCCGGCGTTCCACTCGGTACCAGCACGGCCCGTAGACTGCCGGACGCCGCATCGCTGCCCACAACGATCATGTCGGGGTTCAGGTCAGCGAACGGCACGGCCACCTTTCGTCCTGTTACCCTGGCGTGGTCACCTTCCAGAGTGATCTTCGTGTCGTATTCGCCAGGCGCCCGTCCGAAACCCTCGTAGAGCGCGACGGATCCACGGGCAGCGGTGTCGGTGAGCAGCCGCGACAACGCAGTGTCTTGCGCCAGGGCGCCGTGCCGACCGAGCAGCAGCGCGGCGGCGCCGCTCCAAGCGGCTGCGACCGCGATGCCGGGGTCTCCATAGGCGAAATTCTCGACCGCGGCCATGTGGGTCATAGCGTCGGGAACACCGCCGCCACCCTTCTCCTCCGAGACAGGAAGAGTGAGGCCAGTGTCAAATATCGACTTCCACACCGCCGCAGGAACAGCTTTCGCGGCCTCAGCGTCGCGCGCAGCCGGCGACAACACACTCAGCCCCACAGCGCGCGCCAGTTCGACGACTGCGTCGTACTCCTCGGACGACTCCAAGGCCATCATAGGCTCTCCTCGACTTTCGGGTCGGCTGACCCATCGTGATTAGCAGGCCGCTTCAGTGGGCCCTGCTGCCCGGCCAGTCTGCGACGGCGCCAGATGTGATGACAATGCCTGGTTCCATCGGCTAGAACCTGGCGCACCGCGGCCCGACAAGTCCTTCGAGGCGTCGGGAACCGACTTTGCGCACCTCAAACCAACGTTCGGTTCGGGACGCTGGCGAGGCAGGTCGGTGCCGCTTTCCGCCGCTCTACGTCCCCGCGCTTTTCCTTGTTCCAAGGTGCGGAACTGCCGCTCACGGCTTGGATCTATGAGGTGCCCGGTTCCCTCCGGACAGTGACCCCTCGTAGGGTGGTTACGGGAGTGAGAGGGAAACTGTTCGTGGGTCATCAGCGGAGAAAGCACTCGCCCGAATACAAGGACGAGGCGGTGAAAATGGTGCTCGGGAACCCGGACCGGCCGACCGCGGCGGTTGCCCGGGATCTCGGAATTCATGAGGCAACGCTCGGTAATTGGGTGGCGTTGTACCGGAAGAAGCATCCGGCGGCGGAGGAGCCGCTGACGGTATCCGAGCGGGCTCGGTTGCGTGAGCTGGAGCGGGAGAACCGCGAGTTGCGCATGAAGGCGGAATTCCTGGAAAAAGCAGTACACGTCGATTCGCTACGCGCAGCGGCTCGCCGATGCCGGGATCACCCAATCCATCGGCCGGACAGGGGATTCCTATGAGGTGAGTCGGCGGCAGGGATTTCACCCGCCGCCGCTCTCAGAACCGGACTTGAACCTCTCGACTCATCCGGCTCCCACTGTCGAACCGGTGGGCAAGGCACCGTGCTTCCAGTGCGCGAACATTCCGGGATAAGCCGAGGCGATCTCGGCCAGTTTCCGGCGTGCTCTGCGTTTCGCACGGCGAAACCGTTTGTATTTCCGCATGGCCCATTTCACGAGGAATGGGTTGATCTGCCGCTCCAGGAAGCGGATCAGGTCGGACTTGTAGAAGCGCCCGTAGTAACTGATCCAGCCCGACACGACGGGGTTGATCATCGTGCCGATCTCCTTGAAACTCAGCGCGGTCCACCGTCCCAATTGCCAATTCCGAATGGTTTCGGCGATGGACTTCTTCGCCTGCTTGCTGACCGCGGGAAGAAAACCGCACTTCAATCTCCCGTCCCGCAGCCGCGCCGGTCGCCGCCGAAACGTGAACCCCAGGAAGGTGAACTCGGTGACCGGATAATCCAGCTCCCGCCCCTCCTGTTTGCAGTACACGATCCGAGTCTTCTCCGGATGCAGGGTCAGACCGAACTCCGCCAGCCTGCGCGCGATGACACTCCGGATGAATTCCGCTTGCTTCTCGCTGACGCAATGCACGATGGCGTCGTCGCAGTACCGCTCGAACCTGACCGATGGTTGCTCTCGCTCTAACCAAGAATCGAAAGCGTAGTGCATGAACAGATTCGACAACAATGGCGAAATTACGCCTCCAACGTAGTTGGCAATGTTCGCCCTCCTGGTCGGTGTTGCCGGCTTGCGGAGTGCCGTCGCCGGTGCGTTCGCGGATAGGGATGCGGTGGCGGATGGTGATCTTTTCCGGTCCAATGAGAACGTCCTTGACCAGCAGTTTCAGCACGCGGCGGCGTTCGTCGACGGTCGTGGTTTCCGCGCTGGTGTTGAGCTGGGTGAGGAAGCCTTGCAGGTCGGTGGCCAGGGCGAGATAGGCGTCGCGGTCGGCG
Source organism: uncultured Nocardia sp. (assembly GCA_966435935.1). Lineage (GTDB taxonomy): Bacteria > Actinomycetota > Actinomycetes > Mycobacteriales > Mycobacteriaceae > Nocardia. The sequence continues at coordinate 2,999 of CBJNFW010000416.1, forward strand.
AGTTGGGCGTCGAGGGCATCGAGTTGGTTGCGCAGGTTGGTTTCCCGTGCGCGCAGATCGGGCATCCGAGCGCGCAGCTCGTCGATGGTGATCAACTGTTCGCCGAACGCTTCGATCATCGCGGCGATCCCGGAGCGGGCTTTGACCAGCGCGGTGTCGAGTCGTTTACGTTGTGTAACAACGGGATCGGAGGTTTTCGCGGTCTGCAGGCGTTTGTCGATCTCGTCCCGGATCAGTTGGGGGTCGGCCAGCAGGGCGGTGATGTGATCCCAGACGACGGTGTCGAGGTAGTCCGCGCGTACGGGCTTGTTCTGACAGACCCGCCCGCCTTCGTATCGGTAGTTGTCCGAGCCCAGGCACCGGTAGTAGTAGATCTTCTTGTTCGTGGTGCGGGTGGAGGTGCGGTAGTAGCCGTAGCCGCAGGCCGCGCAGGCCGAAAGGCCTTGCAGCAGCCACGGTTCGGTGCGTCCTCGCCCCGAGGACCGTTTGTTGTCGGCCAGTCGCTGGGCCACGCGGTCGAAAGTCTGCTCCGACACGATCGCCGGGACCGGGATCTCGATCCACTCCTGGCGCGGGCGGTCCACCGTTTTCGACGGCTTGGGCACCGATCGGCCCTGCAGCCGGGCGATGCGGTTCAGTGCCGCCGATTCGTGCACGACCATGGTCTTGCCGAACACCGCGCGCCCGGCGTAGGCGGGGTTGCGCAACATCGCCCAGATCACCGACCGGTCCCAGCGGGTCTTGCCGGTGCGCGTCAAGGTGCCCGTGAGCCAGCGGGCCAGATCCGCGATGGAGGCGCCGTCGTCGGCATAGCGGCGGAACATCTCCGCCACCAGGGCGGCCTCGTGCTCGGCGATCTCGTAGACCGCGCCGGAGTGGTCAGTGCGGCGCAGGTAGCGGTAGCCGAACGGGGCACCGCCGAGCACGTTCACCGACCCGCTGCGGGCGCGGTGGGTCTTGCCGCGCCGATACCGCTCCATGATCTGAGCCTTCTCGTACTCGGCGAACATGCCCTGGAACTGCACGAGCAGCTGATCCTCCGGGGAGTCACCCCGCGGACCGTTCACGAACTCGACTTTCGTTCCCGCCCTGGTGAATTCCTCGATGAGCAACGCCTGCAAGGCGAACTTGCGGGCCAGCCGGTCCGGCGAGTAACACAACACCACCTCCACGCCGACCCCGGCGACCAGATCCCGCAGTCGCTCCAGCGCCGGCCGGACCAAAGTGGCACCGGAGTGCCCCTCGTCGGCGAATATCCACTGCTCAGGCACCTCGAGTCCGAGGGTTTCCGCGTGCGCGGCCACTGCCTCGATCTGGGATGCGATCGTCTCGTTCTTCTTCTGCCGGGCCGAGGACACCCGGGCGTAGATCACCGCGCTCGTCACGGGGCGAGGCTCCTTCCTGACCAGCTCGCCGAACGCGGGCTCGTCGCTGCGGTACCAATATTTCGTAGGCCACCGACACATCCGTGGCCGCGTGCCGGTCGAACACGAACTCCGTCTCGACCCGCCGCCGGGTCACCGACCGCCCGGCCGGGCGCGATCGGGCGCCAAGAATTCCGCCAGCGCCCCCACCGCCACCGCGGAGACTGTCCCACCCGAGACGCGGGCCCGTTCACGTATCCGAACTGCCAGTGCCGCAGGCACTTTGACCGTAAACACCACCATGGGCTCCGCCACCGGCACTCGGCCGCAGGTGGCCCGATCCACATAGCGGCGAGCCTGCCGCGGCGAACAGCCGAACCGATCCGCCAGCACGCGCACAGCATCGACCACTGGCATGCCAGCCTCTGCCAACTCCACCGCCGCGTTGACACGACAAGCGAATTCAGCAGTGCCGCAACGACTCCCAACCACGACACAAAAATACTACCCGACATGTCACACCGTCCCCGCAACACGGCGAGGCCGCTCCAGCCGCCGATAACTGAGCGTCACATCGAAGCAGAAGTTGCCAACTGCGTTGGAGGCGTAATTGCGGAACCCTGCGGGGTTCCTTTCTCCCGCCTTACGAGCGTGCCGTCGGGCTGTTGAATCGGCGCGATAAGCCACCGCTTCACATACAACAGCACCCACGGCAAACTGGTGTGGCGCTGCACCGCAGAGACGATCGGATCATGCGGCACGTTGTCGAAGAAGCCCTGGATATCCAAATCAATCACCCATGGCTGTCGCCAACATCGTTGCTTGCACGTCTCCACCGCCTCCAGCGCCGACCGCCCCGGCCGATACCCATACGAATCGGTGTGGAACACCTGCTCCGCCGACGGCGACAGCACCATGGCCACCGCCGTCTGGGCGATTCGGTCAGCGACGGTCGGCACGCCCAGCGTCCTGACCCCGCCCCCGGCCTTCGGTATCTCCACCGCCCGCACGGGTGGCGGGAAATAGCTTCCCGACGACAGCCGGTTCCAGAGTTTGTACAGGTTGCCTTTCTCGTCCTGTTCGAACTCCGTCAAGGACTGGCCATCCACTCCAGCCGCTCCTTTGTTGGCTTTAGCCTCGATCGGTCACGCCAATTCCGGCGCTTTGCGCCGTAATTGGCGAAAGG
>CBJNFW010000417.1:0-5542 GCA_966435935.1 uncultured Nocardia sp.
ATGATCGCGGACGGTGAGCCGCCGGTGCTGATCGATCTGGAGGCGTTCGCGTGGGGGATCCCGGGGTGGGATCTGGCCAAGACCGCCGCCGAGGCCAGCATGGGGATGTACAGCGACCGCGACTACGCCGCGTTCACCGCCGCGTACGGATACGACCTGACCACCTGGAGCGGCTTCCCGGTCGTGCAGGCGGTGATGCAGGTGAAGATGGTGACCTGGATGGGGCAGAACGTCGACCATTCCCCCCACGTGCGCACCGAGTACGACAAACGGATCCGTACCCTTCGCACCGGCGTGCTTACCGAGCCCTGGCGCCCAGTCCGACCCTCCCCCGCGGTTGACATCGAGCATCAACACTGATGCACCACAACCGATTTCGAATTGATCCGGTCAGGGGTATGTCGGCCCGCCGCCAGTGGATGTGGACGTTCATGGAACCGATTGGTCGCTCGATGCGTCCTAGGGAATGCGTGATCACCACGCACAAAGGACCACCGGTCAGTTTTCGGCGGTAGCGGGCCGGCCTACCTCGAGGTTCTGGCGTGCGCATGGTCACCGTTGGCCATCCCACGCACGAACCAGGAAGCGCTTTTTGGATCTCACAGAGCGGTACCCGCATGCTGGTCGATGTCATCGGCCCCAACGAGTAGGAGGCACACCCCATGCCCGACGCGGCCGCGCCCACGTTCGCGATGGTGCCCGAAACGGTGCGCTCAGCAGGCGCGTTCGTCCAGCAGACCGCCGAGGCCCTGGTATCGGGCGTGCACTCCGCAGATACCGAGGTCCAGGGCCTCACGGCCACCTGGAAGGGTGCCGCGGCCGACGCTTATCTCGCGGCCTGGGAGGACACCCGTAAGGCCGCGGTGGAGGTGCTGGAAGCCCTGCGCGCCATGGCCGATCTGCTCGGGGTGACCGCCGCGAGCATCACCGACCAGGACACCACCCGCGCGGCGGCCACCACGGCGCGCGTTTCCTCCCTCGACCTGCCGTAAGGAGCATCCCCATGAGTGATCCCGAGCGCGGATACAGCGTCGACCTCGAGCACCTGGATGCGGTCACCGCCCGCATCGGCGGCCTGCACGGCTTCATCACCGATTCCCTGGCGGGCCTGGATTCCAGAATCGCCGCCGCACACCAGGATTGGACCGGCGCGGCGGCGGACAAGCACGCCGAAGCCCACCGCGAATGGGCCAAAGCCGCCACCGAGGCCGCCGCCGGCATCGCCGCGATGCGCGCCGCCGCCCAGACCGCGCACACCGCCTACACCGACGCCATCACCGCCAACCACAAGATCCTCGGAATCTGACGCGTGACCACGATCGACGTGCAACCGTCCATCTACTACACCGCCGCCTCGGCCCTGCACACCTCGGCGGTGAACCTGTACAACGCGTTCAACGGCCGGGCCGATGCGCTGGACGGGTGCGCGTCCATGGCTGGGTCCTACGACGAGGCCAAATCGTGGGCGGCCGGGTACGACGCCAACGCCCACCAGGCCCTCGATTCGATGTTCACTCTCGCCGAGACGATGGATGCCTACGCGGGCGCGTTGCGCACCATCGGCTATAACCACCAGCTCGCGGACTGGAACGCCACCACCGGCGACAAGGGCCCCGCGCCGGTCAAACCTGCCGATCCGCTTCCGGCGGTGCTCTCGTGCCGCAAACCCGCACCCTCGGCGGGCGGGCCCGGCAACGGCCTGTCCGACGCGATCCACCTCGCCGAGAAGGTCGGCATCACCATTCCGGACGGTGACCTGGACAAACTCGCCGCGATCGCGGGCACCTGGGCCGCCCTGCAGAACGATCGCGCCATCGGTGCCCTGGCCGATGGGATCGGCCGCGTCATCTCCTCGGTATCGCTGGTCAAGTCCCCCGAGGCCGCCCAGGTGGTCGAAGACCTGCAAGGGATGAAGCTTTCGGCGAGCACCATCGCGGGCGCGTGCGGCGAGATCGCGACGTCCTGCCAGACCCACCACGACGACCTGCACCGGCTCCGCGAACAGCTACAGAAAAAGCTCGAGGAACTGGCGAAAGAGCTGATCGAACAGGTCGGCGTAACCCTCATCCTCGGTGCCGTCGCCAACTGCCTGACCGCCGGTTTGGCCACGGTGGTGACCGCCGCGCGGATCGCGAAACTGGTGGACGAGTTCGCCGTCCCGATTCGAGACGCGGTTACCGGGTGGCTCAAGGCGCGGAAAGCGGAAAAAGAATACGACGCCACCAAAACACTCGCGGGCCTCGCCAAAAAGGACCGCGAAACGGCCGCGCGATTGCAGAAAGCCGAAGCGCAGGCAAAAAAGGAAGCCGAAGACAAGGCGAAACAGAACGCCAAAACCCAGACGGCCAGCACCGGCGAACCACTCACCGCCGAAGATGTGCGGATCCTGAACCAGGGGCCCACTCACATGGGCGACGGCCAAGGGAGTACCCAAGACTTGATTGCCGCTATCCGGGAGAATCGCGTCACCCCCGAGATGCAAAAAAGTATCAATGAATACAACAAGGCGCTCGACAAGCTCCCCAACCACCAGGGTGCAGTGTTCCGGCACACGAACCTCACCCCGGAACAGCTCGCCAGGTACAAGCCTGGGCAGCCGGTCACCGAGGATGGATATACGTGTACCACCACCAACCCGGCGGGCACCAATGGTGGAGTGAACAACGGCACGAACGTACTCGAGAACGGGAACCAGAAAGTCGAATACCAGATACTCAGCAAAACCGGAAAGGACATACACGATTACGGCGGCACCAGTGACGAAATCCAATTCAAGGACCACACGGATTTCTTCGTGCACAATAAATACTGGAGCCCCGAGAAAAACAAGTGGATCATCATCATGGAAGAAATGCCCAAATAGAAGGAAAGTCATGCCGGAACATTTCGCAGGAAAAACCTTTTACACCAAGGAAGAAGCCGAAGCGCTCGGCATGAAAATCCCCGAGCACGGCCCCGAACGCACCGCCGAACTCATGGCGTACTTCGCCGCGGCCGAGGCTGCCGCCGTGCCGATGCCCGAGGGCACTCCCACCTATAAGGACAGTCCCAACTATGTAGATGACCTGGTAGGAACCGAATTCGAAGGCTGGACCGTCGACCCTGACACGGGCGAATGGCGCGATGCCCAGGGCCGCCCCGCCTACGACGCGGACGGCCAGCGGATCCACTACACCGACACCCCCGGGGAGGGCGTGTGAGTGCCGAACACGACACCAGCCCCGCCACAGGTACCGAGCGGACCGGCAAGCCTCGGACGGCCCGGTACATCTGGTGATGGATATCGGCACGTGGTACTGGTAACCACCCGTATTCAGCGACCCGCGTTGCGGCGGGCTCGACGTCCTGGGTGACCGCCCTGGCCGCGGCGGGCCTGCATGTCGATGGAGCGGCCGAGCATGTCGACCACGGTCTCGTCGCGGTTTTTCCACGGTCCGGCGGTCAGGCCAGGCACATACGGTCCCGTGCGGTCCAGCGGGCGCGGGGGCTGCCGAGCCGCGGCTCGTTGACCAGAGCACCGGAAGGCGAGGGCTGGCAAGGAGAAATCGAGGGCATCGATCTCACGCTCACCTTTCTGCGGGAAAAGCGCAACGACGCACGGAGATTCACCCAGAACTCCCAGGTCGGCCTCGGAATCTCAACGCCGAGACGGAGAAATTCATGACCTGCTCAGCCCGCCGCACGCCACTCAGGGGTCACGCAGCCTTCCTCGCAATGCCACCGACCATCCTCAGCACCTTGGACCACGAGCTGTTTCACGGCCCGCACATCAACGCTCGCCGGCACGTTCAACGCGACCAGGTTGAACCGGTTGAGTCCCTCACCTTCGACCCCCAGCCGAGCGAACGTCTCGAGCACTATCCGCCGCTTCTCCTTGGAATCGCCCTCGCCCAACGGGACGAGGCGAATCGTGCAGTTATCAGAGCACGTCACAGCATCCTTGACCCAGAAAAGTCCGTCCTCGTCGGACTCCACCCGAACCACGTCGCCAGCGGCGAACCCCCGAGCGAACAACGGAATGTTGTCCAGTTCAACGCAGCCATCGTCGCGACGAACGGCCCACACGGTCTCGACCCCGACAGGAGGCCACCCGTCTCCGTCGCTGGGCAGCTCGAAGGCCACCTTCACACGGGCTACGACGTCGTCGGTCACCCATTTCTCCTCGCCTGCCGTCACTCGCACAGCATGCTGCGGCCGTGTCTGCGGATTGACAGGTGCAGAGAAGGGACTACACCCGCGTGCAGCGGTCGTAGCGATCGGTCATGTCACCGCAACAGCTTGGACGATGGCCGGGTAGCGGGTGTTCAGCAGGTCGACGAACTCGGCGAGCGCGGGATGCCGGTCCGCGCCCGGCGGCAGCCGGTGGTAGAAGTCGTGCAGATATTGCAGGTAGCGGGCCGATCGCAGGTCCCCGCCGTTGACGACCGCGGCGGCCGCGAGGGATCCGGCTTCCTCGAGGTCGCCGGCGACCAGTGATCCGTCGGCGGCGACCATTTGGATGAACGCGCGGGTGCGGGGCGGGGTGTCGTCGGTGAGGGCTGCGGCGACGAATGTCTTTGTCTGGGGCGCGATTTGCAGGTCGCGCCAGCAGTGGCTGGCATCTCTGGCGAGTTCGTAGTAGCCGATCCACGCCGGTTCGTCGCCGTGGCGGCGTTCGAACAGCTTCTCGGCGTGATTGATCGCGGCGACGGTGCCCTTCTCGTTGGACAGGCTGGCCAGGGCGCGGGCTTCCATCATCACGGCCATGGTCTCCACGCTGGGGCTGTTGCGACCCTGCAGCGCCGTTTGGGCGCTCGGGCGTATATCACCGCGTCGTCGAAGCGGCGCACGAAGTTGGCCTGGTGCGACAGGTTCGCCAGCAGCCGCGCGCCCATCAGCTGGTCTTCGCCTTCTTCGGCCAGGCGCAGGACTTGGATGAAGTAGCGGATCGCGGCGGGGCGGCGGCCGGCGTCGTAGGCGCTCCAGCCCAGGATCTGGGCGAGTTCGGCGGCGGCGGAGAAGATTTCGCGGCGCACCGGTGTCGGGTGTGCGGCGTGGAGTTCGGGGACGACCTGGGTGCGGAAGAATTCGAGCAGGCCCCGGCGGACGTGGCCGCCGCCGTGGGCGAAGTCCGTCGACATCATGGTCGCGGCCATGGCGCGGATGCGGTCGGCGATAGCGGTGCCGGACACCGGGCTCGAGCGCGGCCGCGGCCGCCGCGGCGGGGGGGGGTTGGGAGAACAAGAAGCCGGTCCCCACCTAGGAGACGCACATGGTGGTGATCTCAAGGGACCACCGCCAGCAGAACGGCGGCTACTCACACAGTGAGCAGTCCGGGCGCCATGGTGGCGGCCCCCAGAGTGGGAACTTGACCACCCGGGCCTTGGGCGCATCGAGGCTAGCCTTCCGGGGATGAGCACGGTGCAGTCCGACAACGTTCCCGGGCGAGGAGGCAAGCGACCACTCCGATCACAGCTCGGCTGGCATCTGTTTCTCGCCTGCACTGCTGTGGCTTGCGTGGGCCTGCTCGTCCACAGCACCGAACCAGCAGGCGCCGGGTGGG
>CBJNFW010000418.1:0-5505 GCA_966435935.1 uncultured Nocardia sp.
TGGAAAGCGATGGCGCGCTGTGCGTGTTCTTCGACGAGTTCACCGGCCCGGACGGCACGCCGACGCCGTTGATCGTGCGCAAGAGCGACGGCGGGTATGGTTACGCGGCAACCGATTTGGCGACGATCCGCTACCGGATCCGCAAGCTGGAAGCGTCCAAGCTGCTGTATGTGACCGATTCGCGGCAAGCTCAGCATTTCCAGATGGTGTTCGCGACTGCTCGTCGTGCGGGCTGGCTCACCGACGACGTGCAGGCGATCCACGTCCCGTACGGGACGGTGCAGGGCCCGGACGGGAAACCGTTCAAGACTCGCTCCGGGTCCACGATTCCGCTGACCGAACTGTTGGACTCGGCGGTGGAGCGGGCCCGGGAGATCCTGAAGGAGAAGGCGCCGGATCTGGACACGCAGACCTTCGAGCAGGTGGCCGAGGCAGCGGGGATCGGGTCGGTGAAGTACGCGGACCTGTCCGGGTCGCGGATCAAGGATTACATCTTCGATGTCAATCGGATGGTGAACTTCACTGGCAACACCGGCGTCTACCTGCAATACGCCCACGCCCGTATCCGGTCCATCCTGCGCAACGTCCCGCCCGCTGACACCGCCCCGGTCGTGGACACCGAGTTGACGCTCGAGCCTGCTGAGCGGGCGTTGGGGCTGTTGCTGGACGAGTTCGGCAAAGCGGTCACCGATGTGGCCGACTCGCTCGAGCCGCACCGCCTGGCCGGGTACCTGTTCGCTCTCGCGCAAACCTTCACCAGCTTCTATGAGGCGTGCCCGGTGTTGAAGGCCGAGGATCCGCGGGTGCGTGGTAACCGGATCGCGTTGTGCCAGTTGGCCGGTGACACTCTTGCCCAGGGGCTCGAGTTGCTGGGAATTGCTGCGCCAGAGCGTATCTGATCCTCGAATATTTTCGCTGCGGCGATAGCGGTTGTCCTGCTACGGTTTTCGGTCATGGATGCCCGGGGGTCATTATCGTCTGCACAGTTCGATCCGATGCTCCGGCTCGCCGCGGCGATCCGAGCCCACCGGGCCGAGCTGACCTCGGCTCTGGTGCAGGTGGAAACCCATCGCACAGCGTCCATCGAACTGGACTGGCTGCTGGCAGCGCTGCGCCCGAGCGTGAAGAACGCGTGGCTGCCGAAGCGGCGCGGCATCGGGACCGTGTTCACAGCGACCCCGGCCACGCTGCCGCTGTATTCGACACTGCTGTTCGCGCTCGCTCCAGCGCTGGCCGGGAATCGTGTCGTGGTGCGCGCGGCGAGCGCTTCCCGCGACTACGTGCGATTGCTTCTCGCGCTGGCCGTCGAGGCGGGGCTGGCGGTGGAGTTGGTCGAGCAGCCGTGGGGTGAGTTCGCTGCGGCAGCATCGGGTAACGCGGACGGGGTGGTGTATTGCGGTAGCGCCGAGCATGCCGCGGAGCTGGATGATGCTCTGCCCGAGCGTATTCGGCTGATCTGCCAGGGCCCCGGTGTCTGCGCCGCGGTCGTCACCGATGCCGCCGACATCCCGGCCGCCGCCAATGCGGTGATCGCGACCCGACTGTTCAACAGCTCCCAGGACTGCATGGCCACCGAACGCGTCTACGTCCACCACGAGGTCTACGGCGAGTTCGTCGATGCCCTGTTGACCGCTGCGGACGCGGTGCGGGCGGGCGCGAACGACGATCCCGCTACCGTGCTCGGGCCGCTGCTCATCGACGGGCTGACCGATCGCTGGCTGCCGGATCTGAGTGACCACGGCACGGTCCTGCGCGATCCCAGCCAGGATGATGCTGTGCCTGGGCTGGCGATCCTCGAGGCCGCGGCGGACGCGTCGATCGTGCTCGAGGAGAAGTACTGCCCCGTCCTGCCGGTAGTGCACTATTGCGATGACCGCGACCTCGCCGAGATGCTGGCCCTGGGTGACTATGCCTTGGGCTTAACAGTTTTCGGGCAGCAGCTGCCCGTGTTCGGAACGCTCGATTTCTGCCATGTCGCGGTCGACAGCACGCTGTACGAGCATGAAGACGCCTGGACACCGTTCGGGGGACATCGCCGAACCACCGTGGTCCGCGGACCCGGGATGCGCCGCACCGGCCCTGTCCTGGTCCCGTACGCACTCTCGGACCCGCTGTGAGCTCCCGGAGGGTCCACAGGCTGGTCCGGGACCACCCCGCCCTCAACCCCTACCTCCAGCACCTGGCAATACCGGCGACAACACCGGCGTACTGGCATCCGGACGGGCACCTACTCCAGTACACCGAAACCGGTGAAACACAACGCATTCCAGTCGAAACATCCGCGCTCCTGGATTGGCTGGACGGGCACGACCCGGACGAGCTGTGGGAACGGTGGCGGGCCCATCTGCGTGGCCAGCGCGTGCTGATTGAGCACACCAGTATCAACCCGGTGCACCCGCTGCACGTGGGCTCGATGCGCGGCACCGTGATCGGGTCCACCCTGGCCGAGTTGTTCCGGTCAGCAGGCGCGGATGTGCACACTCGCTACTTCGTCAACGATCTCGGCCGCCAGCTGCACATCCTGCAACGCGCCACCGCCGCCGCCCGCTGGGACAACATCCCCACCGGCCACCGCTACGACGACATCATCGGCGTGCTCTACGCCTTCGCCAATATGGCCCTCGCCGGCCGCACCACCGACCTCGCCCGCCTCACCACCACCCACCCGTGGCTGGGCGACGTCATCGACCTGCACGCCCCGCTTCCACCCCCGGCACCCGCCCCGGGAGTGGTCGAGGCGATGCTCGCCGCCGCGGTCTCGGACATGGGCCAGCTCGGCGCAAAGATCGACGTCTTCGAATACGAAACCAACCTCGCCATCGAACCCGGCACCCTCATCGCCGCACTCGCCGACCACTGCGACCTGGTGCGAATCAACGGCACCACCTGCCTGCGCCTGCCCGCAGGATTGATACCCGCTCAGCGCGGCGACGGCAGCCTGCTCTACCTCAGCCGCGACATCGCCAACACCCACCACCGCAACCCACCCGCCTGGTCGGCAATGCTCCACGTCATCGGCGCCGACCAAACCCTCCTACAAACCGCGCTGCGCCACGCCGTCCCGGACGCCGCGCTCGAACACATCGCCTTCGGGCAGATCAGCCACGCCGGCCGCCGATACTCCGCACGCCAAAACCGGCTCACCACAATCACCGACCTTCTCCGCGAAGGCGGACAACAACACCTCCACGCACTCGCTCTCGCCTTGGCCCTGCACCGCCGCACCCGCCCTATCGATCTCGCGAACCTGGACACCACACGGCCCTTTCACACCCTGAGCCTCGCAGCCCGCGCTGTTTCTCGCCCTGGTGGCGACTGCGACCGGGACGCGCTGCGCCGCTTGATGATTGCGTTGCTGGGCACACCGGCCGTGCTGGCCCGTGACGTCGACCGCCGCACCATCCACGGCACCGCCCAGCACCTGCTGCTGGTGTCCCGGCATTACCTCGTGGCCACCCGCACCGGACCTGTCCCCGGCACCGTCGGCGACTGGTTCCGCCACACCCAGACCCGCCTCGCGGCACTGCTGGGCATCACACTCCCCGCCGAGTAACCGGCGAGACCGTAAGCGCTGCAGAAAGTTTCACGCCCATGACAGAGCCCTTCAACATCGGCTACGCCGATGCCCAAGTCTACGAGACCATGCTGCCACCGCACTACTACCACGGCCGCGAAGACATCGACCTGATCCGCGACCACCTCCACAAGGTCTACGGAAACCCCCGCCACGACAACGTCTTACAGGCGCTGGACCTCGGGTGCGGACCCGGCCGCGTCACATCCGTCCTGGCCGACTACGCCGACACCTTGACCGGCACCGACAAGAGCCCCGGCATGATCGCCCAATTCAGCGCCCGGTTTCCCGACGCCGAAGCGCACTGCGTCGACACCGAAACCGTTGTGGCCCAATTCGCGAAGCACAACCGCCGGTTCGATCTCATCGGATCGTTCTGGTCGATGAGCTACCCGCTGCTCGAATGCTTCGAAACCACCACCTCCGACGGTGTCACCGTCACCAGCGACCTCGACACCGGCACCGCCCGCGCCCACACCCTCATCAGCCACCTCATCGACCTGCTCTCTCCCGGCGGACGGCTGGTGATGCTGTTCTTCGATGCTGCCACCCCCGAGCAACGCCTCGTCACCCGCCTCTGGGAACGCATTCACCCCTTCCCCGGCACCGGCCGCGACTTCACCTGGAACCTGCTCCTACATCAACTCCACGACGCCGAAGCCGCCGGACAAGGACAACTCACCACCCGCCGCCTCCCCGGCGTCGCCGTCACCCCGACTATCGACGCAGCCGTCCAATGGTTCCGCATCGGCCACCTCAACAGCTTCGCCGCACTCGCCGACGCCCCCGAAGTCCTCCACGAGATCACCGCATTCGCGACAGCCCATCAACACAGCGACGGCCGCGTCCTGATCCCCAGCGGAGTCCACCTCGTGGACTTCCACGCCAGCACTGACCAGACCATCCACCTGCCACCCGAACTCCGGTGAACCTGCATGCCCACCACCGACCTCATCGACGCCGCCACCGCTGCGGTCATCGACGCATTCGCCGATACCCCAGTCTTCGCGTGCCTCACCGGCAGCGCAGCCAACGACACCGACACGCACGACAGCGATATCGACTTCCTGGTCGTCTTGCCGAACGACCTCCCCCTCACACAGGCCGCGCAACAACGAGAGGTATTCACCCGCAACTACATTCGCCTTCACACCCGCTACGGACGGTCCCCGGACCTGCAATGGCCCGGGGAAGTGTGCTACGCCGCCGATCTCGACGCCGGGATCGCCGGTGGTGCTTTTGACCTCGACACCGGTCCGAGGCTGCGTCTCTGTCCAGATGACCGCCCTTACCGTTACTGGGTCAGCATGGCCGCAACCGGAATCCCGCTCACCGGCCACACCGCATTCACCAGCTACACCATCCAGTGCGGGGCCACAATACTCGACCACATCGGATACCACCGGCTACTCGCCACCGGGACTATGCATGAGGAACCCTTCCAGGCCGCCGCGCCCGAATGGGCCGAATGGAAGGTCGATCCCACCACCATCGCCAACCGGATTCCGCGGTGCCCCGTGGACCGGAACGCGGACTACGGCGCATGGCGAACCCAGCTACAAGCACCGAGACGGTGCCCTCTACTCGATCAATGGATCGAACACTGGCGTGCCGTCGCCATCAATTCCCACCACGACCAATGCGCGTCACGAAACTGACCGACCTGCGGCGATGGCGAGGGACTGCCGGCAATTCGACACTCCCCTGCCGTGGCGCAGACCAGCGAAGGTCTTTCAGGCGAGATGTCTAGGTCGAGGGGCCGGTGACATTACATCCAGATGGCTGTCATCCCAGGCTGAAATCGTAGATCGCGCGGCTGCGGCCAGGTCCTTTGCATCCGAGCGAAGAAGGTCCTAAGGCGGCGAGTTCAGCGCTAAGAGCGTGTCTTACGTGGTTTTGGAGTGTTGGTCGGCGATGATGTTCCGTTGTGA
>CBJNFW010000419.1:0-5497 GCA_966435935.1 uncultured Nocardia sp.
GCAGCGGGCGTCGTGGCGGTCGCCGCCATCGCGGCGGCGGTCGGGTTCGGGATGCAGGCGAGCGATCGCGGCGACAAGCTGGACGCCCGCGACTCCGCCGTGGCCGCGGCCTGCGACTTCGGTCATCAGGTCGGCACCTACGACTCGAAGAGCTTCGACGACTACATCAAGCGGGTCAAGGATCGCTCCACCGGCGATTGGCTGACCCAGTTCGACGGCGCCTCGTCAGCGCTCAAGCAGATCACCCAGCAGGCGCAGGCCCGCTCGACCGTCGGGGAGATCCACTGCGCCTACGAGTCCGGCGATGCGAACAAGGCGTCGGTGGTCATGCTGATCACGCAGAACCAGTCCAAGGCGGCGACCCCCACCCCGCAGCCGCTGACCATCGGTGTGGTCGCATCGCTGCAGAAGCAGAACGGCAAGTGGATGGTCGACAACTTCCAGTCGCCGATGACCAACGATTTGCAGGCCGGTACGGCGGCGCCGGTCCCGGGCGCTGATACGCCGCAGCAGGCGCCGGGCAACGGTACCCAGCCGGGCAACTGAGTTCGTTCGACCGCGCCTGACGGCAGTGGGTTCGTTCCGCCACTGCCGTCAGGCTTGCGGGCCGCCGCGGGCACAGAACGGCGGCCGTGCTCAGAACAGCGTCAGCGCATCGGCCCTCCGGGGCTGCGCATCGGCCTTTCGGGTCTGGGTGCGAGCCGATTGTGATTGTGCGGCAACCTTTTTCGTACGTGGAGGCACCGCGGGGATGGGTTCGGTCGGGTCGACCGGCTCGACGACGGGGATGGGTTCGGTCGGATCGGTGGTGGTCGGATCGGGCATCGTCAGTGCGGGCAGATCGCAGCTCCCGGTCGCGGCGGCGCCGGGGGCCGCCGCGGCCTGGCGGGCCGCGGTACCGGCGAGCTGATCGGCCTGCTCGTTGAAGTAGTTGCCGACGTGTCCGCGCACCCAGCGGAAGCGCACGGGGCCGGGACGGCTGGCGATCGCCTGGTCGATGTGGCGGACGAGTTCGACGTTCTTGACCGGGCCGCCGGTGGAGGTGCGCCATCCGTTCATCCGCCATCCGGAGATCCACTCCGAGGCGCATTTGATGGCGTACAGCGAATCGCTCTCGATGAACAGCGGCTCCGCACCCGGATGCGAGACGATCGCCTCGAGCACCGCGCGTAGCTCGGCCACCTGGTTGGTGCCCGAGGCGGCACCTCCACTGCCGGAGGCGCCCTGGTGGTTGACCCAGGCCCAGCCGATTGCGCCACCGGGATTGCGGAGGCAGGATCCGTCGGTGCTCACGATGATCATGGCAGGTACCCTACGCAATCCGACCGACAAGGTCTGTACCGTGGAATTCCTCGATAGCTCTTCGTAATTGAGATTCGGTGCGGCGCAGCGTCCAGCGCAGGGCCGACCGGACCACTGCGGCGCACATGCGGCCGGGCAGCCGCTTCGCTTCTGGATACTCGATTTCCGAGGTCAGTACGGTGCGGCCGTAACCGAGCGGAGCGAAATGCAGGGTCAGCGTGCCCCATCCGGCGGGTGGTTCGGCGTGGTCGGAATCCGCAGGCGCCGCCTTCCCCGTGCGGCGCCTGCGCAATGTGTATCCGATGACCGCGTTCGGGCGGTACCGTGTGATCTCACACTCGACCGTGGGGTGCCACACACCCAGACGCAGTGTCGCGGCGTAGACGGCTCCGGCCCCGTAACCGGCGTCCTGGGCCGGTTCGAACGTCGCGATGCCGACCATCCACTCCGGTACGAACATCGGCGTGTCCGTGTAGGTGAACGCGACCTCCACCGGCGCCCCGACGTCGCTCGCGTACTTGATGTGGCCCATAGGCGTACTCCCTGTTCCACGGCTGCCGATAAAAGTACTACAAGAGTCCTCTTTATTCACCCTAATCGGCAGATGGTCCGAAAGTCGCAGCCCAGCTGCGTTCCCCGAGCCAGCCGGGTCGCATTGTTCATCGTGAAACATTCGTCCGGCCCTGTGCCGCAAGCCCATTCGCCCAGGGCGCTCGCGCCGCTGACCGAAATACCGCCTCGCGGAATCGATCACGGTGCGATGACGCGGCGCGGCGGCCATCCCGGATTCGGCCAGGGCAACCGCCGTGCCGGACGCTCGCGCCCGGCCTCGAAACCGAACCGGCGGTACCGCTTTCGGAAACCGGTGGTAATCGCAGAACGCCTGAGCGGTCAGGCAGTGGCGAATTCGCCGGGCGCCGTGACGGGTTGTGTCTCGGGCGCAGCGATGGTGTCCGGGGCGGGTGTGGTGGTGTCGTCCCGGGGCGGCGTGACGTGGACCGACCGGGCGCCCAGGAGCGGGTTGGTCAGGGCGAGGGTGATCCGGCCGTTGCGGACGTCCAGGTCGGTGCGGAGCCGGGTGCCGCCGGGGGCGGTGCCGCCGGCCGGTGCGTCGAAAAGATTCGTATCGAGGGTTATCGACAGCGAATCCGGTTCGGGCCGAGTCAGATTCGCGCCGATGTAGGCGTCGCCGAGCAGCGGAAGGCGACCGCTCGGCTCGGTGTTCGCCTGGACGGCGACGGTGGTCGGAACGCGCGGTCGCACGAGCGCGGGAGCGGGTACGGCGGTCGGCCGGCGATCCCGGCCGACCGGCAGCTCGCGCGTCTCGGCGACGAATCGCACTGTGTCGGTGGATGGTTGCGGAACGTCCGGTCCGGCGGACTGCGGCGGCACCGGCGCAACCGGTTCGGCCGCAGCCTCTTCCGGACGCGTGGTTCCGGCGGACTCGTGCTGATCGGCGGCCATCTGGTTGACCACGTACGTTCCGGCGCCGACGGTGAATCCGATGCTGGCCATACCGGCGAGCACCACCGCGGTGTGCCGGAGGATCTGCGATGTCACGGTGCGCACGGTAGCTCTCCCTCTCCCCTGGTCCTACCTGCCGGACGACCCGCACCGTTGAAAGTCGTACGCTTGACCAGGTTACTGCGCCGAGGGTTACCCCTCAGCGACGCGAACGTAAAGAACAGGTCGCGCGGACCGCGAAAAATTCCCGCCGTGATGTTTCCGGACGAGATCAACCGGGTAATCATGCGATCAGCTGGCGAGCGTCCGCTTCGACTGCCAACACAGAGACCTCCGGCCAACGACGTCCGGTCGGGCATCAGCCACGGCTTATCCTGAGTTGGCGCTCGCCCGCTCCAGCGGCCGCATTCGCGGCTGTCGCCGGTTCAGGCGAACTGCCCCGCCGCACGTCCCGCTCCCGCGGGCCCCGCGAACGCTTGGGCGATACTCAGCCACTCCCGGGCATCCGCACCGGTCGCCTCGAGCGCGAGATCGTCGAGATGCCGCCGCTGCGTCACTCCCAGACAGAAGTCCACCGCCGGTCCCGTGACGCGCTGGCTCGCCGACTCCGGCCCCCAGCTCCACACACCGCCGTCCGGTGCGGTCAGCTCGACGCGGAACTCCTCGGCCGGGGCGGGACGATCGTGCACCGCGTAGGCGAAATTCCGGGTGCGCACGCCGATATGGGCGATGGTGCGCAAGCGCGCGGTCGGTGTGCGGGTCGCTCCGAGCGCGTCGGCGACATCCTGCCCGTGCGCCCAGGTCTCCATCAGCCGCGCGCTGATCATCGACGCCGGACTCATCGGCGGTCCGACCCAGCCCAACTTCTTCCCTGCCGGTACGGCGAGCCGGGCCTCGGCCAGTGCGGCACGCCCCCGCCGCCAGCGCGCGAGCAGTTCCGCGGGGGCCGCCGCGGCGGCCTGCGCCGCGGCCTCGTCCACGAAGGTGGCCGCCCGCGGCAAGGCCGCCCGCACCAGTTCACCGAACGCCGCGGCGTCGGTCGCGGACCGGGTGGCGACCTCATCGGTCCAGGTCAGATGGCCGATCTGATGAGCGACGGTCCAACCGGGCGCGGGTGTGGCGCGCGACCACTCCGCCGCGGGCAGGGCGGCGACCATCCGGTCCAGATCGGCGCATTCGGCCGCGTAATCCTCGAGCAGTGCCGCCACGTTCACCATGCGGTTCAGCATGGCAAACAACGGCGGAAAAATGCAAGCATGCGTGCTTGTTCTTGCTCGCGCCCGCACCGTCTGCTGCGAACGGCCGTGCTACCAGCCGAACAGCACCATATGCACCGCGCCGACGACCAGGCCCAGCACCGCACCGTGCAGATACAGCAGCCAGGCATCCTGCTCGACCGAGGCGTAGAACATCTCCATGAACTCCCCCGGCGTGAGCTGCTGCAGTTTGCGCGCGGCGAATTCGTCGATCTTCTTCGCCTGTTCCAGCGCGAACTCCTCGTCCGCGACCAGCGTCGGCGCCAGGCCCACCGCGGCGCCGGCCGCGCCCACCTTCAGATTGTCGAATTGCCTGCGGCCGAACGCGACTCGCACCATTCCGGTGGTCGGGCCGAGCTGCCGGTGGATCTCCTCGGAGATCAGCGACTGGACGATCTGATACGTCTTGTCGCCATTGGGCCCGGCGAGCAGTTCGGTGGCCAGATTCGGCAGGGTGAGCACCTGATAGGCCAGGATGTGCGCCAGATCGCCCGCGGCCTGCGGCTGCCGCTTGGCCAGCAGCGCCTGCTTCCACAGGTATTTGTAGCGGGGCTGCGGATCGCCCGGTTCGAACACCATCTTGATCGCGATGACGTTCACCAGCACGCCGATCGTCGCCGTCACGGTCAGGATGATCAACCACCCCGGGATCAGGTTCAGCACCGGAACGTTGTCGTGCACGTACATGCCCAGCGCAAGCAGAAGTCCGAACGGCGCGCCCAGCAGGCCGATGCGCACCATGAACCTCAGCTCCGGCGCGGCGATCGTGGTGGTCAGATCCTTCAGGATGTGCGGATTCTCGCGCAGATAGCGGATGACGAAGATCTTGATGTCGATCAGCTGATCGACGTTGTCGCCGAGCTCCTCGAACGCGCGGCGGCACATCGTCGGCAGTTCCCGGGCCACCCGCTGATACAGCAGCTGGCGCGCGGCGCGCGGCACCGCGCGCCACAGTTCCGGATTCTCCCGCTGCATGACCCCGTCCACCAGCTCGGGCAGCTGGGGACGGGCGACATCGGCGATGTAGTCGGCGATGCCCTGCAGATCCAGTTCGTGGATGAAGTCCCGCGGACTGCCGATCCGCATGATCGCCATATCCACGCAGATACTGGCCATCTTCTCCGCGCGGGCGGGGATGAATCCCTGGAAACCGATCCGGCTGCCGTCGCCGGAGAACGTCGGCAGCACCTGGACCCGGCGGGGGAAATAGGGGTACAGCACCTTCAGGCCCGGCACGCGAATTCCGCGGAATCGCAGCGGCCAGAACAACATCAGCACGCCGGTCCAGTTGGTGAGCCAGCCCGCGATCCCGCTGAAGACCGCGAAGCTGACCACATCGACGACCAGTTTGGATTGGTGGGTCAGGTTCTCCCAGTCGACGAACACACCGCCGCCCAGTGAGGTCATCGTCTGGGGCCCCCTTGTGCGGTACCGGTGCTGATATCTCGAGGCACCAACCCTCTCATACTAGGGTT
>CBJNFW010000420.1:0-5491 GCA_966435935.1 uncultured Nocardia sp.
GCACCAGCAGGGCAAGCCCACCTCCACCAACCCGATCGCCTCGATCTTCGCGTGGACCCGTGGCCTGGCGCACCGCGGCAAGCTGGACAACAGCCCCGAGGTGATCGGCTTCTCCCAGACCCTCGAGGACGTCGTCATCAAGACCGTCGAGGACGGCCAGATGACCAAGGACCTGGCACTGCTGGTCGGCGGCGATCAGGGCTATCTGACCACCGAGGAATTCCTCGGCGTGCTCGACGCCAACCTGGCGCGCCAGCTGAGCTGAGCCGGTCGCTCGTCCGGTGTGAACCGCACCGCGGCGAATTGAAACAACGGGCACCCGCCCCCACCGCACGCGGTGGCCGCGGGTGCCCGAACTGTTTCGCCGGACCGGGGTGGTGATTCGGGTTACAACCGAGTTCTTCGGAGCGAGCCCGCAGGCGGGAACCTTTGTCGCCCAGTCGATTCGGAAATCCATGCGGCACCGCTGCCGTCGACGGTGAGTGAGATCACCGGCTGCTCGGGTATCGGTGCCGATCCCTGCCGTGTTGGCGTTGACCGTGCCCGAATCCCTTTCCGCGCCCGAAGTGTCCGTGCAGCCCGAACCAGCCCGCCGGGACAGCGTTCCGGCCGTGCCCCCGTCGCGGGACGGTGAGTCACCGCGCACGCGCTGGCACATTCCCGCGATGTTGGCGCTGGCGCTGGGCGGCTTCGGCATCGGGACGACCGAATTCGTCACCATGGGCCTGCTGCCGGATATCGCGCATGCCATGCGCGTGTCCGAACCGACGGCGGGCTACAGCGTGTCGGCTTATGCGCTGGGCGTGGTGGTAGGTGCGCCGGTGATCGCCGCGCTGTGTGCGCGGGTGCCGCGCAAGCGGTTGCTGGTGGTCCTCATGGCCGCGTTCACGGTGGGCAACCTCGCGACGGTGCTCGCGCCGACGTTCGGCACCCTGGTACTGGCCCGATTCGTCTCCGGACTTCCGCACGGCGCCTACTTCGGCGTCGCCTCGCTGGCCGCGGCGACGCTGGCCCCGGCGGGACAGCGTGCCAAGGCGATTGCCGCGGTTATGCTGGGGTTGAGCGCCGCCAATGTTGTCGGCGTTCCCGCCGCTACCTGGCTGGGGCAGAATCTGGGCTGGCGGGACGCCTATCTGGTAGTGGCCGCGATCGGCCTGACGACCGTTTTCGCCATCGCCCGTTTCGTGCCTCAGCTGTCCGGCATCCGGGTCACCGACCCGCGCACCGAACTGGGTGCGCTGCGCCGCCCGCAGGTGCTGCTGACCCTGCTGGTGGGCGCCGTGGGCTTCGGCGGCATGTTCGCGGTCTACACGTACATCACCACCACGCTCACCGACGTGGCCGGATTGTCGCTGGGCCTGGTCCCGGTGGTGCTGGCGCTGTTCGGCTTCGGCATGATCGTCGGCAGCATCCTCGGCGGCGTGCTGGCCGACCGCGGCGTGGACTCCTCGGTATTCGCCGCGTTGATCGCGATGGTGATCATTCTCGCCGGATTCGTTGCCGCAGCGCATAATCCGATCTCCGCGGCAGTGGGTGCGTTCCTGGTCGGCGCGGCGGGCGCGGCATTGTCGCCCGGTTTGCAGACCAGGTTGATGGATGTCGCCCACGATGCCCAGACCCTCGCCGCCGCGCTCAACCACGCCGCTCTGAACATCGCCAACGCGGCCGGTGCGTGGCTGGGCGGACGGGTCATCGCGGCCGGCCTGGGGTACACCGCCCCGGCCGCGGTCGGGGCCGCTCTCGCCGTGGCGGGCGTGCTGTTGTTCACGGTGACCGTCCGCCTCGCCCGGCGCACTGCCTGACGGCTGACCTGCCCGATGCGGGAGGACAGCATTTCCATTCAGATCTGAACGCAAGTGTAGAATTCCCGGAATGACCAGGCCCGCACCGTCCAAGCCGCTGCGCCGGACCCAGGAGCAGCGCAGCAGTGAGATGCGGGTGCGGCTGCTCGATGCGACCATCGACTGCCTGGTCGAATACGGCTACGCCGGGACGACGACGCCGCGCGTGGCCGAGCGAGCGGGTGTCACCCGCGGTGCGCAGGTCCATCATTTCGGCTCCAAGACCGATCTGGTCGTGGCCGCGATCAGTCATCTGGCCCAGCGCCGCACCGAGGCCGCCATGCGAGCGCTCGGCCGGGTGCAGGTCGGGGGCGATCCGATCGGCGCGATGCTCGATTCGCTCTGGACGCTGCACCAGGGGCCGCTGTTCATCGCCGCGATGGAGTTGTGGGTGGCCGGTCGCACCGACGCGGTGCTCGCCGCCGAGATGGAGAAGGTCGAACCCTTCGTCAACAACGCCGTCTTGATGTCGGTGGCGCAATTCGTCCCGGACGAGTTGCGCCGCAAAGAGGTTCGCGATTTCGTCTACACCGCGATGGACGTGCTGCGCGGAATCCTGGTGTCCAACTTCATCTCTCCCGATCCCGAACGCGCCCAACGCCGTTGGCGGCGCGCCTCGGCTCATCTGCGCGCCGCCGCCGAATCTCTGCTCACCGGACTGAACCTCACCCTCGACTGATCCGCAACGGCAGCCCGATGCGGTCGGCTCCGCACATCCCTTGCGTCGCGGACTGTATGTAGCCGCGGCGGGCTCTGAACTCGCCGTCTTCTCGGAGGCGACCCCTTGCGGTGTTACATACAGCTTTGTATGTTTGTTTCATTCGGTCCTGCGGGAATCGTGGATGCCGCCGCCCTGGTGCGGTCGGCGGCCGGAGGTGAGGAGTTCGATGGCGAACAAGGTCTACGTCGTCGGCGTCGGCATGACGAAGTTCGAGAAGCCGGGACGCCGCAAGAACGAGGACGGCAGCGACTGGGACTACCCGGATATGGCGCGCGAGTCGGGTACCGAGGCCCTCGCCGACGCCGGGATCTCGTACCGGCAGGTGCAGCAGGCATATGTCGGCTACGTGTACGGCGAATCCACCTCCGGTCAACGCGCGGTCTACGAACTGGGGATGACCGGAATTCCCGTGGTCAACGTCAACAACAACTGTTCGACCGGATCGACCGCGCTCTACCTCGCGGCACAGGCGATCCGGGGCGGGCTGGCCGACTGCACGCTGGCGCTGGGGTTCGAGAAGATGCAGCCCGGCTCACTCGGATCGACCTGGGACGACCGGGAACAGCCGATGGCCAAGCACATCATGGCGATGGCCGAGATCTCCGAGGTGCTCTTTCCGGTGGCGCCCTGGATGTTCGGCGCGGCGGGCCGCGAGCACATGAAGCAATACGGCACCACCGCGGAGCATTTCGCGAAGATCGGGTTCAAGAACCACAAGCATTCGGTCAACAATCCGTACTCGCAGTTCCAGGACGAATACACGCTCGACGACATCCTGGGCGCGCGGATGATCTACGACCCGCTGACCAAACTGCAGTGTTCGCCGACCTCCGACGGTTCCGGCGCGGTGGTTCTGGCATCGGAGTCCTTCGTCGACGAGCACGGGCTGGCCGGACAAGCGGTGGAGATCGTCGGCCAGGCGATGACCACCGACTTCGCCTCCAGCTTCGACGGCACGGCCAAGAATCTGATCGGCTACGACATGAATGTGCAAGCCGCGCAACAGGTATACGCGCAGGCGGGGCTGGGTCCGGAGGACTTCCAGGTGATCGAGCTGCACGACTGCTTCTCCGCCAACGAACTGCTGATGTACGAGGCCCTGGGGCTGTGCGGGGAGGGCGAGGCCGCCGCGCTGCTGGACGCGAATCAGACCACTTACGGCGGCAAGTGGGTGGTCAATCCGTCGGGCGGGCTGATCTCCAAGGGGCACCCTCTGGGAGCGACCGGACTGGCTCAGTGCTCGGAACTGACCTGGCAGCTGCGCGGTACCGCGGACAAGCGCCAGGTCCCGAATGTGAGCGCCGCGCTGCAGCACAACATCGGCCTCGGCGGCGCGGCCGTCGTCACGGCATATCGGCGCGCCGATCGCTGAACGCGGGCTCATCGATCCGCACACCTGTCGGAAACCGCTGCCCGGCAACCGAACTCGACGAGGAGTTGTACCGTGGGACATATCGAATACACCAAGAAGATGGCTGCCGAACCCGAGGCGTTATGGGCCGTGGTCGGCAATCCGAACACCTGGGGCGACTGGTTCTCCATTCACGAGCGCTGGATGGAGGAGCCGCCCGCCACGCTCGAGGTCGGCAGCAAACTCGTCGCCAAGGTCGTCATGCTGGGTATGGCGAACAAGTTCGAGTGGAACGTCGTCGCGGTCGACGCGCCGAACACGCTGACCCTCGGCGCGACCGGAATGGCCGGTGTGAAGGTCGAATTCACCTTCCGGATCTCCGCTGACGGCGAGGGCAGCGCACTCTCGCTGCAAGGCGACTTCGAGGGCGCACTGATCAAGGGCGCCCTCGGCAAGGCCGTGGAAAAGGACGGGATGAAGCAGCTCGAAACCTCACTCGAGGCCCTGGATACCCTGGCCGCGGCATGAACGGTCAGGCGCGAAGGCGGAACGGTCAGGCGCGAAGGCGGCAGCGGAGCGTAACCACGCAGTGCCCCGGCTCATGCTCGAGGAATACCGCGTGAAGACGGTCGAATTCGACGATTCGGGGCTGAACACCTGGTCCGACGAGGAACGTTTCGAGGTCACCGGGGAGCGGATCGCCGAATACGCCGCTGCCACCAACGATCCCATCGCCGCGCATCGCGCCGGGGACCTCGCCCCACCGGTTTTCGCGATCGTCCCGGTATTCGACGCCATGCTGGTTCCGGTGATCGACGTCGCGCCGATGGACATCTTCGGCCGAGTCGTCCACGGCGAGCAGGACTTCCACTTCCACCGCCCGATCCGGCCGGGGGAGACGCTGGTGGCCAGGGCGCGCGCGATCGGATACGCGAGTCGCAGCAGCGGCAGCACGATCACGATGCATATCGAAACCCGTTCCGCGGCAGGCGATCCGGTCAACGAGCAGTATCTGACCGCGTTCTTCCGCAATGTCGACGCGGGTCGCACGGTCGGGGAATCGGCCCCGCCACATGGTTTCGACGACACCCTTTGCTCCCGGGATCCGATCGCGGTGATACCGCAGCACGTGGACGAGGACCAGACCTTCCGCTACGCACCGGCATCGGGTGATCCGGTGCCGCTGCATCTGGACGAGGAGGTCGCCAAGGACGCCGGACTGCCCGGCATCATCGCGCACGGCCTGTGCACGATGGCCTTCGCCTCCTGGGCGGTGCTCACCGAGGTCGGCGGATCCGATGTGCGCCGGATGCGCCGACTCGCCGTCCGGTTCGCCGGACTCGTGTTCCCCGGGGACGACCTGTCGACCCGCATCTGGAAGGTGAAGGCCGGCGACGGCATCACCACTTACGCATTCGAGACCGTGCGCGGTTCGGACGTCGTGCTCAGCGACGGTCTCGCCGAGATCGCGGACTGACGTTCCGCCTGGCCCGGCGCGCGCGGTTCGCGAACCGAACGCGCCGGGCTTCCGGACATATCGAACAGGAGAAATGATGGGTGCATTGGAGGGCAAGGTCG
>CBJNFW010000421.1:0-5459 GCA_966435935.1 uncultured Nocardia sp.
ATGGTGGACGCGGTCGGCGGCATCGATATGTGTCTGCCGAATGCGATCGATGATCCGAAGGCCGGACTCAACCTGCCCGCGGGCTGCCAGCATCTGAACGGCCCGCAGGCCCTCGGATTCGTGCGCACCCGCGCTACTCCGCGCGCGGACCTGGACCGGATGAACAATCAGCGGATGTTCCTCGCGGCCCTGCTGAAGAAGGCGACCAGCGCGAGCACTCTGGCCAACCCGTTCAAACTGTGGCCGCTGGCGACCGGCATCACCGGCACGCTGCAGGTGGACAACGGCGATCACATCTGGAACCTGGGCGCCCTGGCCTGGGCGCTGCACGCGAACACCGTCGCCACCACCGTGCCCATCGGCGGTTTCGAAACCGTCGACGGCAGCGGCAACGTCCTGCTCTGGGACAAGACCCAGGCCAGCCAGTTCTTCGCCGACCTCGCCGCCGACAAGCCGATCCCGGACAACCTGCTCACCAAATGAGTTGGCTCGGTTGGTATCCGGCCGCTGACGAGCCGAGTCCGTGTCGGCGGACCCGGCTCACCGAAGCGTCGGTTCAGCGCAAAGTGATCTGACGCGAACGCAATCCGTCACGCGAACGTCGCTCGTCCGGGCTCAGCGGGGCGTCGGAGGCGAGGGCCTCGCCGAGGCGGGTGCCGAATTCCGTTGCGGGCTGCACCCATTCGGTGGCGTGCCGTTCGCGGTCCAGGTCGAAGACCGGGACCAGCAGGCCGTGGGTGCGGAACGAACCGGCGAAGCGGGAACCCTCACCGAGGTGCAGGCCGCCGGAGGCGTGCAGGCGCGCGAGCGCCAGCATCAGCGCGTCCTCGTCCTCCGGACGGACCCAGCGCAGATGCGCCTTCTCGCCCGCGTCGACCCACCAGGCCGCACCGACGGCGTCGGCGTCCAACCGCAGGCGGTCCGAGGGCATGATCGCCTGGTTCGCCTGTTCGATGGTCGCGGCCACCTGCGGATCGGGCTGCACACCTTCGGGAACCCACCAGTTGAAGTCCTGGTGCACGGTCAGGTCCAGGGCTGTGGCCGGATCGATCACCTCGGTCAGCGACTGGGCCGTCACGTCGGCATCGCCCACGCTGTTCAGCGATTCGCCGGGGTCGGTGGTCTGCGTCCAAGCGATGGCGGCGGCCAGATCGGCGGCCGGATTCTCGGACTGGAACTGCACCTGCGCGGCGACGAAGCCGATCGGCGCGGTGGCGGCGCGCACCAGCGCGGCCACCGCGCCGGGCAGGACCGTGGCCAGAGTCACCGGACGTTTCGCGGCGAATCCGGGTGCGGTCGGCAACGTCGCGGTCGCCGACGGCACGAACTCCCGTAGCGCCACCAGATCGCATTCGGCGGCCAAACCCGCGAACGGACGCGTCACGCCGCGGTTGGCTCGGTCGGCTCGCCGCTCGGCGAGACGCTGGGCCCGGTTGCTGTCGGGCTTGGGAGTATTCCGTTTGCTCTTACCCACGAACGCAGAACCTACAGCGCGGCACGGCCCGATCGCGATTCACCGTGCCGTCGAGCGCCGGGAAGGTTGCCCAGCGACCTCACACCACGACCACACCTGCGGCCGGCACACTTGTGGGCTGCTATCGGGCTCTCACTGGCTCGGTTGCGAATCGGGAAGCGGCGGAAGGGCGTCCAGCAACGCCTTCGTGCGGCCGGGATGGTTGGTGGCGACCCAGTTGACGCCGAGTTCGGCGCACAACTTCACATCGTCCGGATCGTCGACCGTCCAGCAGTATGTCGCGCGTCCGGCGGCGGCGGCCTTGTCGACCAGATCGGGATGTTCACGCAGCGTTTTCACCGAGGGGCCGACCGCGGTAGCGCCGACCGTCGTGGCCGCGCTACCGCCGAGATAGCGGGACGACTCGCCGAGCAGCACCGTCGGCAGCAGCGGCGCGGCGCGGCGAATCCGCCAGACCGCCGTCGCGGCGAAGGACATCACGACCGCCCGCGAATGCGCCGCCGAGGCGGGCGTCGCGATACCGAATCGCTGCAGTTCGGCCAGGACCTTGTTCTCCACCAGCGCGCCGTAGCGCACCGGATGTTTGGTCTCGATGAACAACTTGGTCGGCCGGCTGCGCCAGTCCAGCACCAGCGAGATCAGTTCGCTCAGGGTCAGTACCGCGGACGACTCGCCGTCGGCGCCGAAGTCCAAGGCGCGCAACTCCTCCAGGCTCATCTCGCTGACCAGTCCCGACCCCGAGGAGGTGCGATCCACCGTGCGGTCGTGCACGCAGACCAGATGGCCGTCGCGAGTCAGCCGCACATCGCATTCGACGCCGTCCGCGCCTTCCTGCAGGGCCAGCTCGTATGCGGCGAGAGTGTGTTCCGGACGGGCCGCCGAGGCGCCTCGATGCGCGACGACGAACGGCGCACGACTGTCCTGGTTCACTTCGCCATGACCTCCTCCTGCTGCTCGGATTCCGCACCCGAGACGGCCTCCGCACGCCTATCCTGCACGACCTCCGGATCCGCGGCGCGCCGGGCCGTCGCACCGCTCGCATCGCCGGTGGCCGAGGCCGAATGCGCGTCGGCCGGTCCGGCCTCCGCGTTCGCCGGATGCACCGGTTCGATGACCGGAACGACCGGACCGCCGGTGGCCACCCACCGCTGGGGCGACCGTCGGCGACCGCGCAGAGCCAATCCCTCGGACGAACGCATCACCCAGAGCGACAGCACCGCGACGGCCTTCGCCGCCAGATCGGTGTAGACGGTGAAGATCACCCCGTTGGCCTGGGCCTGCAAGGTGTCGGCGCCGCGAAAGCTCAGTGCGATCACGGCCATCACGCCGTTGACCGCCCAAACCGCCCACCAGATCCGCACGGCTTGCAGAACGCGCGGATCGCCGTGACGACGGGCCAGTTCGGTCAGGAATACACCGGGCCACAGCAGGTTCACCACGGGAACCACACAACCCAGCAGCAGCGCCCACATCCCGCGCGGATCGCGGTGCCCGTCGGCGGCGTAGGCGCGCCGCCGGGCCTCGATCAGCCAGCCCGCCAGCGCGACGGCGGTCACCAGCGCGAACGCCAGGGCCAGCGCGGCGAAGACCCGCACCGACCAGTCGGACAGGTAGACCACGACCGGTTCGATCAACCGCGTCCGGTTCCGCATGAGCAGCAGATACCGCACGAATTCGGCGGCCGCGGACAGGGCGAACAGCACCGCCGTCGTCGTCAGCAGCCGCACGGCCCGATCACTCAGCCGAGCCAACCGCGACCGGGAAGCCGCCACCTGGCGTGGCGGCGGATCGTGCAGTCCCCAGCGCGGAATCTCGGTGTAGCGCGGTGTCGGAACGGGTGCGAGATTCGTGGCCGACGGACGGGTGCCGCGCGGGCGGCGGCGTCCCGGGGGACGGGCGACCCAGCGGTAGTTGCGCCGCTGCGGCGGGGCGTCCACCGGAGCCGGGGACAGCAGCACACCGTGGCAGCGCGGGCACCAGTGCATGGGCCTGCCCTGCACCGCCCACCGCGCACCGCAGCGGGCACAGGGCTGTACGACCGTACTCACCGCCATGCCGCTCCCCCTCTCATCAGTAGATCTTCGCCTCGTGATCGCCCTCGGCGGTCAGCGGGCGACCGGCCTTCTGCCAGGCCACCATGCCGCCGGAGATATTGACCGCGTCGAATCCGATATGCGTCAGATACCGCACGACCTGCAGCGAGCGCCCGCCCTGACGGCAGATCACGTAGATCTCCCGGTCGTAGTCCAGCTCGTCGGCGCGGGCGGGAATATCGGCCATGGGAATGTGCACGGCGCCGGGTGCGTGCCCGAGCTGCCACTCGTCGTCCTCCCGGACGTCGAGCAGTATGGCCGGCGTGGTCCCGGCATCATCGAATTCGGCAGGTACGGCATCCACCGGCACCGATGGAATTTCGGGGCTCGTCACGTGTTCGATCCTGCCACGGGACCCGGACCGGTGGAGAGTGTGGATAACTCGCGCCGAGTTATCCACATATCCACAACCTCATCCACAGGTCGAGAGTGTCGCGGTGATAGCTCCGAGCCGAACCCCTGACCAGCAAGAAGCGCATGTGGGCGACCGATCCGATACTCCCCTCCTCATGCCGGAGCGGTCGCCCACCGCCTTCCACGGGATCCGCCGCGAACCGCGGACCCGACGGGCGGAACTGCGGCCGGGAGATCCCGACAACTACTTGGACGGAGCGCATCGGCGTTCGGTTCCCTCGGTTTCGAAAAATCCCGGCAACACCTGCCGCGAGCCGAAATCCCCGACATGTCCCCAGGTGTCGGTAGCCTGGTCCGCATGGACGCGACCCGCGGGTTACTCGACGGATTGGATACGGCCGGACTCAACACAGCACTTGCCGAAGGCACCTGTCTGGGCCTCGTGCCCGACGCCGAGGCCGCACGGGTTCGGCTCGAACTCGAAGTGCTGACCCTCCCCACCGATGGGCCACCGCCCACGGATCACCGGGTGTACCTGACACTCACCGGCGTCAGCCGGATCGCCGCCTCGCTGCGCATGCAGCGCTGGGACGATACCGAACCGCGGGTCTTCCCGCTCACCCTGGAAACCCTCGGCGAGGCGATCGCCGGATTCGGCGGCGGCGCCCTGCACGGCTGGGATTTCGTCGATGCCGACGACAGCGGCTGGGCGCTGTGGCGCGAGTTGCTGAGCTTCGACAGCACCATCAGCGCCGAGCCGGGCAGTCATCTGCTGGAGTTCTCCCA
Source organism: uncultured Nocardia sp. (assembly GCA_966435935.1). Taxonomy (GTDB): domain Bacteria; phylum Actinomycetota; class Actinomycetes; order Mycobacteriales; family Mycobacteriaceae; genus Nocardia. The sequence goes on from CBJNFW010000421.1 coordinate 4,708, forward strand.
GCAGGAGGGTATCGATCCGCGCGAGCTGGACGTTCGGATCTGGTTCGAGGACGTCTCGATCGCCACCTCCGACGGCCGCGAGATTCCGCTCGCGGAGTTCATCGCCGGTGGTGCGCGCTGGTGGAAGGCGCACGACGCCTGCGATCCGCGCACCATGCTGCCGGACGTCGCGCCGCCGATGTAGCGCCGCAAGCGATTCCGATCATCGGGAATCTTTTCGTTCATCAGGAATTCCGGGGGCACGGCCGCCGGTTGCACACGAGCGGGTGTACGAATGATGGTTGGGTGCGCCCGGCAAGTCCGGGTGCAGACGGCCTGACATACGACGGAAGGGACATCGTGGCTGAGTACACGCTGCCAGATCTGGACTACGACTACGGCGCCCTGGAGCCGCACATCTCCGGGCAGATCAACGAACTCCACCATTCCAAGCACCACGCCACCTACGTCGCCGGCGCCAACACCGCACTCGAGAAGCTGGAAGCGGCGCGCGAGTCCGGTGACCACGGCGCGATCTTCCTGAACGAGAAGAACCTGGCCTTCCACCTGGGTGGCCACGTCAACCACACCATCTGGTGGAAGAACCTGTCCCCGAACGGCGGCGACAAGCCGGTCGGCGACCTGGCCGCGGCCATCGACGACCAGTTCGGCTCGTTCGACAAGTTCCGCGCGCAGTTCACCGCCGCGGCCAACGGTCTGCAGGGTTCGGGCTGGGCCGTGCTGGGCTACGACCAGCTGGGCCAGAAGCTGCT
>CBJNFW010000422.1:0-5422 GCA_966435935.1 uncultured Nocardia sp.
CGCGGCCATTGACGGCCAGGTCGGCTCGGTCGACAAGTTCTGCGCGCAGTTCACCGCCGCGGCCAACGGTAGGCAGGGTTCGGGCTGGGCCGTGCTGGGCTACGACCAGCTGGGCCAGAAGCTGCTGACCTTCCAGCTGTACGACCAGCAGGCCAACGTGCCGCTGGGCATCATCCCGCTGTTGCAGGTCGACATGTGGGAGCACGCGTTCTACCTGCAGTACAAGAACGTCAAGGCCGACTACGTGAAGGCGTTCTGGAACGTGGTCAACTGGGCCGACGTGCAGGAGCGTTTCGCTCGCGCGACCGCTCAGGGCAAGGGTCTGGTCTTCGGCTGATCGGGCCTCCGGAACTCCGGCGCATAGCTCGAGAACGGGCCCGCGAACCATTCGGTTCGCGGGCCCGTTTCATGTTTCAGCGCTGTTACCTGCGCCTTAGCACTCTCTGGTACTTGTGTGCCAGACATTGTTCGGTCCATTCTCGGGTACCCACAACTTCAGGACGGCTCGCTATTGCGGCAGCCATCCCGGACAGACTCGGGAGGCCACGATGCACACGAACGATCCGGTTCGAGTTACGCCATTCCAGGCGCACGGATCACTGCGGGGATTTCTCATCGGAGGCCGCTGGCCGGATACCACGAAGGAATGGGCGCAACTGCTGGCGCTGGCCGTGCGGGTGGCAACGCTGCCGGGCATTCTGACCACCACCACCGTTTTCGGCGCTCGCGAGGACCTTCCCGACGATCCCGAACCCGGCACGGTAGGCCTGGTCCTGGCCGAGGGCCCGGTGCTGGGTGAACAGGCGCTCGAGCCCGGACGATTTGCCCAGCATGTGCCGCCCGCGCTGATGATGTTGCATCCGCCCTCGGAGACCAGCCCGTCCCTGCCCGAATGCAGTGGTGCGGCCTCGGGTTGCGTACTGCTGCCCGGAGTGCCGCATCTGGGACTGCAACATCGCGCGGCCTGGGTCGAGGCCGAGTCGGACGGCACGGTGACCTCGATGGTCAGCCGGGTGGGCGTCGACCCGATCAGCGACCCCGATACCGCGGTTCTGGCCATGTTGATCGCGGCATGACCGGCCGGGCGTGCACCTGTCAGGGCGCCCTGGACACTGCGTACGGGTAACCGAAGTATTCGGACAGGATCGCCAAACTTATTGCGCGCATTGCGATTTCGATGACAACAGGTTGGCAGCGGAGGCGAATTAGGATAGGCTTGGTCACAGCGAAGGGGAGTAGCCCCCAATCGCGTGGTCGACATACTGATCCATCCGGGTCCGGCCACGTGAACCGGCGTCGCGGCGGTGAATCGAATCCGCCCGCCCCGGTGGGCGAGACCTTCGGCCGATAACCAACCAACCGATATTTCGGGTGCGTTGTCGGCCGGAGACGCCCCGTCTGCGGCCGGCAGGCCGGAGATCTGGGAGCGCAGAAGATGATCGCCACGATATTGCTGAGTTTCGGCGTGTTGTTCCTCGCCGAATTGGGGGACAAATCGCAGCTCATGGCCTTGTCCTTCGCGCTGCGTCATCGGTGGTGGGTCGTGCTCGGCGGAATCACCGCGGCCAGTGTCGCGGTCAACCTGATCGCCGTGGGCGTCGGACATTTCTTGAGCGCGGCACTGCCGACCAATGCCATCGCCGTGATCACCGCGGTCGTTCTGCTCGCCGTCGGTCTGTGGACTCTGCGCGAGACGATCCACACCGAGGCCGACGCGGACACCGAGATCGCCGAGAAGGATTCCGGCGCACGCTCGCCGTGGCGAGTGTTCTTCATGGTTCTGTCCGCATTCCTGCTGGCCGAGCTTGGCGACCGGACCATGTTCGCCATCATCGCCCTGGCCTCGAACCACAACTGGATCGCGGTGTGGATCGGCTCGGTCGTGGGCATGGTGGCCGCGGGCGGCGGTGCCATCGCACTGGGCATCCTGCTCGGCAAGCACGTTCCCGAACGCGCCATCGCGATCGGGTCCGGCCTGCTGTTCCTCTATATCGCCGCGGCCACCCTGCTCTCGGCCTTCGCACCGGATCTGGGGCGCGTGACCGAATACGCGATCTCCCTGCTGGCTCCGGCGGTCGCGGGCGCGGCGCTGTGGCTTGTCCAACGCCGGGCGACGACTTCGGCGCGACAGCCGGCTCCCGAGAACGAGTCCGTCGACAGCCACTGAATCCGAAGTATCGCGAAACTGCCGGCAGCTCACGGGCCGGCGCCCGGAACACTGCCCAGCACCAACCGCCGGCTACCCGGCACCCGACGAGATGCTGAGGTCGCGGAGCGGCGGCGGGGTGCCGAACAGATCTCCGCTGCGGCGCAGGAGTTCGAGCAGCGGCCCGCTCAATGCCCGCAGACCGTCCAGATCTCCGGCGGCGACTCGGGTGGTGACCAGCGCGCTGACGGCGGCGACAAGGGTCTGGCAGGCGAAATGTTGTTCGGCGGTGTGTGCGTCGAGGATGTCGGCGACCATGGCGGTGAACGATTCCTGGAGTTCGCCGCGTCGCGCGATGGCCTCGGGGCCGACGGCATAGACCTCGATGAGGAACAGGCGCGCGTCGGCGGGGTCGGCGGCCAGCCCGCTCAAATAGGCGCCGAGCATCGCCTCGATCCGCTGCTCGCGGGTCGCCGGTGTGTCCCGCAGCGTTGCGGCCGCCTCGACGATCCGTTCGAGCAGAACTCGGGCGGCTCGCTCGTAGGCGGCTTCGAAACAGTCCTCCTTGGAACGGAACTGCTCGTAGAACGTCTCCCGCGACACGCCGGCCCGCTTGATGATCATCGCGACGGACGTTCCCACATAACCGTTTTCGGTCATCGCCTGTGCCATCGCGCTCAGAATCCGGTCGCGCTGAGAGGCGATCACGGCCTCCCGCGGCAGGCCGTGACGGCCCCGCGGCAACTGTCGGCTGGTCCCTGCCGGGTCTGACATCGATGCGACTCCGTTGCTCACGAGCGGTTTCCTGTAATTTTGGCCTCTGCTGCGCTCCGGCGGGGCCGCGGCCCCCCAAGGTTGCCGGACAGCTCCGCGCCGACGAAGCGGAGGCCGAAAGTAGACCGGTGGGTAGGGCGGTTACTGTGCCTATTGACGAAAGGCCAGCGAAGGGCCGTCACCAACGAGAGGACCAAACACCGTGGAGATTTCGGGCTCTGCCGCAATCATCACCGGCGCTGCGTCCGGCCTGGGTGCCGCGACCGCCAAGCGGTTCGCCGACCAGGGCGCGACCGTATTCGGATTCGATCTGCAGCAGTCGATCGAACGGGCAGGCGATAACGTTCCCGCCGGTGTCATCCTGCTTCCCACCGACGTGACCAGCGGCGAGGACGTCACCGCCTCGGTCACGACGGTCGTCGAGTCCGGCGTCCCGCTGCGCATCGTGGTCAACTGCGCCGGGGTCGGCTGGGCCGGCCGGATCCTGTCCAAGAACGGCCCGCACGACTTGGAGCTGTTCCGCACGGTGATCACGGTGAACCTGCTCGGTACGTTCAACGTGATGCGCGTTGCCGCCGATGCGATCTCCAAGACCGAGGCGGTCGACGAGTACGGCCAGCGCGGCGTGGTGATCAACACCGCGTCGGTGGCGGCCTTCGAGGGCCAGATCGGCCAGATCGCCTACTCCGCGTCCAAGGGCGGCGTCGCCGGAATGACCGTCCCGGCCGCGCGTGACCTGGCGCAGTTCGGCATCCGGGTGAACACCATCGCTCCCGGCATCATCGACACCCCGATGCTGGCCGGTGTCACCGAGGAGTACCGCAAGGGCCTCGAGGCGGGTGTGCCCTTCCCCTCGCGGCTGGGCCGCCCGGACGAGTACGCGCAGCTGGCGCAGTACATCACCGAGCACGACTACCTCAACGGCGAGACCTTCCGCATGGACGGCGCGCTGCGCATGGCGCCCCGGTAATCATCGCGAAAACGTCAGGCCCGCACCGAAATTCGGTGCGGGCCTGATGTCGTTCGACCGCGCGAGCAGTCGGTTCCCGGGCCGGACGTCCGGGATCGACGACTACTGAGCGCGGACGCCGGAAGCCTGCGGGCCCTTCTTGCCCTGGGTGATCTCGAAGGTGACGTTCTGCCCCTCCTCGAGCGCACGGTACCCGTTGCCCTCGATCTCCGAGTAGTGCACGAAAACGTCGGCGCCGCCGTCGTGGGAGATGAAGCCGTAGCCCTTCTCCGCGTTGAACCACTTCACGGTTCCCTGAACCATTATTTCTCCTGACGAGGTGTTGCTGATCACCGCAAAATCACGATGACCGGGTGGTCGCATCCAGACGGGGAGCCTCGATGAAGTGTCGCCGCGAAGCGACGAGCAGGGCTCGGGAAGCTACGACTGAAAGCTACGACCACTGAGTACAACCCCCTGGTTCTGAGCCGAGTTCCGAGATCACATCATTGGTGATGTGGATCACATTTTCTGCTGACCGTTCGGGCATGGGTCCCGTCGGCAGGACGGGAACCCATGCCCGTGTGAACTACAGCGTGCGGGTCAGCCGATCGGTGAGGATCCCGGCGAAGCGCGCCGGATCCTTCAGTTCCCCGCCCTCGGCGAGAACCGCTGTGCCATAGAGCAGTTCGGCGGTCTCGGCGAGTTCGGCGGAGTTCCCGGCGTCGGCGGCCTCCTTGTCCTTCGAGTAGGCCTCGCGCAGTCCGGTCACCAGCGGATGGGCCGGGTTCAGTTCCAGGATCCGCTTGGATTCCGGAAGTGCCTGCCCCGACGCGCGATACATCCGCTCGAGCTGCGGGGTGAAATCGAAGACGTCCCCGACCAGGCAGGCGGGCGAGGTGGTCAGCCGAGAGCTGAGCCGGACCTGCTTGACGCTCTCGTCCAGGGTCTTCTGCAACCAGGTGCAGACCTCGCCGAAATCCTTGTCCTGCTGCTCACGCAGCTGCTCCGAGGCCTTCTTCTCCTCCTCGGACTCCAGATCGACCTCGCCCTTGGCGATGGACTGGAACGCCTTGCCGTCGAATTCGGGAACCTGGCCGACCCACATCTCGTCGACCGGATCGGTGAGCACCAGCACCTCGAGGCCCTTGGCCTTGAACGCCTCCATATGCGGCGAGGATTCGATCTGCCGACGCGATTCGCCGGTCATGTAGTAGATCTTGTCCTGGCCCTCGGCCATGCGCGAGACGTAGTCCGCGAGCGTGGTGGGCTTGTCCTCCGAGTGCGTGGAGGCGAAAGACGAGACCTGCAGCAGGGTTTCGCGGTTGTCGAAGTCGGACAGCAAGCCCTCCTTGAGAACTCGCCCGAACTCCCGCCAGAACGTCTCGTACGAGGTCTTGTCCTCCGCCTGCTGCAAATCCTTCACCGTCGAGAGCACCTTGCGCACAAGACGTTTGCGGATCGCCTGGATCTGCCGGTCCTGCTGCAGGATCTCGCGAGAGACGTTGAGCGACAGGTCCTGCGCGTCGACCACACCCTTGACGAAGCGCAGG
>CBJNFW010000423.1:0-5412 GCA_966435935.1 uncultured Nocardia sp.
GATCGTGGACTTCCCGGAACCCGACAGTCCGGTCAGCCACAGCGTCGCCCCAGCGCTGGCGCGCTCCGCGCGCTCGACCGCCGAACTGTGCCAGACGATCTCGTTGCGCCGCCCGGTCTCGCGGGCGAGGATCATGCCCGCGGCGACCGTCCGGTTGGTCACCTCGTCGATCAGGATGAAACTGCCGGTGCGGCGATTGTCGCGGTAAGGATCGAACATCAGCGGCGTCCGGCTCCGCAGCCGAACGCGGCCGATATCGTTGAGCGACAAGCCGTCCGCGTCCTCGACGCGATGCAGGGTGTTCACGTCCAAGCGGTAGTCCAGCTCGCTCACCCGCACCCGCGCGACCTGGGCCGCGGTGCGGACGGTGTAGTCGGTACCCGGCCGCAACACCGCCTCGTCGTCGAACCAGCACACCGTCGCATCGATTTCCCGATCGATATGGGGCCGGTTGCCCGGACGCGCGAGCATATCCCCGCGACCGATGTCGAGTTCGTCCTCCAGCGCCAGCGAGACGGCCATTCCGGTGAACGCCTCGTCCACCTTGGTCCCGCCCGGACCCCAGATCCGCGCGACCCGGCTGGTCCGCCCGGACGGCAGCACCACGACCTCGTCGCCCGGTTTGAAGATGCCGCCCGCGACCGTCCCGGCGTAGCTGCGCGGTTCATCCGCAGAGGGCCGCAGCACGTACTGCACCGGCAGCCGGGCGTCGATCAGGTTGCGGTCCGAAGCGATGTGCACATCCTCGAGGTGGGCCAGCAGGGCCGGGCCCCGGTGCCACGGCATCCGGGTGGACGCCTCGACCACGTTGTCGCCCAGCAGCGCCGACACCGGGACGAAACTCAGATCGCCGACGGTCAGCTTCGCGGCGAAATCGGCGAATTCCGAACGGATCTCGTCGAATCGCTCCGGCGAGAAATCCACCAGGTCCATCTTGTTGACGCAGACCACCAGATGCGGAACGCCCAGCAGTGCGGCCAGGAAGGCGTGCCTGCGGGTCTGCTCGACCACGCCCTTGCGCGCGTCGATCAGGATCAGCGCCAGATCCGCGGTGGACGCGCCGGTCACCATGTTCCGGGTGTACTGCACGTGGCCCGGGGTGTCGGCGATGATGAACTTCCTTCGCGGCGTGGCGAAGTAGCGGTAGGCGACATCGATCGTGATGCCCTGCTCGCGTTCCGCGCGCAGCCCGTCGGTCACCAGCGCCAGATCCGCCGCCCCGTCGCCGCGTTGCGCGCTGACCCGCTCGATCGCGGCGATTTGATCGCTGAACAGACTCTTGGAGTCGTAGAGCAGACGACCGATCAACGTGGACTTGCCGTCGTCGACGCTGCCCGCGGTCGCCAGCCGTAACAGATTGCGGCTCATCAGAAGTAGCCCTCTCGCTTGCGATCCTCCATGCCGGACTCGCAGATCCGGTCGTCCGCTGCCCGAGGGTCGGAACCGTGCACCGCGTTCGGTCCACCGACACGCCTGGCACTCATCAGAAGTAGCCTTCCCGCTTGCGATCCTCCATGCCGGACTCGGAGATCCGGTCGTCCGCGCGCGTCGCGCCGCGTTCGGTCAGCCGGGTGACGGCGGTTTCGGCGATCACCGCGGCCGGATCGGCGGCCTCGCTCCGCACGCATCCGGTGCAGGTCGCATCGCCGACGGTGCGGAAGCGCACGGTCTCCTCGAAAATCGGCTCGTCCGCGCGGGGGGTCAGGAAACGGTTGTCGGCCAGCAGCATTCCGTCGCGCCGGAAGACCCGCCGCCGATGCGCGTAGTACAGCGACGGCAGATCCACCGCCTCCCGGTCGATGTACTCCCAGATATCCAGTTCGGTCCAGTTCGACAGCGGGAACACTCGGATGTGTTCGCCCGCACGGTGTCTGCCGTTGTAGAGGTTCCAGATCTCCGGGCGCTGCGCCCGCGGCTCCCAGGCACCGAATTCGTCGCGGAAGCTGAACACCCGCTCCTTGGCCCGCGCCTTCTCCTCGTCGCGGCGCGCACCGCCGAAGACCGCGTCGAAGCGGTGTTCGCCGATCGCGCGCAGCAGGGTCGTGGTCTGCAGCCGGTTGCGCGTCTCGCCCGGACGCTCACGCACCCGGCCCGCATCGATATCGTCCTGCACCCGCGCCACCAGCAGCCGGGCTCCGGCCCGCTCCGCGGCACGGTCACGGAACTCGATCACCTCGTCGAAGTTGTGACCGGTGTCGATGTGCAGCAGTGTGAACGGCAGCGGCGCGGGCCAGAACGCCTTGCGCGCGAGTTCCAGCATCACGGCCGAATCCTTACCGCCCGAGAACAGCAGCACCGGCCGTTCGAAGGTCGCCGCGACCTCGCGGAAGATATGCACCGATTCGGCCTCCAGGGCCGCCAGATGCGACAGCTCGTATCCCGTTCGCATCACACTTCTCACCCACTCACCGCGACGGATCGTCCGCACCCGCGCCCGGCCACGGCCCGTCCGCCGTAAACCCGATCGGAGTTGCGATGTCGAATACTCGACGCTATCGTTCGATATTGTGACACCGACGATAGGCCCGGAACGCCGCGCCGGTCAAGAACCTGTTTCAGAAAACGGTTCGGCCGCATCCGCATCGCCCCCCACGCACCGCGTCGTCCAGGTGATCGGACTGCTGTCGCGGCACGCCGGCGACCATCTCTCGCTGGCGCGGATCGTCCGGGAGACCGGACTGTCCCGCGCCACCGCGCACGCGGTGCTCACCCAGCTCACCGCCGACCACTGGACCGTGCGCGACGCCGACGGGAATTACGGCCTCGGCCTGGGCCTGCTCACGGTCGCCCGGCGTGCCGAGGCGGCCTTCCCGCTGCGCCGCCTGGCCCTGGCCCCGATCCGCGAGTTCACCGCCCGTCAGGGCATTCCGGCCTTCCTCGCCGAACGTGAGGACGGTGCGATCGTCATCACGGAGGTCGCGGGCACCCCGACGCTGCCGTGGATCCGGCCGGGCCGACGCCTGCCGCTCGCACCGCCCGTGGTCCGCGAATTCCTGGCCTGGGCACCCGAGGCCGAGCGCGAGACCTGGCTCGGCCACGCCGATCCGGCGCATCGCGACCGTCTGCTCGCCGTCCTGGCGGCGGTCCGCACCCGCGGATATTCGGTCGAGCGCCTGGCCGACGACTCGGCGCCCATGCTCGAAGCGCTTGCCGCGCTGCGCAACTCGCCCGTCACCGATCCGCTGCGCAACCGGCTCGGCGCGATGATCGCCGAGCTGATCACCATCGATTACCTGCCCGACGAACTGGGCCCGGCCAACGCCGTCGTCACCGTCGCGGCTCCGGTCTTTCTCGGGTCCACCGTGATCGCCGCCGTGGTCGCCTGCCCGGACTCTCTGCTGTCGGCCGAGGAACTCACCGCACTCGGCGCCGCCACGCGCGAGGTGGGCGACGCGCTGACCATGGCACTACGACAGGACACCACCGCACCGCTACCCACCGGCCGATCCATCTGACGAACCCGATCGACAACGCTGGTAGCCCCGCCTCACCCAACGCACCGCCGACAGCACCTACCGCACACGCCGCCCGGAGCACGCGGCCCACATCCGGCGACACCCACCGACCGGTCGACGCACCCGCCGCACCAGCGATACCGGCCGCCCACTCGACTTCCTCCCACCCCTTCCGGCACCGTCGCCCTCACCGGCGATCGGCCGAGCCGAGTGGCTCCTCGGCCCAGCCGACGACGCGCCCATGCCATGCCCGGGCCTCTGGACCGATACGGCCCGCCCGACTCGGCCAGGCAGTACACCAACTGCCCCACGAGTATCCGGAGTACCAATTCGCCCAGGTGCGAACGGCCGCGACCGGCATCGGGTTCGAGACGTCCCGCAAGAGCGGACCGGACCGCCACGACCGACGTCTAATCTCCTGTGGCGCACAGGAATCGCCATGACCAACCCGCCGCGAGATATGTTCATCGGCGAGTCGCCGATCCGCCACACCTTCGGGGCAGACGGGAGGGGTGCAACTGTGGTTAGCTGTGAGGCCATGAGCACGTCGCTGGCCGCCTTCCCGGAGGAATATCTACCCCGCGATACCGCGGATGTCGTTCGCACCGTACGAGATTCACGACCGCAACCGCTGACGGTCCGAGGCGGCGAGCGCAACAGCGAGAGCGACGACGAACCAGGCCCGCCCGACCGCCGCATCGTCCTGTCCCTGCGCCGGATGAACCGGGTCCAGGCGGTGGATGCCGAGGCCCGTCAGGTGCGAGTGCAGGCGGGCGCGCGGCTGTCCGATATCGACCGCACCCTCGCCGCACACGGTCTGGGTCTGCCCATCGTCGGCGACCACCGGGAGATCACCGCGGGCGGATTCGCCGCGGTGGGCGGCCTGTCCACCGCCTCGCACCGGTACGGGATGTTCAGCGATAACGTCCTCGGGATCGAATACGTCGATCCGGAAGGCAGGTTCGGCACCTGCGGGCGCAATCACCACGCCGAACGCTTCCACCGCATCCTGGGCGGCGCGGGCCGCACCGGCATCATCACCGCGCTCACCCTGCAGGCCATCGAGGTGGACAAGGACCACACCTGGCTGACCTCGGACGCGCACCGCTTCCTGGATTTCGACAGTTTCGTCGAGCACACCCTCGACGCGATCGAACGGCCCGGCGATGCGATGCTGCAGGTCGGCCGCTGGGTCGACACCGCGCCGCTGCGGGTCTCACGACCGGTCGGCACCGGCAACATCCAACTCGGCACGGTGCGCTTCGGCCAGTGGTCCAGCCTGCACCCCACCACCGCGACGCCGTCCCTGCGTGCTCGCCGCGAACTCGGCTCCCGGGCGCGCAAATCGCTCGGCGCGATCGCCTCGGCCGCGGGCGGGCGCGCGGGCATGCCGGTCCGCAACGCCGCCGCCGGTGCGCTGATGTTCTCCCCGAAGGTGCTCACCCTGCGCGACGCGGAATATCTCGCCGACACCGTGATCAGCACCTCCGAGCGCGGACCGGCCTATCGCGCAGCGGTTTTCGCGCCGCTGTCGACCTACACCGCGGTCTTCCACCGGCTGCACGACCTGTTCTGCGAATACCGCGAACGCAACGAGTGCTTCACGGTGATCTCCGCCCTGACCTACGGCGTGCGCTCCCCCTATCTGCACGAACTCGCCGATGAGGACCACGGCTTCATCAGCTTCACCTGCCGCCTTCGCCCCGCCAGCGCCTTCACCGGACGCTCGGGTACCGCCGACGCTTTGCGCGAGATCAACACCGCGATCGACGACATCTGCCGTTCCGAGCGGGCCCGCCGCTACCACGGGGCCGAATAAGCACAACGTATGAAGCAGCGCCCCGGTTCGGACAACCGGGGCGCTGCTTCACGCATTGCTGTGTGCCGGTACCCCTCACTCGAGTACACCCGTTCCGACGCCCCCCGCAAGGTTCGCTGCCCGTCTCGCCGAAAGGAG
>CBJNFW010000424.1:0-5367 GCA_966435935.1 uncultured Nocardia sp.
CGCGGGCGATACGATCACGGTCGGCGAACACGTCCAGTTCCCGCCGCCGCTGCTGGGCCCGGGCCAGGTACAACGCCAGTGCGGCTTGCCCGGTGAACGCCCTGCACAACTCGGCGATCTCGCCGGGATAGGGCGGTTGTCCGCCGCCGCGGGTGGCGACCAGCACACCGAGAACGGTGGTGCCGGTGTGCAACGGCAGCACCAGTATCGGACCATCCCCGAACAGGGCGGTGTCTGTGGCGATGTCGTCACCGACACCAGGCACGGTGACCAGGGCTTTACCGCGGAACACCTCGGCCACCGTGCCGGTGACCGGGATCCGCCGCCCGTGTTGCGCGCCTTCTCCAGCCCACTGTGCGATGACCAGTTCGGTGACTTCTTCGGCGGGGACGTCGGAGTCCAGGCGGGTCGCCACCCACACCCGGTCGGAACCCGACAGCTCGCGCGCCCGCTCCACGACGCGGCACAGCACGGCATCGGGGTCGGTCGCGGCCAGGAATTCGGTGGTCAGCTCCGAAGTCGCCGCGATCCACCGGTAGCGCAGCTGAGCGGACTCGAACAGCCGCGCAGATACGGCAAGGAACATCGGCCGCAGATCGGTCACGGCCGCCGTGGCAGACGCGCTGCCGGTGACGGTGTCTTCGTGGCTGAACAGTAGGGGCCGGACGGGGTGCGTGTTGTTGCTCATGTTGTGTCCCGATCGTTGTCGAACGCGGGTCTACACGGGTGCAGTTGTCGGGTGGTGCGAGCCGGTCCTGGATCCGCGAGACGTCTGCCGCGGGGGGCTCAGCATCCATCCGAGCTCGCAGTGGCCCGATGCCGGCCCCGAGCTGCCGGGCCGGGATTGGGTTCCTCGGCGGTCATGACCTGGCACGTCCTGTCGATCGTTTCGTTGCCCGGCCCTGCGGGGAATCCCAGGCAATCGCGGAGCGTCATCGAGCATGCGACAAATCGGAGGCGCAGGCACGTTCGTCGATTGTGGCGTCATCGGACGCTCCTCCACGACCCATGCGGAAAGGCCGGATGTCGAATTCGGGAACGGCGAGTCCTCTGCTGGTCAGCGCACGGGATGCCCTCGAATACTTCGAGCCTACACGCCGGTGCGCACCACCCGAAGCGCCACAGCCAGCAGCGGACAAACCCGCCCGGACCGGCCCGCACCGCAGCGAGCGCGACCGGCAGACAAGTCAGCGTGACGGGATAGCTGCGAGCGGGCATCGCAGCCTGTTCGGCAGTACCGACGCGGAAATTACCGGGCCGAGGTCTACTCGTTCGGCACCACCGCGGTCCGGCGGTCGGAACGATCGGGGGCTCGAGGGATCACCGCGTGGACCTCGGACACAGGCGACCGCGAATCCCTGGTCGGCCTCGCAGAGCGACTGGGAAAACGTGTCGAAAAGTCTTGCTGTGCAACAAGTCCTGTCGGGCCTGTGTCCTACAGTCACGCCGATGACCGACACCTCCGTCGCGACACAGGCGCTCGTGCGCGACAGTGACGCACTCCACCGACCCGATCGGCGGAGGCGGGGCCTCGTCGGGTACGCACGGTCTCGACCACCCGCCAGTTGCTCGGCCACCCGACCCGCGCGCTAACCGAGGCCGGGTGCGGAGAAGATCTTGTCGGACAAGAAGTCTGCTCGGGCCCGAGACAACCGCATCGAGTCAGCTGACAACGCAGCGTGCCGGTTTGGCCGACGTGGGTCAGGGTATGGCCGGAACAGGTCGCCGTATTCTTCCCGGGAAGAAAACTGTGATCGAGAACGCGTCGGTTCATATGAGCAGCTGGCGCGTTCGCCTGTCCGAGCGTGAGGGCCCAGACGTTGGTGAGCGGTCCTCTGAATCGTCAATCGGATACAGCTGATCCGAGGTCGATCTGCGGGCGGTCGCCGACCGGCTCGCCACGCTGGATCTGGTCGGGTGATGACGAGCGGGCAGCACTGTGAATCGCCTCGGTCAACTGGGGGAGCCGGTGAAGAGGTTACGGCGCGTGGTGAGCCGCTTGTACAGCGTCTGCTGGATGGTGGCGCGGACTCGATCGGTGATCTCGAACCGGGTCGCCGGATCGTTGGCGGTTTCGGGCTCGTAGGCGCCGGTGGTGATGGGTTCGCCGAATTCGATGTACCACTTCGACGGCAGCGGGATACCGCCCAGCAAGCCCAGGTGCGGGAACAGCGGCGTCACCGGGAAGTATGGCAGTCCGAGCAGCCGAGCCAGCGGCTTCAGGTCGGCGAGCTTGGGATAGATCTCCTCCGAGCCGACGATCGAGCACGGGATGATCGGCACCCCTGTCTTCATGGCCGTCGAGGCAAACCCGCCGCGTCCGAAGCGTTGCAGCTTGTAGCGCTGACTGTAGGGCTTGCCGACGCCCCTGAAGCCCTCGGGGAACACACCCACCAGTTCGCCTGCCCGCAACAGCCGCTCGGCATCGGCGGGGCAGGCACGGGTGTGGCCGGCCTTGCGGGCCAGCCCGCCCATGATCGGCGTCCGGAAGACGAGGTCGGCGGCCAGCAGGCGCAGCGCCCGCTGCTTGGGGTGCCGATCGTGCACGGCCAACTGCACCATCAGCCCGTCCAGCGCCACCACGCCGGCATGGTTGGCCACGATGAGGGCGGCCTCGGATTCGGGAATGTTCTCGATGCCGTCGACCTGTACCCGGAACCACAGCTCGGCCAGTGGCCGCAGCGCCGGTAGCAGGACGGATTCGAGCAGATGCTCGTCTAGACCGAACTCGTCGACCGGGTAGTCCCCGGTGAGGCGACGGCGGATGAAGTAGGCCGCGCCGCAGATCGTGCCTCGCGCCAGCCTGCCGAGCGTCTGCGGCTGCCGTGGCACCGCGTCGGCAATTCGTTCGATCAGTGACGTCACCGGGCTCAGTGCCACCTGCTCCGGCCAGCGGTCGTGCAGCCGGATCACTCGGTCACATCATTCATCGATGCGCTCCGGCTCGGACACTCACCAGGCCAGGGCCGCCGACTCTACGTCGTCGATCCACCGTGGAATCAGCGCCGGGCCGACAACAACTCGGCTCCGGGCAAAGTCGTCGAATACCTGCACCGTCGGCAGTGAGTTTCTCTGAGCGTATGACGTGAATCACCCTTCGTTTCATTCCGAGGAACTGACGCCGAGGAGCGTGGAGCACACAAGCGCGACGAGCGGTTGGTTCGGATCGAATCACGGTCGGGGCCCGGCGTGCACTTCTCAGGTGACCTCTGGAGGGACGCACACTATGTCCGGCGGATCGCCGATTACGCACATCGCGCTGTCATGGTGTGCCGTTATCGGCTGGTCAGCTTTTGCGAACTCAATCTCGACGGCCCCCTGGATCTGTCGACGCTTTCAGTACACTCTGAGCGAGCCCTGATGTCAACATCGTAGGTCTACGGGATTCGAGGCATGGTGAGCGATGCAGCCGGCTGGAGGACGATTACCGGCAGCCTTTCCGCGTTGCGTCAACGACGTAGGTCTACACTAGGTTGACAGAGAGCCGAGGTCGAAGAATGGAATGCTGTTCGTGATGGCCGAACCGCCGATCAACCAGAAGTCCACCCGGCCCGGGGCGGGGCGTTTCAATCGCCGGTCTCCCCGGCACGAGGATGGTCCCGTGACGCGGGCCGCGGTGCTGGCCGCGGCGCTGGAGATCGTTGATCAGGACGGGGTCGACGGGTTGTCGATGCGGCGGCTGGCCGATGCGGTAGGGCGCGATCCGATGGTGATCTATCGCCATGTGCCGAACAAGGCCGCAGTGCTCGACGGTGTGGCCGAGGTTGTGTTGGCGCAGTTGTCCGTCGATGCCACCGATTCGGACTGGATGGCCCAATTGCGGACTGTGGCACGGGATTTCCGGCGGCTGGCGTTGGCACATCCGCATGCGGTGCCACTGTTGGTCACTCGGCCGCTGGCGACACCGCTGGGGTTGCGGCCGCGGGCGGTGCTGCGGCCGCTGGAGGACATTCTGGCGCTGCTGACGCGTGCCGGATTCTCCGGCGCGGAGGCACTGCATGTTTACCGGGCGCTGTTCGGTTTCCTGTTCGGGCATGTTCTCAACGAGTTGCAGGAGATCGTGGAGAATCCCGACGAAACCGACGACCTGCTCCGGCTCGGGTTGTACCGGCTGCCCGTCGGAGAGTTCCCGGTACTGCGCGAGCTGGCGACGGTACTGGCGGGCTACGACGGCGCCGCCGAACTCGAACGTGGCCTCGACATCCTGCTCACCGGCTTGGCCGCGAACTCGCCCGAGGGTGGCGCCTCCCAGCAACGATGACCTCCAAAGGCATACGTCAACGTCGTAACTCTACGATGTAGACATAGTGGGTGACCGAAGCTAGGCTGAAGTAATAGCCGGTGCATGCGTCGAACGGTCGGCCGACTCGGCTGCCGTGGCCGAACCGCACATCTCCGAGGACGGGAATCTTTCCGATGACCCAGAACAAGATCGCGCACCGAATCCGGACCACCAGGGAAGGCATCGGGAAAAGCCTCCGCAACGTTGGTACCCGAGCCCCCACCGAAGGCCGGGCGGAAGGCCACGGCCCCTTCGACTGGCTGGAGCACAATCTGAGAGGCGTGTTCAAGCGCTGATATGGCCATTACGCAGGTCGCTGTCTACGCGCATTTGAGCGCGGCCGACATCGAGGCGCTGGGACGTGAGCTCGACGGAATCCGCCAGGACATCGAGGATCAGCGCGGAACGCGGGATGCGAACTACATCCGGCGCACGATCGCGTTCCAACGGACCCTCGACACCGCGGCGCGGCTCACGATCGCGCTCAGCCGCGGCAGACTCGGGTGGATTCTGGGGGCTACCGGCTTGGCGGCGGCCAAAAGTGTCGAGAACATGGAGATCGGCCACAACGTCTGCCACGGTCAATGGGATTGGATGAACGATCCGGAAATCCATTCCACCACCTGGGAATGGGATATGGCGGGCCTGTCGTCGCAGTGGCGTCATGGCCACAACTATCGCCACCATGTGTTCACCAACGTTCTCGGCTTCGACGACGATGTCGGCTTCGGCGTGATGCGCGTGACTCGCGACCAGCGCTGGCGTCCGTACATGCTGGTGCAGCCGTTGCAGAACCTGGTGCTGGCGGCCATGTTCGAATGGGGCATCGCCATTCACGGTCTGGACGCCGCATGGGCCCGCGCCACGTCCAGAGCGGACAAACTCACCCAGGCTCGCGCATTGATCCGGAAGATCGCCCGGCAGGCCGGCAAGGACTACCTGCTGTTTCCGGTACTGAGCGGCCGACGGTGGCAACGTACTCTGATGGCGAACCTGGCGGCGAACATGCTTCGCAACCTCTGGGCCTACGTGGTGATCTTCTGCGGACATTTCCCCGACGGCGCCGAGAAATTCACCGCCACGGT
>CBJNFW010000425.1:0-5341 GCA_966435935.1 uncultured Nocardia sp.
CATCTGCCGCTGCCCACGTGCGCGAACTCCACTGTCTCGCAGTGCACGTGCAGCTGCCACCGTAGTCAAACGTTCGTCGGAAAGTCTTATCGGCACATCGGGAAGCACCGATTGCAAACTCTTCGCAAACCTTGCGGCGAGTGTCGCCGATGCGCCGTTCTCGCCACGAAGTGTGCGCGGAAGCCCGACGATAACCTCGACGGCCTCGTATTCCCGCACAATCTCGGCAATTCGGGCCAGATCGGTCGCCGGAGCGCCTTTCCCGCTACCCGCACCGCTCTTACCCTTGCCGGCGCGTGGCACGGTCTCGACCGGAGTGGCCAGAATTCCGTCCGGATCGCAGGAGGCGACGCCGATGCGGACCGTGCCCACATCGATGCCGATCCGCCTCCCGCGACCAGGGTCGGTCGCGGCATCCGGCCGATCGGAGACCGAACCGGACGCCGGCGATGATCCCTCCGAAGTCCGGTCGCCCGGGGAGTCGTGCATCAGGCGGCGAGCTCGGCCACCCGCGCGCGCACGGCGACCAGACCGGGCGCGATCCCGGACGGATCCGATCCCGCTCCCTGCGCCATCTCCGGCTTGCCGCCGCCGCGTCCGGCGATGCTCGGACCGAAGCTGCCGACCAGATCGCCGGCCTTGAAGCCCAGATCCTGCGCGGGCTTGTTCACCGCCACGACGAACGGCACCTTGCCGCCATCGTTGCCCAGCAGCACCACCACGGCCGGTTCACTGCCGAAGCGGCCGCGGATATCCCCGGCCAGGGTGCGCAGATCACCCGCGCCGACCCCCTCCGGCGCGGCCGCGGCGACCAGCAGGACCCGGCCGACGCGCTCGGCGTCCTCGACGAACTTCCCGGCCTGCGACAGCACGGCCTGCACCTTGGTCCGCTCGAGTTCGCGCTCGGCGACCTTGAGCCGCTCCACCAACTGCTCCACGCGGGCGGGCACCTCTTCGCTGGGCACCTTCAACGAGGAGGCGACACCGGCCAGCAGCGCGCGCTCCTTTGCCAGATACCGGTACGAGTCCAGGCCGACGAACGCCTCCACACGCCGCACGCCCGAACCGACCGAGGACTCACCGAGCACGGTGATCGGGCCGATCTGCGAGGAGTGCTCGACGTGCGTACCGCCGCACAGCTCCATCGAGAACGGGCCGCCGATCTCCACGACGCGCACCTCGTCGCCGTAGTTCTCGCCGAACAGCGCCATCGCGCCCATCGCCTTGGCCTTGGGCAGATCGGTGACGAACGTGTTCACCGGGAAGTCCGCACCCACGGCGTCATTGGAGACCGCCTCGATATCGGCCTTCTGTGATTCGGACAGCTGGCCCTGCCAGTTGAAGTCGAAGCGCAGATAGCCCGGCTTGTTCAGCGAACCGGCCTGCACCGCGTTCGGGCCGAGCACCTGACGCAGCGCGGCATGCACCATATGCGTGCCCGAGTGCCCCTGGGTCGCGCCCTGCCGCCAGGACGGATCGACCTGCGCCAGCACCGTGTCACCCTCGGTGATCATGCCCTGTTCGACCGTGGTCTTGTGCACCCACAGCTGCTTGGCGATCTTCTGTACGTCGTTGACACGCACCTTCAGCCCCGACGCGGTGAGCGAACCCCGGTCGGCGATCTGGCCGCCGGACTCCGCGTACAGCGGGCTGCGATCCAGGATCACCTCGACGCTCTGTCCCGCCGAAGCCACCGGAACCCGCACGCCGTCCGAGATGAGCGCGAGAACCTTTGCCTCCGAGGTGAGTTCGTCGAATCCGGTGAACTCCGTCGGGCCGCGGTCGACCAGCTCCTTGTAGATGGTCAGGTCGGCGTGCGCGTGCTTGCGGGACTGGGCGTCCTCCTTGGCGCGCTGGCGCTGCTCGGCCATCAGCGAGCGGAAGCCCGCCTCGTCGACCTCGAGTCCGGCCTCGGCGGCCATTTCCAGGGTCAGATCGATCGGGAAGCCGTAGGTGTCGTGCAGGGTGAACGCGTCCGAACCGGCGATCCGCGCCCCGCCGGCCGAGCGCACCTCGGCCACGGTGTCGTCGAACAGCTTCGAACCGGTGGCCAGCGTCTTGAGGAACGCGGTCTCCTCACCGACCGCGACCGTCTCGATCCGCACGAGATCGGTGGCCAGCTCCGGATACGAGGGAGCCATCAGCTCGCTCACGACCGACATGAACTCGCTCATCACCGGCTTGTCCGCACCCAGCAGCCGGGCCGAGCGCACGATGCGGCGCAGCAGGCGGCGCAGCACGTAACCGCGGCCGTCGTTACCGGGATTCACGCCGTCGGCGATCAGCATGGCCGCGGTGCGGGCGTGATCGGCGATGACGCGGAACCGCACGTCGTCGGAATGTTCCACGCCGTACGCCCGGCCGGTCAGCTCCTCGGCCCGGGTGATGAGGGGGCGCAGCAGATCGGTCTCGTAGACGTTGTCCACACCCTGCAGCAGGAACGCGACGCGCTCGACACCCATACCGGTGTCGATATTCTTCTTCGGCAGCGGGCCGAGGATCTCGAAATCGTCCTTGCCGCGCCCCTGGCCACGCTCGTTCTGCATGAACACGAGGTTCCAGATCTCGAGGTAGCGATCCTCGTCGGCCTCGGGCCCGCCCTCACGCCCGTACTCCGGGCCGCGGTCGTAGTAGATCTCCGAGCACGGGCCGCACGGACCGGGAATGCCCATGGACCAGTAGTTGTCCGCCATGCCGCGGCGCTGGATCC
This sequence comes from uncultured Nocardia sp., assembly GCA_966435935.1. Classification (GTDB taxonomy): domain Bacteria; phylum Actinomycetota; class Actinomycetes; order Mycobacteriales; family Mycobacteriaceae; genus Nocardia. Next base: position 2,711 of record CBJNFW010000425.1, read on the forward strand.
GCTCGGGCGGCACACCGACCGACAGCCAGATCTTCTCGGCCTCGTCATCGTCCAGATAGACTGTGGCCCAGAGCTTTTCGGGATCGAAGCCGTAGCCGCCGTCCTCGACCGACCCGGTCAGCAGCGACCAGGCCAGCTCGATCGCCCCGCGCTTGAAGTAGTCGCCGAAGCTGAAGTTGCCGGCCATCTGGAAGAAGGTGTTGTGCCGGGTGGTGATGCCGACGTTCTCGATGTCCAGCGTGCGCACGCACTTCTGCACGCTCGTCGCGGTCGCGAATGCCGGGGTTTGCTGACCGAGGAAATACGGCACGAACTGCACCATGCCTGCGTTGACGAACAGCAGGTTGGGGTCGGCCAGGATCAGGGAGGCACTGGGCACCTCGGTGTGGCCGGCACGGACGAAATGGTCCAGGAAGCGCCGTCGAATCTCGTGGGTCTGCACAGATATCAAGCCTACTGTACCCTTGGCCTCCGCTTCGCTCCGGCGGGTCACGGCCCCCCAAGGCTCGATTCTTCCCTCCTCCGCTTCGCTCCCCCCGCTCCGTCAGTCCAGAATCGACCCGGGCCGCGACCTCGGGAGTCGGCGTCGTGATATCAGCGGCCACGGACGATGCGGCGCAGTTTGGTCACCCGGGGGCCCACTTCGCGCTCGTAACCGTGGTCGGTGGGGGCGTAATAGTCGGTGCCGACCAGTTCGTCGGGCGGGTACTGCTGGGACAACACACCGTCGGGGTGGTCGTGCGGGTACTTGTAGCCCTGGGCGTTGCCGAGCTTCGCGGCGCCGGCGTAGTGGCCGTCGCGCAGGTGCGCGGGCACCGCACCGGCCTTTCCTCGACCGATGTCGGACGTGGCCGCGCCGGTGGCCGCGGCCACGGCACCGGATTTCGGGGCGGTCGCGACGTGGATGGTGGCGTGCGCGAGCGCGAGCTGAGCCTCGGGCATGCCGACCAGCTGCACCACCTGGGCGGCGGCGACGGCGGTCTGCAGCGCGGTCGGGTCGGCCATGCCGACGTCCTCGCTGGCCTGGATCATCAGGCGGCGGGCGATGAAGCGCGGGTCCTCGCCGGCGCTGATCATCCGGGCCAGATAATGCAGCGCCGCGTCGACGTCCGAGCCGCGCAAGGATTTGATGTAGGCGCTGATCACGTCGTAGTGCTGATCTCCGGCGCGGTCGTAGCGCACGGCCGCGCGATCGACGCTCGCCTCCACCAGATCCACCCCGACGTTGCCGTCCAGCGAGGACTCCGCCGAGGCCTCGAGCGCGGTCAGCGCCCGGCGCGCGTCTCCCCCCGCGATGCGCACGATGTGATCCAGCGCCTCCTCGCTGATCGCGTACTCGCCGCCCAGTCCCCGCGGATCGTCCGCGGCCCGCCGCAAAACCTGCCGAATATCGTTCTCCGACAACGACTTCAGCTGCAGCACCAGTGACCGCGACAGCAGCGGCGACACCACCGAGAAGGACGGGTTCTCCGTGGTCGCGCCGACCAGGAGCACGACCCGGTTCTCCACCGCGGCCAGCAGCGCGTCCTGCTGGGTCTTGGAGAACCGGTGCACCTCGTCGATGAACAGCACCGTCTGCTCACCGGCCAGCAACCGGCGCCGGGCCACATCGATGACCGCCCGCACCTCCTTGACCCCGGCCGACAACGCCGACAACGCCTCGAACCGGCGGCCGGTGGCCTGGGAGATCAACGAGGCCAGCGTCGTCTTACCGGTCCCCGGCGGCCCGTACAGCAGTACCGACGCCGCACCGGATCCCTCGATCAGTCGCCGCAGCGGCGAACCCGCACCCAGCAGATGCTGCTGACCGACCACCTCGTCCAGACTCGCCGGACGCATCCGCACCGCCAGCGGAGCCAATCGTCCGGCGGCCTGCCCCATCGAGAACTCCTCCGCACTCGCGGACGATGCCCGCGCACCGGGAGCCTCGAACAATCCGTCATCCATCCGCGTTCACGAGACAACCGTACCGATCCGCACCGACAACCAGGGCCGTCGCCTCATTCGGCCGGCGGGATCGTATCGCCGCGGCCGGACAGCAGGATGCGGACCGCCTCGGCGTCGATATCCGCCTGCAATCGGTCGTCCGGCATGTCCTCCAGCCCCGCCGCACCCCGCAGGAACGGCCCGAACAGTTGCCACCCCAGCGATAACGCCGCCACATGGGCCACGGCCAGCGCGGCGTCGTGGTCCGACTCGTGGAACGGCCGCGCCCGCTCGATCAGTCGCGAGATCACCGGGAAGCCGCGCTGCATCCGGGCGACGGGATAGCCGTCCAGGATGCTGCGAGCCAGCACGGTCAGGTGCCGGCGCAGGGCGTCATCCAGCGGCGAGCGGTCATCGGGGCCCGAACGTTCCAGTGCCGCGAGGGATCCGGCGGCCAGCTCGTCCAGCACCCGGGCCACCAGCTGATCCTTGGCCCCGAAGTGCCGGAACACCAGACCGTGATTGACCCCGGCCCGCTCGGCGATGTCCCGGATGGAGGTCGCGGCCGGGCCGCACAACATCCGGCTTCCGTGCCGGCTCGGCGCCGGCTTGACGCCGGGCGTCGAAGCCGTGGTGTCGGTTCGGCCGGAACACGTCGCAGCGTCGCACAAGGACGGCGGAGACGCGTGCCTCAAGGGCGAGGTC
>CBJNFW010000426.1:0-5335 GCA_966435935.1 uncultured Nocardia sp.
AACCGCCCGTCCGCGCCCTGGGCGACCGCGCCGCAGGCGTTCACGATCTGAATGACGTTGCGGAGGAGAATCCGCTCAGCCCGACTCGAGTAGTTGAGATACCGCAGTGCCCCTGACCTGGAATAATGGTCGCAGCCCCCTCTTCGTGCCAGCGACATGAGCAGCGATCGCAAGTCCGCATGACGGTTTTGGGAAAAATCTGGGAAATCGGGCCTCGAACGAGCAGCTGGATCCGAGCGCCGCAATCAGCCGGTTACCTCATGTCGAGGGCAGCGGAATGCACCTCCCTTCACGATTGCGTGATATTCGCTGAAGAATTTCGAGGTGGCGTGCCGCACAACGCATTTTCGAGGGCCGTCACTGGCTGATGATTGCTCGATCGAGAAGCGTCTGGTTAAACTGCTGCCGGTACCAGTGCCTGCGTGAGTCCACCGCAGACGCGTCGGAGGGTGAGATCGGCGCGAGTCAACCAGAGTATTCCTTTCACTGGGCGGGAATCTGGTTCACCCTCTAATGCGCTGCGAGCAGCGCGGACTCAGGAGTCGGTCGAGTTGGGGTACGCCAAACCTCGCAAGGGGTACTACGAAGCGCACTATGCCACCGGCAGCGGAAACTACGAGGTCGTCCGGGACACCGCCGGGAAACCCATACGATTCGCAACTAAACGCCTCGCCGAACAGGAAGCTGATCACCGCGAGGTGGCCCTCCGCCGGGGCGAGACGTCGGTACCCACGCCAGGTTCGCCGCCGCTGGCTCTTTCTCAGTCCGGCGCCAACAACCCGCGGAACATCTTGTTCCACGATTGGGCCGAACTCTGGTACACCGAGCAGGATCTGGCCCCGGCAACGATGGCGAACTATAAGTCCAGACTGCAATCACACCTGCTTCCCGAGTTCGGGGGCACCTCCCTGAACGAAATAACGAAGGCATCGATCGCTCAATGGGTGAGCAAGCTCCGAAGGGCCAAATACGCGCCCGACACGATCGAGCAGTACCGGGCACTGTTACACCTGGTCCTCGGGGATGCCGTTGCAGCGCAGCGGATCTCCGACAACCCTGCTCGCCGCCCACGCAACCGCGGCCGCCGCGTGTATGCAGACCGCGGTCAGGAGAAGCGAAAGGTTCTCGCACAAGGGATTACGGCGCTACTCATCGCGGAACGGATGGCCTTGCTGTCCGGCAGGGACGACGAATTCGTACTGATGATCCTCGCCAACTACACCGGTTTGCGCCTGGGTGAGCTGACCGGACTCGAAACACAGTTCGTCCCGGCCGACACCCCCACCGAACGCACCAAAACACGGCACACCCTGCGAGTCGAATGGCAGCTGTCCGAAGTCGAAGGCACGTTCTACAAGGACCCTCCCAAGGAGAACAGCCGACGCGACATCGACCTACCCGACTTCCTCTGGCTGCTACTCGTCGAACACATCGACCGAACCCAGCCCGCCGTATGCCCTTGCCACAACGGCACATACGTCTTCAGCGGACAGAAAAAGGGGTGCGGCACACGACGCAAGGGAGGACCGACCCTGAACGACGTCGCCCGGTCCGCAGGCGTCAACCGGCATACCGCTTCCATCGCATTGCGAGGCGGCAAACCGATCGCGGAATCGACCCGCGCTCGAATCCTCACCGCCGCCCAGGCAATCGGATACGTCCCGGTGGCTCTCGACACGGTATGGCATCAACGTCGCGCCGGACTGTATCGATGGATCTTCACCCCCGCAGTCTCCGGCCAGATCCCGAGAGAAGGGCGGCGGCCCGAGCACCCCGTCTGGATTCGCGATGCCGACGTCCAGTTCCCCGGCGTACCCGTGCGTGGGCCACGCGCCGAACAACGAGCGACCGGCGCATGGGAGCCACTGGCCCAAGGAATGACACCGCACGGCAACCGTCACAGCCACCGCACCGACATGGAGGAACTGGGTATTCCGCCAGTTTTGATCGACGACCGCATCGGCCACCTGGATCGTTCGGTCCAACGCCGCTACACCCACCCCACCGACGCCATGCGCGACCATTTGGTCGCTGCACTGACCCAGCGCTGGCTCGACACACTCGATGCCCGCCTAGAGATATGGCCCACCTCTCCGGTGAGGGTCCTCAATACGCTCCTGAAAGCGCGGGCAACTGAACTGGCCGAGAAACTCGCTGCGTAGGGCAACGACATCGAGCGGACACAACAACGCGAGCCGCCGAGAATCGGCGCTGGGTCCCGGCGTAACGCCGGTGGATCGGCCTACACCGGATCACGCGCATATACTTTACAGTGTATTGAAAATGCGGCATCATCTACAGAAGCTGGGACGACATTCCCGACGAGCCCGGTGGCCCAGGCGATGACGCAGCCAGGTATCGAAGGCTTGCCGGGGCGCGCCGGTTGACCACCGCAGAGAAGAAGGAAGCCGAGTTGACGACATCGCGCCTGTTGCGAAGACCGGCCTCGCTGGCCGTGGCCTTACGCAACCGCCTCGATACAGCACCCTTCCATCCGGATCTGCGAGTCGCGGCGGCGATTCTGCCGCCGAGCACCATCACGCCAGCGCTGTTACCGCTGGTGCGTCGCCTCGCGCGACTGTCCGGGCGCCGCGGCGTGGAGGTCGCCCACTTCGGAGACGGAGGTTCTGTACGGGTGCACCGACCTGCCGTGACCGCCTCCTCCGCACCGGGTCTGCTCTGGATCCACGGCGGAGGCTACGTACTCGGCAGCGCGCAGCAGAACGACGCGATGTGCCGCCACTTCGCCACCGAACTCGGCGCCGTTGTCGCGGCCGTCGACTACCGCCTCGCCCCCGAGAACCCTTATCCCGCCGCGCTGGACGACTGCTACGCCGCCCTACAGTGGCTGGGCGCACAACCCGAAGTAGATCCTGGACGAATCGTGATCGCCGGCGGTAGCGCTGGCGGCGGTCTCGCCGCCGCGCTCGCTTTCGCGGCACGCGACCGGGGCGGCGTCCAACCGTTACTCCAACTGCTCGCCTACCCGATGCTCGACGACCGTTCCGTCGGCCCCGAGCTGGAAACCGGGCGCTTCCGGCTGTGGAATACCGCCGCCAACCGGTTCGGATGGGAGTCCTATCTCGGCGCCGCCGATCCGGCGCAGGCTGTCCCGGCACGACGCACCGACCTGAGCGGGCTCGCCCCCGCCTGGATCGGCGTCGGCACTCTCGACCTGTTCCACGCCGAGGACATGGCTTACGCCGAACGACTCCGCGCGGCCGGCGTCCCGTGCGAGGTGCTGGAGGTTCCCGGCGCATTCCATGGATTCGACGAGATATTGACGCACGCAGGCGTCACCCGCGCATTCCGGGCCGCCCAGGTCGCCGCGCTCGAGTCGGCTTTCTCGGCGTGACGGCGACATGAGCGGCCCAATACTCCTCTGCGAGAACACGTTTCGTGCGCCCGTGACTGCTCATGCACGCCACCGCCGAAATATCGAAACTGCAAGTGAACACTCGACAATGAGCCTAGGAGGACGAATGGCGAACGAGTCATCGACAGCGGGCAGCTCTGCCGCTGCCGCAGAAACGGTAGGCGAACACACCGCCGAACCGACCCGAACCCCCACAGACGAAGAAGTCTTCCAGCGGTATCCCCAAATCCGGCTGGACCAGGTCAACATCGAGTTCTACCGCGGCCTGCTCAGGCGTGAGCTCGTAGCCGGGTGGTGCGCCGACTGCCAGACCTGGCACACCCCGCTACGCCCGATCTGCCCGTCCTGCTGGTCGGCCGACGTCACCGCGCGCGAGGTCGCGGGTACCGGCACGGTCCATCTGCTCACACTCCTGCACCAGGGACCGCCTGTCGTCGCGTACTCCCCGCCCTGGCCGCTGGCCGCGATCGAGCTCACCGAACAGACCGGCCTGCGGATCGTCGCACCACTGGTCGAGACGCCGCAGTCGCAACAGCGCATCGGGCAAACCGTAGAACTGACCTGGATCGACAGGGACGGTGCACCGTGGCCCGCCTTCCGCGCCGTTTCCGGAAAGGAGAACGCCTGATGAAACTTCTTCCTCAGCGCAACCCGATCAAGGACCACATCGCGATCTCCGGACTCGGCCGATCGCTGTACAACCGCAACCGCGATACCAGCGAACTCACGATGGTTCTCGAGGCCGCAACGGCCGCCATTCGCGATGCCGGACTCACTGCCGCGGACATCGATGGTGTCGTCGGCGGCGGCCTGCACACCAACGGCATCGACCCCGCCGTCGTGGCGTCGGCACTGGGGCTTCCGGCGGTCACTTATTGGACCGGCGCACGCCCACCGATCAACAACCACTTCACTGCCGCAGTCAACGCGGTATGGTCAGGCACCGCCAACGCCGTACTGGTCTACCACTCCGTGTACCGTCTCGCCCGCGATCCATTCCGGGTTCGAGCCGCTGCCGGACTCGGCGATGGCCGCGCCGTACTCGGTGACGGCCACACCGAATCCGAACCCTACGGAATGTTCGGTCCGACAGGGTATGCGGCATGGGCAGCCCGCTACCTGACGCAATACGGTCGCAGCCGGGAAGACCTCGGCCTGGTGGCGCTCAACGGGCGCGCCGGAGCATTGCACAACCCCGACGCCGTCATGCGTGACCCATTGACCATGACCGATTATCTCGGCGGCCGCATGATCCGCGAACCCCTCTGTCTATACGACATGGACGTACCCGTCGACGGCGCTGACGCGTTCATCGTCACCACCGCCGAACGAGCGCGTGATCTGCCGACCACCCCTGTCCTGGTTCACGCCCTGTCCATGGGCCTGACAGCCCACCCCGAGGAACACCTCACCGTCGCCCTCGACCACACCGGGCAGACTGTGGCATCACGGGCCCTGCTGGAACGAAGCGAGTTGGGCATCAACGACGTCGATGTCGTGTTCCCGTACGACGGATTCTCGATCATCACGCTGCACTGTCTCGAGTCCTACGGGTTCTGCAAGCCCGGTGAAGGGGGCGACTTCCTGCGCGAGCACTGGGACGAGGGCAGCAACCGCGTGTTGATCGACGGACGCGTGCCGATCAATCCACACGGCGGCAGCCTGTCCGAAGGCGGTTCCCAAGGCGCGGGCCACCTTCGGGAAGCAGTCGTACAATTGCGCGGTGATGCCGGCGACCGCCAGGTCGACAACGCACGGTCTGTACTTCTGTCTCCAGGCGGCCTGTTCTTCAACGCACAGGGCATCGTTTTGCGCACCGACTGACGGGCGCGGCAACTTGACCGGGCAACCATGACGCCAGCAGGCGAAATGATCATCGGCGCGGTACGAGGTCAGCTCTGCGTCGGCGGGGTACCCTGCTCTTCGAGCCACCGATAATGCTGCTGGAAATGGGTGTCG
>CBJNFW010000427.1:0-5290 GCA_966435935.1 uncultured Nocardia sp.
GGGACAAAGCAGGCCGCCCCGGATCAGGGGCGGCCTGCGATGCGCGGCTTCGACGTCGCGATCAGTCACCATCGTGCTGGTGAGCACGCTGGCGGGCCTCATCGGCCTCGGCCTTGCTGCGTTCCTTCTCCGCCTCGGCCTCCTTCTCGGCCGCCGTGCGCTGGGATTCGGCCCGGTCCTGCTGGGCCCGCCCCTCGCGCCGCAGTTCGTCATCGTTCACCGCGGCACCGGCGACCTCCTTGGCCCGGCCTTTGACGCCTTCGACGACGCCCTCCAAACCCTCACGGGCACCGGTCTTTTCGTGCTCGGACAAGACATCCACCTCCAGAATGCCGGAATCGCTGACAGCTTCGCCCTACCCGGGCTCGGTGCGCCGAAACGCCCTCGTCCGCTCGCCGCCGCGAGACTCGCAGCACTTTTCGATCGTGTGCGCAATGGGTACTCCAGATTTGTCGCATTCACGTGGCAACGAGAGGATCTCCGATGGTCCACGACCCGATCGTGGCCGAGGCCGGGCCTCCCCGGTCCCGTCACGGCCCCAACAGCTACGACGACATCGATGCCTGGTTCGACAAACTTGCCGGATGCGCCGCCGGCGATCACCATCGCGAGGAGCTGCGCACCGAGATCATCCGGTTGTGCCTGCCGCTCGCCGAACACATAGCCCTGCGCTATACCGGCCGCGGCGAGAGCTATGAGGACCTGTACCAGGTGGCCCAGCTCGGACTGGTGTTGGCCGTGGACCGCTTCGACCTCGAGCGCGGAACATCGTTCCTGTCCTTCGCGGTTCCGACCATCATGGGCGAGGTCCGGCGGTATTTCCGCGACAGCACCTGGGCGACCCGGGTGCCGCGCCGGCTCAAGGACCTCCAGTCGCTGGTCGGTCCGGCCACCGAGCGGCTGGCGCAGGACCTCGAGCGGATGCCGAACGCGCGGGAACTCGCGAACGAGCTGTCGGCCGATCTGGTCGACGTCTCCCAGGCCCTGGTCGCCGGGAACGCGTACCGGTCCAGTTCGCTGGACGAGGTGGTCATCGACGACGACAGCGACCACAACCCGGTGAGTGCCCGCCTCGGCGTGGAGGAGCACTGCTACGAGCTGACCGAGGACGCGATGGCCGTGCGCCCGCTCATCGCCGACCTGCCGCGCCGCGAGCGCCGCATCCTGGTGATGCGCTTCTTCGAGTACAAGACGCAGAACCAGATCGCGCGGGCGTTGAACATCTCCCAGATGCAGGTGTCGCGCATCCTCACTCGGACCCTGCGTCAGCTCCGCGAACAGGCGTTCCCGGACCCGGTCTGACCCGCCGCGACCGCGCGCGCACGCCCGCTGATCACCATCAGTCAGGCCGATACGACCACAGCGGTCAGCGCGAAAACGAGCAGTGGGCGAATATCCGTTGTGCGCCACCGTGATCGACAGCAGGGACGACGGCGAAATCGGTGACCTACCACTTCTGAAGCACCCGGTCTACGTCAGCAAGCCGGTGAACGAGAAGTACCAGAGCCTGAACACCAGCGTCCGGTCGAGATCACGGCAGGAAACTCGACGCGACCAAGGCACCGATCCTGCTCGGCAACTCGATCGGCAGCCACATGTCGACGCCGGCATCGCAGGCGGCGCAAGCCGACGCCGTCTTAGCCAGCGCCGGCTACTGCCCATCGCCGATCGATCACGCCGATGGGCGCCTACGGATGGTGCCGGGGCACCGACCCGGCCGCCACCGGGCTGCAGGACCTCGGCGCCTACGTGAACATCGCCATCTACTGGGACGCCGGTCACGGCACCAACGAGGACGCCACCGACTTCATCGGCCGGATGGGCCGGATCACCGGCTACCACTGACCCGCGGCCCCTCTCATCGCTACCGCGGCACCCGCGCTGACCTCGTAGTTTCTTGCAAAGTTGTTCGTGGGCAACCGATTCAGCTCAGAATGTTATCGGGCAAAACGGAACAGCGAGGAGTGTCGATGACCAGATATGCGCATTTTGTGGGGAGTGTTCCGAAGGAGTTGATGACCGGAGACGGTGCGGTGCTGCGCTGGTTCGCGGACAACAGCGGCGGCCATTTGACGGGGTTGCCCTGCGATCTGGATCCGGACTGGATCCTGCAGTATCTGCGCGACCGCGCGAAGCACGATGACGTCTTCGAGATCGTTCGTGGCGGCGAATATGCCGACTACAGCGATTTTCCCAGCTACGGCCTGCGCCGCGGAGCGAAGCTGGAGCCGCGGCACGTGTCGATGGACCGGCTCGAGCGCATCGGGTCCGTGGTCGCCGCCTTCGATGAGCTGCGTGCCGCGCGGCCGGATCTGGCACAGACGAGACTACAACTGAGCCAACCGAACCCGCTGGATCTGGCGATGTTCGTCTTCGCCGGCGCCGCGGTGTCGGCCGGATTCCCGCTCGGCCCGGCGCTGCGACGGTCGAATCTCATCGTGGCCGCGCTGCGGGCGCTGCCGGTGTTCACCGAGGCCGCGCTCGAGGAGATCAGCGCGGTGACCGAGCGTTACGGCGACCGAGTGGTCTGGCAGGTGGAATCACCGTTCGCGCTGCTGGGCATGGTCAAAGCCGCACAGCTGGGGTCCAAGTGGGCGGCCGCACCGCTGCTGTCCCGCCAGCTCGCCGGGCTGCTCACCGGAATCCACGAGACCGGTGCGCGCAGTGTCGTGCATCTGTGCTACGGCGACTACCAGCACGAATCGCTGCTCAGCCCGCGATCGCTCGCCCCCGCGGTCACGCTGCTGAATCACACCGCTCGGCACCTGCTCACTCGCGGCACTCCCTTTCCCGCCGTGCACATTCCGTGCGCGTACGGCAGTGCGCCGGCTCCGCAGGATCCCGGGTTCTACGCACCGCTGCGGCGACTGGACCCGGAGTGGAAGATCATCGCCGGCGTGGTGTCGCCACAGTCCGACGCGGACAGCGCGCACGGACTGCGTCTGTTCGAGGAGGCTGCGGGCCGCACCGCCTACGGCGTCGCGACCGCCTGCGGCCTCGGCCGCTGTGATGTTGCCGAGGCACAGCAGGCCGCCCGGACGATGGCGCAGCTGACCGCCGGCGCGGCCACCGGATAACTTCCGCGTCCCCGCACGCGGCGGAGGCACGTCGGGCTCCCCGACGTGGTTCCGCCGCACGCCGGAACGCAAAGGTGAACGGCAATCACATTCCCCCGCAAGGGATTCACTCGCTCAGCCCCGACCAGCGCAGATGCCCGCGCCCGCAGCCGAATTGCGCGCTGCGCCGTCGCAAGACGGTCATACGTCGTACTATGGATGGGCTGGAAAGCGGGGTGACGTATGGCGAACCAAGCATAATTCGCGGCCTCTTCCCATGAGCTTCCCGCGCGCCCGTTCCGGGCAGTTCGCGGAAACCACCACTGCCGCAACGTAATTCACCGATCACCCGTCATGACGCCTTGGACGCGCGTCATCGCCGGCCGCTCTCTCATGCCCTATCAGCTAATTATCAGCAACTATTCGTACATTTGCGATTGCAACGTAAATTACTGTTTGACTGGCTGATTCAAACCAACCTGTTAGGCTGATTTCCCGTGCGCCGTCGAGTAGTTAACCAACGGCTACGGAGGTTGTGGATTCTGTCTTCCGACTAATGACTCGGGCTCGATTCCGCCGCTACCGCGGCGCACGATCTTGTTCGCACGTTCCAGGGAGTTGTCATGGGGAACAAGGAAAATCCACACGTTCTGGTGGTCGGCGGAGGTCCGGCAGGCTCGACAGCCGCCGCACTGCTCGCGCGGTCGGGGGTGGAAGTGACTCTCCTGGAGCGGGATACGTTCCCGCGGTATCACATCGGAGAGTCACTGCTTGCCTCGTGCCTTTCCACCCTGCGGGTATCCGGCGCCTACGACAAGGTCGCCGCGCACGGCTTCCAGATCAAGCGGGGCGGATACTTCCAGTGGCAGAACGACACCTGGTTGCTGGACTGGTCCAAGCTGGTCGACGCCGAGGCGTGGTCCTGGCAGGTCGACCGGGCCACCTTCGACGATCTGCTGCTGCGCAACGCTTCCGACCAAGGTGCGCGAGTCATCGAGCAGGCGAAGGTCACCAACATCGTGTTCGACGGTGAACGCCCGACCGCGGCGGAATGGGTACGGGCCGGCGACGACACCGTCCACACCCTCGAATTCGACTTCCTGGTCGACGCCTCGGGCCGAGAGGGCGTGCTGGCCAAGCACTTCGACATTCGCCGCCAGCATCCCGCGTTCCGCAACGTCGCGGTCTGGTCGTACTGGGAGGGCTCGCAGCTACATCCCGACAGCCCCGAAGGCGCGATCAACGTGGTCTCGACCGAGGAGGGCGGCTGGTTCTGGCACATCCCGCTCGCCGGGGGCCGCAACAGCGTCGGGTATGTGGTGTCCGCGCGACTGGCCGCGGAGAAGTTGCGCGGCAGCGACTCTCGGCAGTTCTATCTGGACTCCATCGCGGCGAGCAAACCGATGAGCGCGATGCTCGAGGGCGCGACGCAGGTCGCCGAGGTCAAGGCCGAACAGGATTATTCGTATGTCGCGGACCGGTTCTGCGGTCCCGGTTACGTTCTGGTCGGCGACGCGGCCTGCTTCCTGGACCCGCTGCTTTCCACCGGTGTGCACCTGGCGACCTACTCCGGTCTGGTGTCCGCCGCGGCGATAGCGACCACACTGCGCGGGGAGATGGCCGAAACCGACGCCCTGGCGTACTACGAGTACACCTATCGCCGCGCCTACACGCGGTTCCTGTCGCTGGTCTCGCGCATGTACGAGCACTACATCGGATCCGAGGAGTACTTCGCGCACGCGCACAAGCTCACCGATGTGCACGACGGTGATTCGCCGGAGCAGTCGTTCACCCGAATCATGGCCGGGCTCACCGACGTCGGCGAGACGAGCGGCGCGCAGGAGCTGACCGGAACCGACGTCATCGTCGCCGAGGCCGAGCGGTTGGACTCCGCACCGGATGTCGACGGGGTGAACATCAAATACATGGGCGGCCTGGACATGTCGCCGGTTTGGGACCACTGGCGCGACCCGCTGTCGGACACCGATATGGGCGAGTTGCGGATCACCACCGAACCGTTCGGTCTGACCACCCGCCCGCGCACCGACGCGGAGCGGGAGGCGGTGGCCCAGCCGGTCCTGCCGCCGCGCCATGACGCGGCGGGGGCGCATTAGCCGCGCGGTCACCGGAATTCCCGATGCGAACCGATAGACGGAGCCGGCCGTGACGGTCACCCACTCCGCCCCCGGCCCGCTGGGTGAACCGGCGCCCAGCGGGCCGGGGTCCCGTATTCA
>CBJNFW010000428.1:0-5228 GCA_966435935.1 uncultured Nocardia sp.
TACACCACGATCCAGAACTGGTCGAACAACGTCTACAACCTGGTCACCAAGCGGGCCAAGGCCGAGGCGGGCGCGACCATGGAGTGGATCGACGGCAATATCGGCTCCAAGGTCACCATGAAGTACCCGGCGGTCTGGATGACCGGCGAGTACGCCCGCGGCGAGGTGCTCTCGGTGGCGTTCGCCGGTGAGGGCCAGCACCAGGACACCGGCGCGAAGATGCTGCACCTGGCGCCGCACACCTCCTCGAACATCGTGTCCAAGTCGGTGGCGCGCGGCGGCGGCCGCTCCTCCTACCGCGGCCTGGTCCAGGTCAACAAGGGCGCGCACGGTTCGCACTCCTCGGTGAAATGCGATGCGCTGCTGGTGGATACGGTCAGCCGTTCGGACACCTACCCGTACGTCGACATCCGCGAGGACGACGTCACGATGGGTCACGAGGCCACCGTCTCGAAGGTGTCCGACGATCAGCTGTTCTACCTGATGAGCCGCGGTATGACCGAGGACGAGGCGATGGCGATGGTGGTGCGCGGCTTCGTCGAGCCCATCGCCAAGGAACTGCCCATGGAATACGCGCTCGAGCTCAATCGGCTGATCGAGCTGCAGATGGAAGGAGCCGTCGGCTGATGCCGGTCGAGAACGTTGCTGTCGCCGGTGAGGGCCGGGTTCCGGCGGTGAACAAGGGCGAGGTCTTCACCTCGTTCGACGTCGAGGCCTTCGAGGTGCCCACCGCCCACGACGAGGCGTGGCGCTTCACTCCGATGCGCCGGTTGCGCGGCCTGCACGACGGCAGCGCGGTGCGCGACGGCGCGACCATCGTGGAGATCGAGCCGGTCGACGGCGTGCGCGTCGAGACCGTCGATCGGTCCGACGCCCGTCTCGGCGAGGCCGGTGTGCCGTCGGACCGCGTTGCCGCCCAAGCCTATTCGGGGTTCGAGCAGGCCACCATCCTCTCGGTGGGCGCCGAGGCCGAGATCGACGATCCGGTCCTGGTGACGATCACCGGCCCCGGGCTGGAGAAGACCGCCTACGGGCACGTGCAGATTCGTCTGGGCGCGTTCGCCAAGGTCACGCTCGTCATCGACTACCGCGGCAGCGGAACCTACGCGGAGAACGTGGAATTCGTCCTCGGCGACAGCGCCAAGCTCAGCGTCGTCGCGGTCCAGGACTGGGCCGATGACGCCGTGCACGCCACCGCGCAGCACGCGAAACTGGGCCGTGACGCGGTGCTGCGGCATGCGAACGTCACCCTGGGCGGCGATCTGGTGCGCCTGACCGAAACCGTCCGCTTCGACGGCCCCGGCGGCGACGCGGAACTGCTCGGGCTGTACTTCGCCGACGACGGACAGCACTTCGAACAGCGCCTGCTGGTGGATCACGCTGTGCCGCACTGCAAGTCGAACGTGCTGTACAAGGGCGCGCTGCAGGGCGACCCGGCCTCGCACAAGCCCGACGCGCACACCGTCTGGGTGGGCGACGTGCTGATCCGCGCCGCGGCAGAGGGCACCGACACCTACGAGGCCAACCGCAACCTGGTCCTCACCGACGGCGCGCGCGCCGATTCGGTGCCGAACCTGGAGATCGAGACCGGCGAGATCATCGGCGCCGGACATGCCTCGGCCACCGGGCGTTTCGATGACGAGCAGCTGTTCTACCTGCGCGCTCGCGGTATTCCGGAGGAGGCCGCCCGCCGTCTGGTGGTGCGCGGATTCTTCCACGAGATCATCCAGAAGATCACCGTCCCGCAGGTCCGGGAGCGGCTCGAGGCGGCCGTGGAGGCCGAACTCGCCGCTGTCGGTGTCTGACACGAACTACACACCCTTGCAAAGGAATTCGATTCGATGACCACCCTGGAAATCAAGGACCTGCACGTCGAGGTCGCCAATCCGGACGAGTCCGGCGACCCGATCCGGATCCTCAAAGGCGTGAACCTCACCATCAAATCCGGTGAGACGCACGCGATCATGGGTCCGAACGGCTCGGGCAAGTCGACGCTGTCGTACGCGATCGCCGGGCACCCCAAGTACACCGTCACTCAGGGCTCGATCACCCTGGACGGCGAGGACGTACTGGCGATGTCCGTGGACGAGCGCGCCCGCGCGGGCCTGTTCCTGGCCATGCAGTACCCGGTCGAGGTGCCGGGCGTCTCGATGTCGAACTTCCTGCGCACCGCCGCCACCGCGGTCCGCGGCGAGGCTCCCAAGCTGCGCACCTGGGTCAAGGAGGTGAAGGAGTCGATGAACGAACTCGAGATCGACCCCGCCTTCGCCGACCGCAGCGTCAACGAGGGCTTCTCCGGCGGTGAGAAGAAGCGGCACGAGATCCTGCAGCTGGGCCTGCTGAAGCCGAAGATCGCCATTCTGGACGAGACCGACTCGGGCCTGGACGTGGACGCGCTGCGGATCGTGTCCGAGGGCGTGAACCGCTACGCCGAGCGCGAGAACGGCGGGATCCTGCTGATCACCCACTACACCCGGATCCTGCGGTACATCCAGCCGCAGTTCGTGCACGTGTTCGTCGGCGGCCGCATCGTGGCCGAGGGCGGGCCCGAGCTGGCCGAGGAGCTGGACGCCAACGGATACGTGCGATTCACCTCCGCCGCCGTAGGAGCATGAGATGACAGTTGTCTCCGACGTGACCGTTCCGGCCCTGGACGTCGCCCGCATCCGGGCCGACTTCCCGATTCTGAGCCGCACGGTACGCGACGGGAAACCGTTGGTGTACCTGGATTCGGGCGCGACCGCGCAGCGGCCGCTGCAGGTGCTCGACGCCGAGCGCAAGTTCCTCCTCGAGCACAACGCGGCCGTGCACCGCAGCGCGCACGCCCTGGCCGAGGAGGCCAATGACGCCTACGAGGCCGCGCGCGCGGCCATCGCGGCGTTCGTGGGCGTCGGCGCGGACGAGATCGTCTACACCAAGAACGCCACCGAATCGCTGAATCTGGTGGCCTACGCGTTCTCCGACGATCGCTTCCGGTACCGCCTCGGCGCCGGCGACGAGATCGTGATCACCGAGGTGGAGCATCACGCGAACCTCGTCCCGTGGCAGGAGTTGGCGCGCCGCACCGGGGCCACGCTGCGCTGGTACGACGCCACCGACGACGGCCGGATCGATCTGGACTCGCTGGATCTGTCACCGCGGACCAAGGTGCTGGCCTTCACGCACCAGTCCAATGTCACCGGCGCGGTCGCGCCGGTGGCCGAATTGGTCCGGCGCGCAAAGGAAGTCGGCGCGATCGTGGTGCTCGACGCGTGCCAGTCGGTGCCGCACATGCCGGTGGACCTCCGCGAGCTGGGTGTCGATTTCGCCGCCTTCTCCGGGCACAAGATGCTCGGCCCGTCCGGTATCGGCATCCTGTACGGGCGCCGCGCGCTGCTCGAGGACACCCCGCCGTTCATCACCGGCGGCTCGATGATCGAGACCGTCTACATGGACCACAGCACGTTCGCGCCGCCGCCGCAGCGGTTCGAGGCTGGATCCCAGATGATCTCGCAGGTCGTGGGATTGGGTGCGGCCATCGACTATCTGAGCGGCGTCGGCATGGCATCGGTTGCGGCGCACGAGCATTCGCTCGTCACCGCCGCGCTGGCGGGTCTGGGCGAACTGGACGGGGTACGGATCATCGGCCCGACCGAGAACGTGGATCGTGGCGGTGCGGTGTCCTTCGTCGTGGACGGCGTGCACGCGCACGACGTCGGCCAGATCCTGGACGACGAGGGTGTGGCGATCCGTGTCGGGCACCACTGCGCCTGGCCGCTGCACCGCCGGTTCGGCATCGCCGCGACCGCCCGCGCGTCGTTCGCGCTGTACAACACCCTCGACGAGGTGGACGCCCTGGTCGCCGCCGTGCGCAAGGCGCAGAGCTTCTTCGGCGTGCGCGCGGTCGACTAGACAGGAGGGGAATACCCCATGCGTATGGAGCAGATGTACCAGGAAGTGATCCTCGATCACTACAAGCATCCGCATCACCGCGGACTGCGCGAGCCTTTCGGGGCCGAGGTACACCACGTCAACCCGACCTGCGGGGACGAGGTCACCCTGCGGGTGCACATCGATGACAACGGTGACGTCGCGGACATCTCCTACGACGGCCAGGGCTGCTCGATCAGTCAGGCGGCCACCTCGGTGCTCACCGATCAGGTGATCGGCATGCCGGTGCAGCAGGCGATGAAGGTCGTGGACGCGTTCAGCGAGATGATCTCCAGCCGCGGCACCGTGGAGGGCGACGAGGATGTGCTCGGCGACGGCATCGCGTTCGCGGGCGTGGCGAAATATCCGGCCCGGGTGAAGTGCGCGCTGCTGGGCTGGATGGCGTTCAAGGACGCGGTTGTGCGGATAACCTCCGCGCAGGAGGCGAAGAATGTGATGGGAAACGGCATCTCCACGAAGGGGGAGCACGATGAGTGATACGTCGGCGAGCGAATCCGCGGCGGTCGCGCCCGAGCGCGAACTCTCGGCCGAGGAGATCGGCCGGCTGGAGGACCTCGAGGAGGCCATGCGCGACGTCGTCGACCCCGAACTCGGGATCAACGTGGTCGATCTGGGCCTGGTCTACGACATGCGCGTCGAGGGCGAGGTCGCGGTTCTGGACATGACGCTGACCTCGGCGGCCTGCCCGCTGACCGATGTCATCGAGGATCAGTCGCGCAATGCCCTGGTGCGCAGCGGCCTGGTCGAGGACCTGAAGATCAACTGGGTCTGGATGCCGCCGTGGGGCCCGGACAAGATCACCGAGGACGGACGCGAACAGTTGCGCGCCCTCGGTTTCACCGTCTGATCGAGCGTTCGCCGAGCCCGTCGCGGCAGTGCCGACGGGCGGGCGCGATCAGCCCGAAACGGTTGCGCCTACCCGGTTTTGGGGCGCTGTACCCATCCCGATAACGCGCTGGACAAAACCTGGCAACTCGGCAATGATCCTCCCCGACATATTTCTCGAACGGGGAGGATTCATCGATGTCATTGCTGCGCAAGGCCGTTTTGGGCCTGGCAGTCGTCTCGACCACGGGCCTGAGCGTCCTGGGTACGGGTACCGCCAACGCCGATCCCAATGCGTATGGGGCTTTCTCGCTATCGGAGAGCACCGGCACGGTGGCCTACGCGCTGAACTACGCCAACTATCCCGATGCCATCCACGCCGCGGACCGCAAGTGCGGACATGCGGACTGCCACAACATCATTCAGATCGTGAACGCCTGCGGCGCGGTCGCCCAGGGCGCGGACGGGCGGTT
>CBJNFW010000429.1:0-5181 GCA_966435935.1 uncultured Nocardia sp.
GCCTCCGGGTTGGGGAAGCGGTACGCGCGGAAGCCCGTGCGCACTCCGCGTCGGCCAGGTGATCAATTGCGTCTCGCCGCAGCGCCCTGTACCAGCCGACCCCGGCGCACCGCCCGACGATTGATGCGGGAAATGTCAAGCGTGGACCGTGTGCACTCGGTGTCGGCCAGGCGACCAATTGCGTCCCGCAGCAGCGCCGACTCCCGCGCACCCGCGATGCCCGATGCGGGAAATGCCACGCGCGGACCGTGTGCACTCCGAGTCGAGTAGACGACCATTGCGTCCCGCGGCGGCACACTGTGCCGGCCGACCGCACACACCTCATGCGGCCGCGCTCAGCGCGCGACCGCGTGAGGTGAGTGCGGCCGCGCTCCGGTTCTGGTGGGCGTTCTCCGAGTACGGCAGTGGCCCTCCGGTTCTGGCTCGCGCTGTGAGCCCGGCAGTGGCGCTCCGGTTCTGGCTCGCGCTGTGAGCCCGGCAGTGGCGCTTCGGGGCCGGCAGCCGCACGCTGAGTACGCAGTCCATTCCGGGGGCGGCGGCCGCGTGTCGGCATGGTTCGGTGCTCCGCGCATGTCCCGGCCCATCGAGTGAGTCGCGTCACAGTAGTGGCGGCGGGGGCGATCGGTCGCCGATCCGGTTCCGCTGGGACGTTGCGGGCGATGGCCGCGCTAGGCTCGATCGCCGTGCCCGCGGACCGACTCACTCGCCGATCGCTGATTCTCGGGGCGGGAGCCCTGGCGTTGGCGGGTGCTTGTTCGGCCGGGCATTCTGAGTCGATGCCGCACGATACCGTTCGCACCGCACTCGGACCGGTGCGCGGGGCCCGCCGGCCGACCGGATTCGCCTTCCTGGGGATTCCGTACGCCCGGCCGCCGGTGGGTGAGCTGCGGTTCGCCGCGCCGGTCCCGCCCGCGCCGTGGACCGAGGTCCGGGACTGCACCGCGTACGGGCCCACGGCGCAGCTGCACCCCGTCGCGGCGGTGACCACGATTCCGGAGCCGAGTATCGCCGGCACGGATTACCTGAACCTGAACGTCTTCACGCCCGACCCGTCGCCGAACGCGAAATTGCCTGTGCTGGTATGGATTCACGGCGGCGGATTCGTCGGCGGCTCCCCGGCCAGCCCGTGGTACGACGGTGCGGCGTTCAACCGCGACGGCGTGGTGCTGGTCTCGCTCGGCTATCGGCTGGGCGTCGAGGGCTTCCTGCACCTGGACGGCGCACCCGACAACCGTGCGGTACTCGACTGGATCGCCGGACTGACCTGGGTCCGGGACAATATCGCGGCCTTCGGCGGCGATCCGGCCCGGGTGACCGTGGCCGGGCAGTCCGCGGGCGGCGGCGCGGTGTGGGCGCTCATGGCCGCACCGTCCGCGCGCTCGCTGTTCCGGGCCGGAATCTGCCAGTCCGGCGTGGTCGCCCAGCCGAACGACCGTGCCGCCGCCGAGGCGGGCGCCGCGGTGTTCACGAAACGGACCGGGGTGCCCGCAGCCGTTGCGGCACTGCGGGATCTGTCCCCCGAGCGCCTGCACAAGCTCCAGAACATGGTGCCCAAACCGGGGCCCGGCACCGCCGATCCCGCTGTGCTGCACCTCGCTCCGGTCGCGGACGGCACGCTCATCCCGGAATCCTCGGCGCAACTGCTGGTTTCGGGGCACAGTGCCGATATCCCGCTGCTGATCGGATTCACCCGGGACGAGTTCACCATGGGCTCGGCGAAGGTGACCGATGCGACCGCCCCCGCCGCCCTGGCGCGGATGAACATCGATGCGATCGCCGAAAAGGCTTATCGCGCAGCCTATCCCGGCTGCACCGCCGCGCACCTGGTCGGCCAGATCGCCAGCGATCTGGCCATCCGCGCTCCGTCCTACCGGCTCGCGGAGGAGCACGCCCGACGCGGACGCCCGACCTGGCTGTACGAATTCGACCGCATGTCAACGGCTTCCGGCGGCTATCGCGGAATGGCCGCGCACTGCCTGGACATTCCGTTCGCCTTCGACCTGCTGGACGCGAAGGGCGTCACCGACGTCGAGGGCGACAATCCGCCGCAGGCCCTGGCCTCCGAAATGCATTCGGCCTGGGTGGCGTTCGTGCGCGACGGCGATCCGGGACCGAAGTGGCCGCGCTACGACCCGGCCACCCGGCAGGTGCGGATCTGGAACGACGCGTCGTACGTGGCGGCGGACCCGTTCGCCGCGCAACGGCCGGTGTGGACCCGCTGAACTCGTCCCGCTGAACTCGTCGAGCCGGCTACTTGCCGGTGTCGTCCGCTCCGGACCCGGGCTTGTCCGGCCCACCCTCGCGCTCCTGCCGTTCACGCGCCTCGGTCTCGGCGAGCTGCGCGAGCGGATCGTCGAATTCGCCTGTGCCACCGCCGATCACGCCGTCGATGAAAGCTGCCGGATTGTCCAGGTCGGTGGAGCCGGGCAGCAGATCCGGGTGGGCCCAGACCGCGTCGCGGGGCTGCATCCCGGCGTCGGTGGTCAACCGGCGCCACAGTTCGGCCGCCTCGCGCAGCTTGCGCGGGCGCAGCTCCAGGCCGACCAGCGTGGCGAAGGTCTGTTCGGCCGGTCCGCCGGTCGCGCGGCGGCGGCGCAGCGTTTCGGCCAGCGCGCCCGCACCGGGCAGCCGATCACCGACCGCGTCGGCGACGACCACCTGAACCCAGCCCTCGATCAGCGCGAGCATCGTCTCCAGCCGCTCGAGCGCGGCCTTCTGCTCCGGCGTGGTCTGCGGCTCGAACGTCCCCTGCGACAGCAGCTCTTCGAGTTTGGACGGATCGGCCAGCATCATCGGATCGATGTCCTGCGCGGCCTCCTCGATGGCCGAGAAGTCCATCCGGATACCGCGTGCGTAGTCCTCGACCGCGCCGAGCACCTGCTGGCGCAGCCACGGCACATGCGCGAACAACCGCTGATGGGCGGCCTCACGGGCGGCCAGATAGACCAGGATCTCGCTCTCGGGACGCTCCAGCCCCTTGCTGAACTCGGTGATCGCGGCGGGCAGCAGCGCCGCGGTGCCGTCCGGACCCAGCGGCAGGCCGATATCGGTGGAGGTCAGCACCTCACCGGCGAGCTGGCCGAGGGCCTGACCGAGCTGCGAGCCGAACGCCAGCCCGCCCATCTGCCCCAGCATGCCGAGCATCGGGCCGGCGAACTCGCGTGCCTCCTCGGGCATCGTCGTGGTCCACATGCCCGAGACCTGCTCGGCCACCGGATCGCACAGCCGCTTCCAGGTCGGCACCGTCTGCTCGATCCAGTCGTTCGCCGTCCAGGCCACGGTCCGGGTCGCGCCGGCCGGGAATGTGGTCGCCGCGTCGAGCCACAGTTCGGCCAGGTGCGCGGCATCGTTCACGGCGCTCTGCGAGCCCGCGGACACCGGCGGCACACTCGAACCGAGCTGCTGGCGGGCCAGGCGTTTGGCGATCTCGTAGTTCACCGGGCCGTCCTGCGGCGAGCCGGGCTGACCCATATTGGAGAACATCTGACCGAGCGAGGTCAGCATCTGTCCGAGCTGCGACGGATCGAAGGCCGCGCCCGAACCGCCCATGGCGAATTCGAACGGGTTGTTCGCCCCGGCGCCGCCATGCTCGTCGCCGCGTTTGCGGTCGTCGTCGTCATCGCGGTTCGAGAATCCGAAGGGCACGTCGCTCATGCCCCCAAGGCTACGCGGGTGCTGGAAGCCGAGCCGCTACTGTGGGCCGGGTGAATCGTCGGATCCTCACCCTGTTGGCCGCCCTGATACCCGTTCTGGTGCTCGGTATCGTCGGCAGCGCCGTGACGGTGCCCTTCGTCGCACTCGGCCCTGGTCCCACCTTCAACACGCTGGGCGTCGTGGAGGGCAAACAGGTCGTCGACGTGCGTGGTGCGGCGGTGAATCCGACGTCGGGCAACCTCAACATGACCACCGTGTCCGTTCGCGACGGGCTGAATATCTTCGAGGCGTTCGGGCTGTGGGCCGACGGGAACTACGGTCTGGTGCCGCGTGCGGAGGTCTATCCCCCGGGCGTGCCGCGTGATCAAGTCGACAAGTCCAATCAGCAGGATTTCAAGAACTCCGAGGACAACGCGGAACTGGCCGCACTGCACTTCCTGAGGTATCCGACCGAGGTGGAAGTGGGCGGCGTCGCCGACAACGGCCCGGCGAAAGGTCTGCTGAACAAGGGCGATCGGATCGTCACCATCGGTGGTAAGCCGGTCGCCACCTCAGCGGATGTGATCAGTGCGATCCAAGGCGCCAAGCCAGGTGCGGTGGTGCCGATCGTGGTGCGGCGCGGCGGGGCCGAGCAGACCGTAGAGGTGAAATTGGCCGCGCGGCCGGACGATTCGGCCAAGGGTTATCTCGGCGTGACGCCCAGCGAGGTCGCCCAGGGGCCGATCCAGGTCGACTTCAATCTGGCCGATATCGGTGGCCCGTCGGCCGGGCTGATGTTCAGCCTCGGTCTGGTGGACAAGCTCAGCACCGGAAAACTCAACGGCGGCAAGTTCGTCGCGGGCACCGGCACCATCGAGCCGGACGGCAAGGTCGGCCCGATCGGCGGCATCCAGTACAAGATGATCGCCGCACACAACGCGGGCGCGCAGACCTTCCTGGTCCCCGCCGACAACTGCAACGAGGCCCGGCAGCGCACCCCGAAGGGCCTGCAACTGATCAAGGTCGACACCCTCACCACCGCGGTCGAAGCCCTCAACGACCTCAACGCGGGAAAGCCGGCCCCGAGCTGCGGGTGAGGGGCAGCCAAGTGCAGTAACCCACCACCACCTGGCGCGTCCACTTCGCGACGTGCCCAGCGGCGAAGCGTCTCTGTCTCGCTGGGAGTCGCCCGCGAAGCGATAGGTTCCGCAGCACCAACCCCAACGCGCGTTCCGGCGCGAATCACACGAACGACCGCCGAAGCGGAGCGAGGCCACGACCAACGTGCCCAGCGGCGAAGCGTCTCTATATGGCTGGGAGTCGCCCGCGAAGCGATAGTCTCCGCAACACCGACTCCAACGCGCGTTCCTGCGCGAAGCACACGAACTACCACCGAAGCGAAGCGAGGCAACGACCAACGTGCCCTGCGGCGAAGCGTCTCTGTATGGCTGGGAGTCGCCCGCGAAGCGATAGGTTCAGCAACGCCAACCCCGAAGGTTTTCGGCGCGGGCTCGTCGTTCAGCCCTCGAAGCGCATGGCCGAAGGCCG
>CBJNFW010000430.1:0-5108 GCA_966435935.1 uncultured Nocardia sp.
CCGCGATCGCGGTGCGGCCGGCGTCCCACCGTGCCGAATCGACCCACGGGTGGTCCTCGAGCAGGGCCGTCACCTCGTCGGTAGCGGTCATGGCTGATACTCCTGACCTGCGGTCGGTACGAACGCGGCGGCGGACTTCGGTGGTACCGCAATTCCCGGTACCGCGGGCTGCGTGTCGGCGGATTCGGGTGCCGCGAGGGGTTCCGGTGCTCCCGCGGCACCCGAAGCCGTTGCGGGACGGGATAATTCGGCTGTGCCGAACATTCGGTAGGAGCGTTCGGGATCGTTGGCCGCGTGCGCGCGCCCGGCGTGTGCGTCGCGCCAGAACCGTTGCAGCGCGGCGTCGGCGCGCAGCGCCCGGCCGCCGGAGTTCTCGAACAGCCGGTCCACGGCGAAGATCGCCCGTTCGGTGCCTCGTACCTGGTCGCGGCGGGTGCGGGCGCGTTCGAGCATCGGAATCGGCCGGTGTTCGCGCGCGAGTGCGTGCAGGGTGCGGATATTGCGGGTCAGCTGCAGCCATGCCGCGTCGATCTCGCTGGCGGCCTCGGCGATCCGGACCAGGGTGGCCGGATCGTCGGCGAACGCGGCGCCGGAGAACCCGGTTTCCTTGCGTGCCTCGCCCGGCAGCGCGACCCGGACCCGGTCGCGCTGCTGCGCCAGATGTGCCTCGTAGGCGCCTTGGGCCATGCCGATGATCGGCGCGGTGATCGCGCTGGGATGGATCGCGCCGAACGGAATCCGGTACAGCGCGCCGTCGTTGATCGCGTGGCCGGGCGCGGTGCCCGAGGTGACCGCGACCGAGTCGAGTACCCGGCGGGCCGGGACGAACACGTCGTCGACGAGCAGATCGTTGCTGCCGGTGCCGCGCAGGCCGACGGCGTTCCAGACGTCCTGAACCGTGTAGTCGCCGAGCGGTACCAGCACGGTGCCCGATGCGGTCGCCTCGCCGTCCTGGATCACCTTGGCTCCCACCAGTGCCCACGTGGCGTGATCGCAGCCGGAGGCGAAACTCCACCGGCCGCTGAGCCGGTAGCCGCCGTCGACCGGGGTCAGGGTGCCGGTCAGGGCATATGAGGAACAGATGCGGGCGCTGGGATCGTCATCCCACACGTCGTGCTGCGCCTGCGGGTCGAACAGGGCGAGATTCCACGGTGGCACGGCGAGTACCGACGCGACCCATCCGGTGGAGCCGCACGCGGAGGCGAGCTGGCGCACGGCGGTGTAGAAGTCCACCGGATCGGCCTCGTATCCGCCGAATCGTCGGGGCTGCAACAGTTTGAACAGGCCGATCTGCCCCAGCGCGTCGATCGACGCCGCCGGGACCCGGCGCGCGTCCTCGGCTTGCTGGGCGCGCTCGCGCAGGACCGGCAGTAGGTCGTCCACCGCGGCCAGGAGTGTCTGGGAGGTGTTCTCGGTCATCGCGGGCCTTCGTTGCTCGTGTCGGGTGGGGTGAGCGGATCCGATCGCTGCTTGGTGAATCGGAGCAGACCCGTCTCGGTGTCCACGGTGTCCAGCGTCAGGCCCGCCGCCGAGGCCTCGGCGGCGAGCCGATCGGCGCCGCAGGGCCAGACGTGGTGTTCGGTGACGGTTTCCTGCACCAGGCGGTCGTCGCGGTAGCTGCGGTAGGTCATCTGCCACACCAGCGATTCGGCGTCCGCCGGATCGGCACGGCTCCAGCCCTCGTAGCGCAACGCTCCCGCTCGGGCGCGGGTGTAGCAGCGGTCGGGTACCGCTGTGACCGATCCCGGTCGCTGGACTTCGATGATTGCGGTGCCGCCGGGTGCGAGTGCCGCCGCGATCGCCGACCACACCCGGGGCCGCTCGGTGGTGTCGAAATGCCCGACGACACCGAGGGCGACGATCGCTGCGCACCGCCGGGGCAGGTCGGCATCGAGAAACCCGTTCGGTAGCACGGTGATTCGTTCCCGCAGGTCCCTGCGCGCGGCCAGGCGTGACAACAGCACCGCCCGCATGGCCGTCGCGGGCTCCACGGCCACGATGTCGGCGTCCGGGACCGCGTCGGCGATGAGGATCGTCGACAATCCGGTACCGGCGCCGATATCGACCACCGGGCCGATGACGGTATCGACCTCCCCGAGCAGTGCCGATAGCACTGGTTCCACCTGTGCCACATAGGGTGTGGCCATGAGGTCGTAGAACTCCGCGGCCGCGGCGTACGTCTCGGCGGCCGTGTGCGGTGTCCTGGTGGCGCTGTGGCTATTCATGGGCACCCTCACCGTGCGTGTTGTTCAGCGCATCCGACAGCAGCCGCGCCACCTCGTCGACGGCGGGCTCGTGCAGCAGCGCGTAATGGTGTGCGGTCACCGGATGCACCGCCAGCCGCCCGCCGGTGTGCGTCCCCCAGCCGAGGTCGGGGAGATCGGCGCAGTCGTCGACGCCCATTCCCACGGCCGAATTGCGGGGGGCGGGCACCTCGGCGCGGATCACCAGAGTGCTCAGGTTTTGCGCGTCGAGCTCGCTCGTGCGATGTCCGGCCAGCGCATCCAGATGTCGTCGGAAGATGTTCTCGCGCAGTCGCTGGACCGAGGCTTCTCCCCGACCGGCCAACCCCGCTGCGGACAGTCGGTGGTCGACCTCGGCGAGCCGCTGCTGCTCGGATAGATCCGCGAAACTGGTTGTGACGGAACCGGAGTCGAGGTCTATGCCGAGAAATGCCTCGAGCGAGCCGAGATACCGTGCCCAGAACTCGACCTCGCCGATCTGGCCGATGCGGTCGGCGATATTGGCATCGATCAGCACCAGTGCCGCAACCCGGTCACCGGCCGCGCACAGGCGGCGGGCCACCTCGTGCGCGACGATTCCGCCCATCGACCAGCCGCCCAGCCAATAGGGCCCGGTGGGCTGTTGCACCCGGATCACCGCCTCGTACACACGGGCGAGGTCGGCAATGCTGTCCGGTCCGGACCCGCCGGACAGGGCGGGATCCTGCAGGCCGATCACGGGCCGGGTGGTGTCCAGCTTGCGCGCCAGATCCACATAGCAGAGCACATCGCCGCCGGTGGGATGCAGCAGGAACAGCGGATCGCCGGTGCCGTCGCGCAGCGTGACCGCACAGTCGGCGGGCACGATGCCGGTGTCCCGGGTGGCCACGCGCGCCGTCGCGGCCAGGGTGGGATCGGCGAGAAAGTCGCGGGGTGTGACGATCAAGCCGAGTTCGGTGCGCAGCCGGTTCAGCATCCGGATCGCCGAGACCGAATCGCCGCCCGCGGCGAAGTAATCGGTCGAGCGTTCCACATCGGCGGGCGCGAGCTCGAGCAGACGTGCCCACAGCGCGGCGATCGCGCGTTCGGTACCGGTGTCGGCGGGACCGCTGGGGGCCGGATCCGATCCGGACCGATCGGCCGCGGCCGCATGTTCCGCGACGGGCAATTCGATCGTCGCCGACCAGGATTCGGGATCCTCGGCCAGCGCGGTGATCTCTGCGCCGATCGCGGCGAACAGCTCGTCGAGCACACCCGGAGCGAACAACTCGGCGACCGCGTCCAGATTGACCACCACCGCGTCGTCCCAATCCCATTGGAACACTTGCAGATCCAATGCCACCTGGGGCGTGCGCACGCGCTGATAGAACTCGCGCAGCCGCACCGAGGCGGGCGTGCCGCCCGGCGGATGCAACCCGAGGGTGCTGTGGAACACCACCGGGGCCTGCGGTGCGGTGTCGCGCCGCCGCCGCCCCAGTTCGCGCACGATCTCCACGCCGGTGATCTGCCCGTGGTCGAGCATGCGGGCCGTGGCGTCCTGAACGTGGCGGGCCAGAGCCGCGAACGACGCGTCCACGGGCAGCCCGATGTCGAGCAGCACGGTGCCGGCATAGGGGCCGATGGCGTGATCGAGGTCGCGGGGCAGATGCAGCCGGTTCAGGTACAGCACGTTGAGCAGGAACCGGCGGTGTCCGGCCAAGCGGGACAGCGCGATCGCGTAACAGGTCGCGAACGCGGTGGTCGGGGTGATGCCGTGTGCGGTGCACCGTTCGCGTAGCACCGCCATCCGCTCACCCGGCACCCGCAGTTCGCGGCGTTCCAGATTGTCCGGGCGCGCCTGCTGGACCGGCATCGTGAACGGCAGTCGCGGCGCGGTGGGCAGCTCGTCGAGGCGGTCCCACCACCAGTCGCGCTGTTCCTGCCACTCGGGGGTGAGCCGTTGCCGGTCGATGGTTTCTACATAGTCGCCGAAATGCGCGGCCAGCGGCGGCAATACGGTATTCGGATCGTCGAGGTGGGTGAACAGCTCGGTGAACATCAGCTGCACCGACCAGCCGTCGGCGACCAGCAGACTACTGACGATGTGCAGGCTCAGCTCGCCGCCGGGCAGGCGTAGCGCCGTGACCCGAAACGGCCACGGCGCCATGGCGGGACCGGTGCGCTGCATCTCGGCGCGGATTTCGCCACGCATCCGGTCGATGTCGCCGACGGTGGCTGCCCGCAGGTCGATCTCGGTCAACGGCAATTGCTTCAGACGCGGGTCGCCGATGGGGAGCACCTGCTGGGTGCCGTCGGCCAGGAAGATCGCACGCAGCATCGGCTGCCGCTCGACCTGCCAGCGGATCGAGTCCGCCACCGTCTCGGGATCGACTCCCCCCAACCGGAAGTCGACGTACATATGGGCGGAGTCGTAGCTCAGCGCCCAGCCGTGTTGCTGGCCGACCCAGTACGCCTGCTGCAGCGGGGTGAGCGCGAAAGGGGCGTCCGGATCGGCTTGCTGCACGAGCTCGATGCTGGAAATCCCTGTACTGGACCGTCGTTCGGAAATGTACTGCACCAGTTGCGCCACCGTCTGGTCGCCGACCAGGTCGACCACCGGGACCGCGACACCGAGCTGCCCCCGCACCATAGTGGCCATCCGGACAGCAAGCACCGAGTCACCGCCGAGCCCCACGAACGTGGCATCCGGGGACAACTCGGCCGCGTCGATGCCCAGCACCCGGCTCCAGATCTCGATCACTGTCGCGGCCACGTCATCGGCCGGACCGGCCAGGCTCGGACCGGCCTCGGGGGCCGTCCCCGCGCCCGGGTCCTCGACGAGGCGGTGCAACCAGGGCAGGTAGGCGGTGAAGGCAGCGTCGGCGGTCTCGGCGTCGAACACGGTTT
>CBJNFW010000431.1:0-5046 GCA_966435935.1 uncultured Nocardia sp.
CCCGGCTCGCCGCCGGTCAGCGGCACCGCGGCGAAACTGCCGATCACGTTGTTCTCACTCATCTTTCAGGCTCCCAGCTTCTCCAGCAGGCCGGACAGCGCCTCGACCGCATCCATCCGGGCGGTGAGGAATCCGTCCGGGCGCTGCGCCTGCGGCAGTTCGGCCACGGCCTTGTCCGGCCCCGCCAGCAGCACCGTGGCCACCCCGGCCTCACGCAACTGCCGCACGGCGGTTTCCGCCTCGCTGCCGTAGCGCGCGTCGGTACCGCACAGGACAGCGATCTTCGCGCCCGATTCGGTTGCGGCGGCACCGATTCCGGACAATTCCAGGGCGCCCGGATTGCTCGTCTCGATACCGCCGGAGGCGAGCACGTTGGCGGTGAAGCTGACCCGCACGTTGTGTTCGGCCACCGGCCCCAGCGGGATCAGCACCGCCCTGGGGCGCTCGCCGTGCGCGGCGAGATACGCGTCCGAACGGTTGCGCAGCGCCTCGAACGCCGCGCCGTAGCGCGCCGCCGACGCGGGCTCCCGCGCGGCCTCGGACAGCGGCGTCTCGGCCAGATTCGGGAATTCGTTGACGCCGGTGACCGACGTCTTGCGATGTGCCACATCGCGATCGCGCTGTGCGCGGGTCGCCGCGACGCGCTCGGCCAACAGGCCGGAGTCCAGTGCGGCCCGGTATCCGCCCGCGGCCTCGAGTTCCTGCATGAACTCCCACGCCTTGGCGGCCAGCGCCTCGGTGAGGCTCTCCACGTACCACGATCCCGCGCCGGGGTCCTGGACGTGGCCCAGATGCGATTCCTCCAGCAGCAACAGCTGGGTGTTGCGAGCCATGCGCCGCGAGAAGGCCTGGGACACTTCGAGTTCCCCGGCCGGAAGCGCCGAGTCGAAGGGCAGCACCGTCACCTGATCGGCCCCGCCGACACCCGCGCCGAACGCGGCCAGGGTGGTGCGCAGCATGTTCACCCACGGATCACGCTGGGTCATCATCGGGGCCGAGGTCACCGCCCACTGCGGGGCGTTACCGGCTTCGGGCGCGCCGAGCTGCTCGGCGACCCGGGCCCACAGCCGGCGCGCGGCGCGGAACTTGGCGATCGTGCCGAACTGGTCGTCGGTGGCGGCGAACCGGAACACCAGCTGTCCGAGCGCGTCGGCGACCGCGACGCCCGCACCGGTCAGTGCCCGCAGGTACTCGAGACCCGCGGCGACGGCCGCACCGAGCTCCTGCGCGTCCGACGCTCCCTCGTTGTGCACGGCCACACCGCACACGGTCAGCGCGCGGATCGTCTCGGGCCGTGCGACGGCCTGCTGGGCCAGCGTCACCGCCGTCTCCAGATCGGTGTGCGCGGTGCCGTTGAACAGGCTGGTCAGCGGGCTCGCACCCAGCGAAACCCGGATATCGGCGCGCTCGGCGGCCTCGTAGCCGTCGAGGACCGCGAACAACTGCTCGGCCGCGGCGCTCGCCTCGGCGCCCGCGTCCAGTGCCAGCGGAGCGAGTTCGAACAGCAACCCGCGCACGGCGCGCGGCAGATCGGCGACCGGAACGCCACGTTCCCCGACGCCCAGCCACACCGCGCCGACGCCGTTCTCCAGCGCACCCAGGATCTCCTCGTTGACCGCGGCGGCGTCCGAACCGTCGAAACGGGCGGTCACATACCAGCCGCGCTGAACGTCGCGGGTCGCGTCGTTCCCGCGCACGAACGGGAATTCACCGGGCAGCGGCGACTCGGGCAGCTCGTCGCGCCTGGTGTAGAGCGGGGCGATGGTCAGGCCGTCGTAGGTGGTCACGTCCAGCAGGTGCTCCGGCTCGTCGCCGAGTTCGGCGGCCTCCACCTTGCGCGCCTTGGCCAGCACCCCGGCCACACCCTTGCGCCACGCGGCGTAACCGGGAACCGGTTCCGCGCCGGGATCCGAACCAATCGGCATCGCTGCTGTACCTCTTCCACTCGAGTCCGATACTTCTACCTGTACCGGACAGCGGGATGGGCAACCAACTCTTCGCATCACCTTCGCACACCCCTGTGTGCCTCGTTCGCAGCAGTACACCCGGGTCTTCGCCGCATCCGGACGCGCCCGACCGGAGACGTTCGCCCGCCATTCAACCGGCCGTCCGGAGCGCTCGGCGGCCCTGCCGGTACTCTGGCTCGGTGCTGAGCAGACTCCGCAATCCGCGCGTCATCGCGCTGTTGGTGCTCTGCGGCGCGCTGGTCGCGGTGGCCCTGCTGGCGCCGCATCCCGCACCGCAGCAGATCCGGGACTGGGCGCGTTCGGTCGGGCCGCTGTTCCCGATCGTGTTCTTCCTCGTGCACTCGATCGTGACGGTCGCGCCGTTTCCGCGCACGGTGTTCACGCTCAGCGCGGGGCTGTTGTTCGGGCCGGTGCTGGGTGTGGGCATCGCGGCCGGGGCGACGACCATCAGCGCCGTGCTCGCTCTGCTGCTGGTCCGTGCACTGGACCGCGAGCAGGTCGCCACGCGACTCGACCATCCGGCCGTGCGCGCGGTCGATCGCCGGTTGGCCCGGCGCGGCTGGCTGGCCGTCGGATCGCTGCGGTTGATCGCACCGGTGCCGTTCTCGGTGATCAACTACTGCGCCGGACTGTCCTCGGTGCGCATGCTGCCGTACCTGCTTGCCACGGTGGTCGGCATCCTGCCCGGCACGGTCGGCGTGGTGGTGCTGGGTGATGCGCTGACCGGCCGCACGGATCCGGCGCTGCTGGTGCTGTCCGGGGTCTGCGTCACCATCGGCGTCATCGGGCTTCTCGTCGACGCCCGCTGGGGCGCAAACCAATTCGCCGATCCGGTCGAGCCTGCCGAGCTCGGCGAGACCTCGGTCGCACAACCCGCCGAGGCCTGACTCCGCCGTACCGGCCGACCCTCGAACCGGAGCCCGCATTTCACCGAACCCCGCCCGTGCGGCCGCCGACCGGGCATACTCTTGCGTCGCGAACACGAGACCGAGAGGGACAGCATGCCCGACGGCGACACCGATGGCCGCCTACCGACCACGATCGACACCACCGTCGCGCACGAGGCGCGCGTCTACGATTACTGGCTCGGCGGCGTGGACAACTACCCCGCCGACCGCGAACTCGGTAACGCGATCGCCGCGCACATCCCCGGCGTCCGCAGTATGGCGCGGGCCAACCGGGTGTTCCTGGGCCGCAGCGTTCGCTATGCGATCACCGAACTGGGCATCACCCAATTCCTCGACATCGGCACCGGCCTGCCCACCGCACGCAACACCCATCAGGTGGCGCAGGAGGTGGATCCGGCCGCGCGAATCGTCTACGTGGACAAGGATCCGCTCGTTCTGGCACACGGCCGCGCGCTGATGAAGGGCTCGCCCGAGGGCCGGACCGCGTTCATCCACGCCGATCTGCGTGATCCGGAATCGATTCTGCGCGATCCGAGATCGACCGGCACACTCGATCCGGAACGCCCGGTCGCGATCATGTTGATCTCGGTGCTGATGTACTTCCGCGACTCGGACGGTCCGCACGATATC
Source organism: uncultured Nocardia sp. (assembly GCA_966435935.1). Lineage (GTDB taxonomy): Bacteria > Actinomycetota > Actinomycetes > Mycobacteriales > Mycobacteriaceae > Nocardia. Next base: position 3,506 of record CBJNFW010000431.1, read on the forward strand.
GTCGCCCGCCTGCTCGACAGTGTCCCGCCGGGCAGTTCCCTGGCCATCAGTCATTTCACCGGCGATTTCAACTTCGCCGGCGCCGGCCAGGCCGCGCGGGCCGGTGAACGCGGCGGACTCACGCTCGTGACGCGAAACCGTACCGAGGTCGAAAGACTCTTCGCCGGAACGGATCTCGTGCCGCCGGGGGTCACCACGCTGGAGGACTGGCATCCCGAACTCGGCGAGGACCTGCCGCACGACACCGAACCGCACGTGGGTCCCGCCTGGGCCTGGGCCGGCATGGGGCGCAAACCCTGAGCGATCGTCACCGAGAAATCGGACACCGGCGGTTCTAGGCTGTGTCCGTGTTGTTCAGCGCAGGAGACCGGTTCGCGGGGTTCGTCATTCGGATGCCGCTGGGCCTCGGCGGCAGCAGTGAGGTGTATCTGGCCGACGACGGGCAGGGGCCGGTCGCGCTGAAGATCATGAATACCGCCGCGAGCCGTTCGAGTGCCGCCCGAGCGCGATTCGTGCACGAATTCGAGATCGCGGTGAAACTGCACCATCCGAATATCGTGCAGATGTTCGCGCACGGTGAATTCGACGGGCGCCTGTGGTCCTCACACGAATACATCGACGGCACCGCTGCCCGCGGGCCCGCGCCGCGCACTGATCCGGACCCGGCGCTGGCGGTCGCGATTCTCACCGCCATCGCCCACGCGCTGGACTACTCGCACGTCCAGGGGGTGCTGCATCTGGACGTCAAACCGGCGAACATGCTACTGAGCCGAATCGAGCCGGAGACCGCGGCCGAGGCCAGGGCCTTGGCCGAGAGCGGTGCGTTCGCACCGGATCCGGATACGGTCGCGCGGGTGAAATTATCCGATTTCGGCACCGCCCGCCGGATCGATGGTTCCGGTCCGCGACTGACGCCGGAGGGCTACGTGGTCGGCTCACTCCCCTATGCCGCACCGGAATTGCTGTGCGGCGGAACCCTGCTACCCGCGACCGATCAGTACGCACTGGCCTGTTCGGCCGCCGAATTGCTCACCGGGCAGCCGCCATTCCCGCTGACGAACCCTTTCCGGCTGGCGGATGCGCACATGCATGCCGCGCCGCCGGATATCTCCCGCCGCCGCCGATGGATTCCCACGGCAGTCGGATCGATTCTGCGCAAATGTCTGGCGAAGGACCCCGCCCGGCGGTACGGGAACTGCGCCGAGCCGATTCGCATGATCGCCCGCGCCTTACGCGATATCGATCCGACCGACTACTGAACGACCGCCGTCGCGCGAGGCGAGACCGCCTCGCGCCGATGCCGCGCCGATCCGACCGCGAGACGATAAGAGAGCGTAGTTCTATGCCGACGCGAGTCCGCAGGCCCGGTCGTCCACGCCGAGGATTTCGGTGCCGTACACATCCTCGGCGAGCGGGCCGGCTTCCGCTCGATCCGCACCCACGGCGTCGGCGGCGTCCCGCTGCGCTACCGTCTCGCCACCACCACACCGGCCGGAACCGCAACGCCTCGAGACATTCTGCCGCCGCTTCCGCTGGTCGGC
>CBJNFW010000432.1:0-5046 GCA_966435935.1 uncultured Nocardia sp.
CTCTGGCGACATCAGATATCAGAACTGTCGGAATGGGTCGGTGCGGGAGTGACACCGCGGCGGCTGATTTCGGCTGCGTAGCTCATCCAGTCGCCGCTGCTGAGTTGTTGCCAGGCGGCGGCAACACTGATGTGGATGCCGAGCAGTCGGGCCAGCACTGCGGCGGGTAGTTCGGTGGCGAGTTGGAACAGTGCGGTGTTGCGGGCTTCGCCGGTTCGGATTCCGAGGTCGTGGAGTCGTTCGATGAGCCGGTCGGCGCTGAGGGGTTGTCCGGGGCGCCCTCCGGGGAAAAGCCAGGTGACCGCGACGGGTTCGCCGATTGTGGCGTGGCCCCGGCGGGTTTGGGTGAGTTGGCGGATCAGGTCGGCCAGCGGCTCGGGCAGGGTGATCGGTTCGTCACCGAGTTGAAGTTGTGTTCGGTCCCCGTCGATGTGGACGCTGTCGATGGTGAGTCGGCTGATCGTGGTGGCTTTCTGGGCGTAGAGCAGAACGAGCAGGCCAGCGACGCGGTGTTCGGGATCGATGGTGTCGTCGTGCAGTAGTCGGCGGGCTTGTGCCCAGCGGTTTTCGGCGTCGATGCGGGTGACGGGCCCGCGCCAGCGTTCAGCCGGATAGTCCAGGCGGGTGAGCTTGTTTCGGCGGGCCCAGCGGACGAAATTGCCTGCGTTCGTGCGCCTGGTCGACAACCAAGTGTCGAGATCGGATTGGGTGGCGCTGGCGAGGGTGAGCCCGCGTTCGCCGAGCCAATCCAGTAGTGAGGCGGCGGCTTTGATGGCGGTCTTCGCGGCGGTGGCTTGGCCTCGTGTGGTGTTGTGGCCGCGTGCGCGGTGGCGGAGTCGGCGGATGACGTGCCATATCGCGTAGCGGTGGAGCAGTTTTCGTTCGTCGGGGTCGACGCGGTCGGCGATGACGTGGCTGGTCCAGCGCTCGAGCCAGGCCATGTGGTCGTCGCGCGGTGGGAGTGTGCCGATGGCGACGAGCACGCTGCGGAAATGCTCGACGGTCTTGCCGGGCGGCAGATCGTCCAGGCTGGCGTGGGATAGTTCCCTGCCGCTGGATCGCAGTGTGCGAAGGATGTCGGGTGCTCCGCCTCGACGCAGCCATGCCTCGATCGTGGGAGGTCGTTCGGTATGAATGAGCGCCTGGTGCAGGGCCTGAAATTGGGAGTGAATCTGTCCTTGGTCGTCGCCGAGAAGCTCGTGGAGACGGTCGTCGAGAAGGCAACGGCCGCAGACCGTGGCCAGGATCTGGCCTGGCTCACCGCATTTCGGGCAGGACCGCCAGAATCCGGGCTCATCACGGGTGCAGGCGGCGCAGAGCGGGGCTGCGACGGTGCCGCCGCGGACGGGTCGATGTTGTCCGCAGCTGCTGCAGCGTGCGCGGCGTGATTTGCAGATCCGGCACCACGGTTGGCCCGTGGCCGCGGAGATGGTGCAGGTCCCGACCCGCCCGCAGATCGAGCATTCGGCGGTGACGTCGGGAACACATGCCCCGCAGAGCGGGCCTGTCGCCGTGCGGATGCTCACCGGGCGCGGGCGTCCGCATTCGATGCAGGTTTCGCGGTTGATCGGATCCTGGATCAGGCAGCCCGCGCAGAGCGGGCGGCCTTGCTCGTCGCGTGTGGCGGTCTCCCGGATCACTCCGCAGCGGGCGCATGGTCGTGCCCGGCTCTTGGCAGTGCAGTTGCGGCACAACCACTTTCCGCCGATCGGCCGGTGCAGATGGATCGTGCGCCCGCAGTCGGGGCAGGCGGGCTGGACGATGATCGTCGAACCTGCGTCGCAGAGTCGGTCGATCAGCCGCAGCACCGCCGGGTTCGGCGCCTCCGCGCCCGCGCCGGTGAGCAACGCGGGTCGCGATTCCACCGCCCAAGCCAGCGGCCATCGCTTTCCCGGTTGCGGCACGGCCACTTTCACTGCTGCCACGACGGTGTCGACCGGCAACTGCGGGTCGAGGGCGGTGATAGTCGCGGTGATGACATCGACCGGATCGCGGCTGGATTCGGGCGGACAGTTGTTGCAGCGTGGTCGACCATCGCGATCTCGGCTATGGATCTTGCGGACTTCCCCGCAAGCCGAGCAGGGCTGTTCGTAACGACGCGCGAAACAGACATGGCAGTACCAGTCTTGGGTGTCCCGTTGCAGACTGCGGCCCACTTGCTTGCCGCATTCGGTGCATATCGGTGCTGAAATCTTCGACGCGCCAGCCCTATTCAGCCTCGCCAGGAGGTTGGCGACCACTCGAGGCCCGGGTGAGCGGCCGTCGGCGAGCACTTGTGGGCGATCGAGCAGGGCCTGGGCCAGTCTCCGCCGCTTGGCGCGACCACCGGCTACTGACTCGACGATTCCGGTCACCAGCGAGACATCGAGGCTGTTGTCGTAGCTGGTGACCAACTCGACGACCACGCCGATCGGATCGGCGATCACCTGCGGTGCGAGCGGGGGCATGGCTCACTCGACAGAATCGGTGATCCGCGCCCGCCGTGGCCGGAAGTCACCGATCCCGGCTTCCTCGCCGCTGGCGGTGCGTTTGCGAGGTGTCGAGGCCGAGGCGGTGACGATCGGTTCGACCAGTTCGTCCATGCGGCAATCGAGGATGTCCATCAGCGCCATCAGTACTTTCAGGCTCAGTCGCTCGGGGCGTTCGGTGACCAGTCGATAGATCTGGCTCGACGACAGCCGGATTCCGCGCTGCGCCAACGGTTCGGCCAGGTCGGTGGTCTGGAACATCTCGCGGGTGGCCATCACCTGCCGTAGGTTCCAGCGATAGTCGAGTTTGCGGGCCATTCAGGTGTCCTTCCGGTCAGGCGCAGGCGTGCCCAGCGCCGGCGTGAGGGCCTTGCGCAAGGCAGTGTTCATGAAATCGCTCGACACGTGGGTGTAGATCGCCGTCGAGGTATCGCATCGATGCCCGACAGCCTGCTGGATGAACAGCCGGTCAACCCCGGCCTCGGTGAGATGACTGACCCACGAATGCCGAAGGCTGTGCGGGGAAAGCGATTTCGGTAGCTTCAACGCGTCGCGATAGGTGACGAACCGGGCATTGATCTCCGCCGGTTTGACCCGGCCGCCCCGCTCGGTCAACCACAAGGCCGGATGCTCGTCGCATCCGAACTTCGGGCGGATGTGCTCGACGTAGTCGGCAGCCGCCTCCACTGCCCACCCCATCACCGACGGGACGTTGCGGCGCCGCGGCGGTTGCCCGCGCACCGCCTTGCCGAAGCGGACATGCAGCATCCCGTAGTGCCCGAACTCCGGTGCCTTCGGATTGCGACCGAAGTCCACCACGTCCAACTTCGACGTTTCGGTTCGCCGCAGACCCCACCCATACATCACCTTGAACAACGTGGCGTCCCGGTAAGCAGCAAGGGCCCCTTTGCGTTTCGCGTGCACCGCCCGATCGACCTGCTCGTCGGCATAGTCGAGGAACCGTTGCAACTCGGTGCGGGTGAACGGCCTCGCCTCAGGATCACCCTCATAGTCGTTGAGGTGCACGATCGTGTTCCACTCGTGGCAGATCGGCACAGGATGCTTCCCGATTCCGAACTGCTCCTCACACGCTGCCGCCCAGCCGTAGCGGGGATCGCAGAGGTACTCGCTGAACAGCCGCAGATCTGTCTGATAGCCGCGAATCGTCGCCGGGGCCAAGTGTTTCTCACTGGTCATCCACAACGTCCAGTCCTCGACGTGGCCCGGCAGCCAGTTCCACGGGTACTCGTTGGTGAACTCGACGAACCGGCGCATCAGTCGCTCCCGCGGCTCGATCGTGGGCACCTGCAACCCGCGCGCGATCTGCTGGGCTCGCCACCCTCGCAACATCGCCTCGACCATCGCGTCTTGCGGATGTAGCTGGACCACACCGGAAACCAACTCAAGACGCGCCGATCCCTCCAGATCACGCCGGGCCACCCAGCCCTCCTCAGCCGAAAACGTGCAACCTTCCAGGGCAAGGATCATGCATCAGAAGGGCGCAGTTCGGAATCGGTTCAGCTCAATCGGCGTGCTTGATCCTGTTCGCACGGTTATTGCCGCAGCCGCGTCAGCAGGCGACCTGCGAAAACTCGCCCGTCTGATGCAATTCCCGAGGGTTGGTGTAGAGCTGGGTGGTGGTCAGGTGGGCGTGGTCGCGCACCCACTGGACGTCAGTGATGCTCATGGCCGGGTCGTCGACCATGCGGTACACCGCCGCGTGCCGCAGGGCATGGATCGAATAGTTGGAGCCGAGCGTTTGCTGTGCGCGGCTGAACATGGCTCGGGCTGCGTGGTAAGTCAAGGACCGCCATGGCCGGCGCAGCGTGAACCACAGTGGAAGACGGCGACCACGGGGAGCGCCACGGCGCCAGAGCTCTTCCTGATAGAGCCGTAGCCAGACGAACGAGTCAGGCGAGGCCGGCAGTTGCTGAACTTTCCGGGACCCCTTGCGGGTAACCGCGATGAGCTGCTGGCTGGGGTCTTCGTCGCCCTGGTGCACCGACAGCAGCTCCTCGGCGCGAGCGCCGGTGGAGATCCAGAACGCCAGCAGGGCCCGGTCCCGATGTGAGGTGAGTGCGGCGAACACCGCGTTGAAGTGCTGATCGGGGATCTTCTTCGGGATCGTCTGGGCAACCTTCGGCCGGTAACGGCCGACTCGCTCCTTCCGGTACGGATCCATCGGGTTGTGGTGCTCATCCGACCGTCGCGAACGTCGGGAGCGATCCAGAGGAAATGGGTTGAGCAACGGCCCGCTGCCAATCTCCTGCTGGAAGTCGTAGAACGCCCGCAGCACCGTCTCAGCATGTGCCCGTGAGGAATTCGAATACTTTGGTCCGGGACTGGGGCGACCGGTCACGGCGTTGACGATCGACTCGCGACGGCGGCCGCTGCGGTGCCCGCTCACCGAAGCGCTGTCCCTGTCCCGCCAGTGGGCACGAATCGGCTTGTCCGCCAACTGCATCCACCGTGCGAAGTCACGCCCCTCCGTAGTCGTCACCCTGTCCCACGGAACATCGATCGCTGCGAGGAACCGCCACCAGCGCAACAAATCATTGCCATACGATCGGATCGTGGA
>CBJNFW010000433.1:0-4962 GCA_966435935.1 uncultured Nocardia sp.
CAGAGTCGTCGTCGGCGCGACCGGAGAAATCGGCAGGAGTTCTCCGTTGACCGTTATCCGCGCCGCAACCATGGCAAACCCTCTTTTCACTGTCGATCGAACGAGCGTGCAGTCGGGTCGAGAACGACGATCACCATTTTAGGCAACTTTCCGCAACGCGTGCGCGAGGCGCACGACCACCGCATACCTTCGGGATGATCCTCCCAACGACACAACACATTTCATCGCTCCGATCGGATTATCCGCCGAACCGGCGCATCGGAAGTGTTACCTCCGGTAAACATATCGTTGCGGCACAACCGGGCATCGGCTTCCGACATTTACGCTTGCGCCGCGGGAGGTTCGCACCCGAATTCCCGCGACACTTTCGTGCCGGGAGTTCCGGTCGTCGTCGGCCGGTATATCCGCTCGCCCAGGAGGCTTGCCATGCCATTGCGCTTCCCGCGTCCCTCGCGCAATCCACACGCCGGGCCGGCCCACCCGGTCGACGAGGTGCCGCCTCCGGCCCGGCTCACCCTGCTGGGGCTGCAGCACCTGGCGATCATGTACGCCGGCGCGGTCGCGGTGCCGCTGCTGGTCGGGGGCGCGCTGAAATTGCCGCAGCATACGATCGGCGTCCTGGTGAACGCCGATCTGCTGGTCTCGGGGATCGTCACGATCGTGCAGTCGGCCGGGATCGGCAAGATCCTGGGCGTTCGGCTGCCGCTCGTGGCGGGTGCGACGTTCACGGTCGTCTCGCCGATGATTCTCATCGCCGAACAATTCGGCGGCGGCGAGGCGGGCCTGCCCGCGGTCTACGGCGCGATTCTGGTATCGGGTGTTTTCGGTCTGATCATCGCCCGCTTCTTCGCCACGGTGGTTCGTTTCTTCCCGCCGCTGGTGTCCGGTTGTGTGATCTGTGTGATCGGGCTGTCGCTGATCGGCGCGGACGCCGGACTGATCGCCGGTAACGACCCGAAATCGCCCGAGTACGGCCAGATTTCGCATATCGCCCTGGCCGGACTCGTGATTCTGATCATCGTATTGATCCACAGATTCTCCCGCGGCCTGATCAGTCAGCTGGCGGTCCTGCTGAGCATCGTGCTCGGGACGATCGTCGCGATACCGATGGGCCTGGTGGATCTGTCCGGGGTCGGCACGGCGGGCTGGTTCGGCATCTCGCGGCCGTTCCTCTTCGGTGCGCCCCAATTCCACGTCGCCGCAATCATTTCCATGTGTGTGGTGATGCTGGTGACGTTCACCGAGTCGACCGCGGACATCGTCGCGGTGGCCGAGATGGTCGACAAGCCGCTGCAACCGGGCGATCTGGCGCGCGGCCTGGCCGCCGACGGCCTGTCCGGGGTACTGGCCGGAGTGATGAACTCCTTCCCCGACACCGCGTTCGCCGAGAACGTCGGACTGGTCGGGCTCACCGGCGTGCGCAGCCGATGGGTGGTGTCGGTGTGCGGTGTGCTGCTGGTGGCGCTCGGGCTGGTGCCCAAAGTCGGGAGTCTCGTTGCGGCACTTCCGAATCCGGTGATCGGCGGGGCGGCGACGGTGATGTTCGCGATGGTCACCGCGGTCGGTCTGCGCGTACTGCACAAGGTGCGGTTCGACGGCACGCACAACATGCTCATCATCGCGGTGACCCTGTCGGTGGCGCTGTTGCCCTCGGTCGCCCCGAACTTCTACGCGAAGTTCCCCACCGACTTCCAGATGATCGCGAGCAGTCCGATCACCTCCGCGGTGATCGTGGTGTTCGTGCTGAATCTGTTGTTCAACCACTGGCGCAGCGATACCCGGGTCCCCGTGGGCTGAGCCGCGGTGCGGACGTCCCCGGTCCGGGGGACGGTCGATCACCTGTCGAGGTGACGATTTCACCCCCGGATCTTCCTACCGTGATCGGTACGGCAGCGCGTTCGCCGCCGCCGCTTCGCCAGGAGGTAGGGATGTCCAGCGGTCTGTTCCTGTACGCGTTACCCGCGTTCGTCGTGCTGATGCTCGTGGAGTGGGCGGGCTACCGGTTCGATCCGGATCGCCGGGGCGGCACGGTCCGCGATTCGGCCACCAGCATCTCGATCTATCTGCTGGGCCGGTTGGCCAAGGCGGTCGAGCGTTTCCTGGTGCCCTTCTCCATCCTCGGCGTGGCGGTCGCGCTGACGCCGTGGCACCTGAACCCGCACGATTGGTGGGTGTGGGCGCTGGGCCTGGCGGTCACCGACTTCTGTTACTACTGGGCGCATCGGGCCGATCACCGGATCCGGCTGCTGTGGGCCGGGCACAGCGTGCACCACTCCAGTCAGCAGTTCAATCTGACCACCGCGGTGCGCCTGCCGTGGCTGATCCCCGGGACGTTCATCCGCTCGGCCGCGTGGATTCCCGCGGCGGTGATCGGCCTGCCGCTGTGGATGATCTTCCTGTTGCAGTCGATCGGCCTGCTCTACCAGTTCCCGATCCACACGCAGCGGATCGGCACACTCCCCGCCCCGATCGAATACCTCTTCAACACACCGTCCCACCACCGGGTGCACCACGGCGCCAACAACCCGTACCTGGACAAGAACTACGCCGGCATCCTGATCATCTGGGACCGCATGTTCGGCAGTTACGCCGAGGAACTCGAACCCGTCCGCTACGGGCTCACCACGAACATCGACACGCACAACCCGCTCGTGGTGAACTATCACGAATTCGCCCGGATGATCTCCGACGTCCGCCACGCCCGCACCTGGCGGGCCCGGGTCGGCCACGTCTTCGCCCCTCCGGGCTGGACCCCCGAGCCCGCGGTGACCGGTCCGGCCCTCGAACGCGAACCCGTCCGGATCTCCGAGTAGCCGGGCCGGAGCGGGTCAGTCGGGTGCGTCGTCGCCGGTGTCGATCGGCTCCATCGCCTCGCGCTCGGCGCGGTTGCCCGGTACGCCCTTCGAGACTCGTTCCGATTCGAGGTCCTCCTCGATATCGTCCACCAGCGCCGCGGTTTCCTCGCGATCGTCCAGGTCTTCCGGCGTTTGCCGGAAGGCCTGCTCTCGGCTCTCGGACCTGGGATCGCCGTTTCCAGAGTGGGAACTCATCGCTGTACTCCTTCGGGTGTTCACTCCGTGCGGGACCGGGCCGCCGACAGCAACAACTCGACCGCGTGCCGCACCGTTCGGTCGAGGACCTCGGCCGGCTCACCGTCGAACCGGCGATGCGCGGCCCGCGCGTCCCGGCGGGAGGCGACGGCGAACCACACCGAACCGGGCTCTTCGCCGTCCTGGGGACCGGGGCCTCCGACACCGGTGGTCGCCACGGCGAAGTCCGCGTCCATCAGCGAACGCACGCCCTGGGCCATGGCGATCGCCGCGTCCTCGGACACGACCGGAATATCGGGGACGCCGAGCACTCGCCGCTTGACCTCGGTGGAGTAGGCGACGACACCCCCGCGAAACCATTGCGCGGAATCCGCCGCGGCTCCCAATGCGGCCGCGAGGTTGCCCGCGGTCAGCGATTCCGCGACCGCCACCGTCAGTGTCCGGCGTTTGGCCAGCTCGGCGAGCTGCGTCACGATCTCGGCCATGATCTCCTCTCACCCTCGGCGGCGCGTTCGGGATGCCCGGGAAGGACGAGCCCAAACCCGGGACCAGCCCGAAGACCGTCGGCGACCGAAAGTGATCGCACCGATGCGGCGCAAACAGAAGAACGGCCCGGAACATATGTTCCGGGCCGTTCTTCGTAGTAGCGGGGACAGGATTTGAACCTGCGACCTCTGGGTTATGAGCCCAGCGAGCTACCGAGCTGCTCCACCCCGCGTCGGTGAACACAACATTACACACGGGTGGTTGACGATCGCAAATCGCCTGGTCGATAGCGGTTTTCGACGTTCCGGTCGGCAGCGTCGGATGATCTTGCGGCGCGAGCGCTGCTGTGACTGTGATCACATAGCGCTGTGTGCAGCCGGGCGGGACGGCCATTACTTCGCGCACGCACGCGTGCGTTTCCAGCGCAAGGGAAAAATAACGTGACTCACGACACAAATTGCCGGTGATTCGAGTCACAGCGCCACCGAATAACAGACCGACCGGAATTCATCATTACGGCATTGCCCACCTGCGCGGACAGCGATTTTCCAGTTATTCGCTTCATGCAATTCCGGTTGTTATCAAGACGTGATCTGCTGAGATTTGTTCGTTATGGTCGTCGACGACCCGGATCGACACCGTGACGGGCACCCATCCGAACCGCTGCACACCGGCAACCCTGCCCCGCGGTCCGGGAAACCCCGACCACCTGGGGGCAGGGACTCGGCGGATATTCGCCGCGCCGGCGGGCACGGGGAGGGACAAACCACATGAACAAGAACCGGAAGATCAGCAGTCGCGCCCTCGGCCTCGCCGCCGTGACCGGCGCCCTTGTTGCCGTCCCGTTCGGAATCGCCGGCTCCGCCTCGGCCGCGCCGACCCACGACTGGGACGGCGTCGCCCAGTGCGAGAGCGGCGGAAACTGGCACACCAACACCGGCAACGGCTACTACGGCGGCCTGCAGTTCACGCAGAGCACCTGGCGAGCCAACGGCGGATCCGGCCTGGCGAGCCAGGCCAGCAAGGAGGAGCAGGTCCGCGTCGCGGAGAACGTGCTCAACTCCCAGGGTGCGGGCGCCTGGCCCGTCTGCGGCAAGTACCTGCGCTGGGGCGCCACCACCTCACCCGAGGCCGTCGCCCCCAAGCCCGCCCCCGCGCCGGCCGCCCCCGCGCCCGCCGCACCGGCCCCCGGCAGCCGCGAGGCGATGATCGCCCAGGCCGAGGACACCGCATCCCAGGTCGCGAAGAAGCTCGGCTTCGATTCGCAGTACCAGCAGGTGCTGCAGCAGAACAGCGGGCTGATCCAGTCGCTGGGCCGCTGATCGGCGAAGACTCCTCCATACCGGAGACGCGAACGGAGTCGCAATCGTGGATGAGGGCGGCGCCGTTCGCGTTTCGCGGGACGGGGGGGATGCCCAGCTGAACT
>CBJNFW010000434.1:0-4908 GCA_966435935.1 uncultured Nocardia sp.
CGCCGCGTCCAAGCGCTGCTGGGCCACATCACGCTGTTCGATCAGCGCGTCGCGCTGCGCGGTCTGCTCGTTCACCGCCGATTCGGCGGCGGTGACGGCGGTCTGGGCCTCGGATTTCTTCGTCTCCGCGGCCGCGGCGGCGGTATCGGCCGTCTGCTTGGCCTGTCGCGCCGACGAATCGGCGTTGGCACGCTCGATCTGCGCGCGTCGCATGCCGTTCAGCGCCGCGTCCTGGGAAGTCGAGGCCACGCTCAGCAATTGCGCCCGCTCCAGGGACCGGTCCGGACCGCCGCCGGACAGGTAGTTGACCATCGAATCCGAGCCCGGGCTCATATAGGCCTGTTCGGCGAACTTGTCGAAATTGGCACGCGCCTGGTCGACCGCCGCGGCCGAGTCCGCGAGCGCACGCTGCGTCCCGGCGACCGCCGCCGCTGCCGCATCGGCCCGTTCCCGAGCCGACTGCAGGTCCACCAGCGCCTTGTTCACCGCCTCGCGCTTCTGCGCGACGACCGAGTCCAACTGCTGGATCTGCTGCCCGACCGCGGCCACATCGTTGATCAGTGCTCCGACCTGATTGACCCCGCTGGTCACCTGGGCGCCGGCCGCGGCGATGTCGTTGTCGCTGGGGTTGGGCGGGGGCGGTGGCACCGCGCCGGCGACGGGCGTCACCGCGATCAGCACGGCGGCGCACACCAGCAATCCCAAAGCAATCCTTGACGACCCCCCTCGAATCGTCTCGGCCACGCGCACCCACCTCCCTGGATCCACACCGCGTTCCCGGGAAGCGAAGCGTCACCGGGACCTTCACATGGGGTGATAGACATGGGACATCACCTCATGAGCATCAGCGACTCCCCTGCTCAACACTGGTCGCTGCGTACCCTTATGACACTTCTTCCCCAAGAGTGTCATTCGAAACCGTACGACACATAAGTCTCGGAGAGAACACACACGACGTAATCACATTCGCGTAATTTGTCGATTGCTTACAGATAACTGGAAGCGCGACAGAAATCCCCGCAGAGAACCGACCGTTCGCCTGCTTTCTGCCCGAAACGGGTAGTTCAGGTACGTCGAATCAGCCCTGCGGGGCGTATTTTCCGGGCCGAATGCCCAACCCGCCGGGCCGGTGCGTTGCCGACGCGACCCGGTTTCACCGCGACCGGCTCAGCGCGCCGGATCGCCCGCGAAGCGATCCGGCGCTGCCTCGGCACGGCGCTGCTTGACCAGATACAACCCGCCGGTCACGACCAGGACGCCGAGCAGCAGCACGTACGTCAGCACCGGCCACGAGATCGTTCCGTCGGCCTCGAGACTGTGCACGAACGCTTGCGTCGCCTCGACACTGTGGCCGCCGTGCCGGTTCTTGGCGATGTCCTCGGCCTTCTCCAGGCGGTACCGGCTGTAGGTGTCACTGTAGGTGCCCGCCCAGTCGTCGCTGAGCACCAGAACGGTGCCGTGCTCGGTTTTGCCGACCCGGGTGGCCAGGTCGCGCAGGCTCGAATCCGGCGACGGATTGCCCGGAACCACCACCACACTCAGCGAGATCCCGTTTTCCCGGGTCTCGGCGACCACAGACTCCAGATCGCTCGGGTCGTCTCCCTTGGGCACGTAGACGTGATCCGCTGCCAGGTGCGCGAGGATGGTGTGCACATCGACCTCGGGCGGGATCTCCGCGGCCCTGGGCGTACCAACCGAGGCAAAGGTGACGGTCATCTTCCATCCGGTCTCGTCGAGTCGCCAACCGGGGCGACTGGCTTCCAACACATGTCACACGATCCGCGCCACATCGGCGCGACAAGCGAGGCTGCGCCGAAACGCATGGATGCACAGTACGCGACCGGTGCATGATGTTTGCGGGCGCGCCGCGCGGTACGCCCCCCGCACGTTTCACAGGACAAGCGTACTGTTAGCCTGGGCAGCATGAGGGCGCACAGCTATCGGCCCTCGACCGAGCCGCCGGCACAGCCCCGCCGACGGCCACCTCGCCAGGGCCCTTCGCGTCAGGGCCCGAAGGAGGAAGCTTGCGTAACCACGAAGGGCCCCGCACAAGGGCCCGATCAACCCCAGAGTGGAGCTGAACGTATGACGACCATCGATTCATTCGGCGCCAAGGGCACCCTCGAGGTCGGAGATCGGTCGTATGAGATCTTCCGCCTCTCCGCCGTGCCCGGCACCGAAAAACTCCCCTACGCACTGAAAGTCCTCGCCGAGAACCTGCTGCGCACCGAGGACGGCGCCAACATCACCGCGGATCACATTCGCGCCATTGCCGGTTGGGATCCCTCCGCGCAGCCGGACACCGAGATCCAGTTCACCCCCGCGCGAGTCATCATGCAGGACTTCACCGGTGTGCCGTGCGTGGTCGACCTGGCCACCATGCGCGAGGCCGTGACCACCCTGGGCGGCGACCCGAACAAGGTGAACCCGCTCTCGCCCGCCGAGATGGTCATCGACCACTCGGTCATCCTGGACGTGTTCGGCACCGCGGACGCCTTCGAGCGCAACGTCGACCTGGAGTACCAGCGCAACGGTGAGCGCTACCAGTTCCTGCGTTGGGGCCAGGGCGCTTTCGACGACTTCAAGGTCGTGCCGCCGGGCACCGGCATCGTGCACCAGGTCAACATCGAGTACCTCGCGCGCGTGGTCATGGTCCGCAACGGGCAGGCCTACCCCGACACCTGCGTCGGCACCGACTCGCACACCACCATGGTCAACGGCCTGGGCGTCCTGGGCTGGGGCGTCGGCGGGATCGAGGCCGAGGCCGCGATGCTGGGTCAGCCTGTGTCCATGCTGATTCCGCGCGTGGTGGGCTTCAAGCTGACCGGTGAGATCCAGCCGGGTGTGACCGCGACCGACGTCGTGCTCACCGTCACCGACATGCTGCGCAAGCACGGTGTGGTCGGCAAGTTCGTCGAGTTCTACGGCAAGGGCGTGGCCGAGGTGCCGCTGGCCAACCGCGCCACCCTGGGCAACATGAGCCCCGAATTCGGTTCCACCGCGGCGATTTTCCCGATCGACGAGGAAACCATCAACTACCTGCGCCTGACCGGCCGCACCGACGAGGAGCTCGCGCTCGTCGAGGCGTACGCCAAGGAACAGGGCATGTGGCACAACGCCGATCACGAGCCCGCCTACTCGGAGTACCTCGAGCTGGACCTGGGCACCGTGGTGCCCTCGATCGCCGGACCCAAGCGCCCGCAGGACCGAATCCTGTTGTCGGAGTCCAAGATCGCGTTCCGCAAGGACATCCACAACTACACCAACGACCCCGAGGCCGCCCCGCACTCCAAGCTCGACGAGGCGATCGAGGAGTCGTTCCCGGCCAGCGATCCGGCCGAGCTGTCCTTCGCCGACGACGACGCGGCCCTGGCGACCGCCGCCAACGGCAGCACCGGCCGCCCCTCCAAGCCGATCCGGGTGCGCAGCGCCGAGCGCGGCGACTTCATCCTGGACCACGGCGCGGTCGCGGTCGCGGGCATCACCTCCTGCACCAACACCTCCAATCCGTCGGTCATGATCGGCGCGGCCCTGCTCGCCCGCAACGCCGTGGAGAAGGGGCTGACCAGCAAGCCGTGGGTGAAGACCAACATGGCGCCCGGCTCGCAGGTGGTCTCGGACTACTACGAGAAGGCGGGCCTGTGGCCGTACCTGGAGAAGCTGGGCTTCTACCTGGGCGGTTACGGCTGCACCACGTGTATCGGCAACACCGGCCCGCTGCCGGAGGAGATCTCCAAGGCGGTCAACGACAACGACCTCACCGTCACCGCGGTCCTGTCCGGCAACCGCAACTTCGAGGGCCGCATCTCCCCCGATGTGAAGATGAACTACCTGGCCTCCCCGCCGCTGGTCATCGCGTACGCGCTCGCGGGCACCATGGACTTCGACTTCGAGCACGACGCGCTGGGCAAGGACAAGGACGGCAAGGACGTCTTCCTGAAGGACATCTGGCCTTCCTCGCAGGAGATCGACGACACCATCAAGTCGGCGATCAGCCAGGACATGTTCCGCAAGTCCTACGCCGACGTGTTCAAGGGCGACGAGCGCTGGCAGAACCTGCCGACCCCGGCCGGCGACACCTTCGCGTGGGACGAGAACTCGACCTACGTCCGCAAGGCGCCGTACTTCGACGGCATGGAACTGGAGCCCGCGCCGGTCGAGGACATCAAGGGCGCGCGCGTGCTGGCACTGCTGGGCGATTCGGTCACCACCGACCACATCTCCCCGGCTGGTCCGATCAAGTCCGGAACCCCGGCCGCGCAGTACCTGGACGCGCACGGCGTCGAGCGCAAGGACTACAACTCGCTGGGTTCACGGCGTGGTAACCACGAGGTGATGATCCGCGGCACCTTCGCCAACATCCGGCTGCGCAACCAGCTGCTGGACGACGTCTCGGGCGGTTACACCCGTGACTTCACCCAGGAGGGCGGCCCGCAGGCGTTCATCTACGACGCCTCGCAGAACTACCAGGCAGCGGGCATCCCGCTGGTCGTGCTCGGCGGCAAGGAATACGGCTCGGGCTCCTCGCGCGACTGGGCCGCCAAGGGCACCCGCCTGCTGGGTGTGCGCGCGGTCATCACCGAGTCGTTCGAGCGCATCCACCGCTCGAACCTGATCGGCATGGGCGTCATCCCGCTGCATTTCCCTGCCGGCGAGTCGGCCGCCTCGCTGAAGCTGGACGGCACCGAGACCTTCGACATCGAGGGGATCACCCAGCTGAACGAGGGCAAGACGCCCAAGACCCTGAAGGTGACCGCCACCAAGGAGAACGGCGACAAGATCACCTTCGACGCGGTCGTGCGCATCGACACCCCCGGTGAGGCGGACTACTACCGCAACGGCGGCATCCTGCAGTACGTCCTGCGCAACATGATCAACGGCTAGGATCTCCCGCCCCGGCGGCGTCTG
>CBJNFW010000435.1:0-4902 GCA_966435935.1 uncultured Nocardia sp.
CACTGTTCCCCGAGGGGTACGTCGGAATGATCGCGGCCGGCCATCCCCGGATGCGCGCTACAGCTCCGACCTCGGCGGACCTCGAGCGGGAGCGGCACGTGGTGGTGGACGGCAGCGCCGGGCATCCCGGCCCGCGCAAAGCCCTGGTCGAGCAGCGGCTGGAGGACCGCATCGCGGTCCGGGTGACCCGGTTCGCGACCCTGCCGTACGTGGTGCGGGACAGTGACCTGGTCGCGATCGTGCCCGAGCGGGTCGCGCGGGCACTGGCCCCGACCCATGTCGTGCGGATCTTCCCGTTGCCCTGGCCGATCGAGCCGGTGGAAGTCGCCGCCTATACGCGCCACGCGCCCGAGGGCGGCGCCGCGCAGCGCTGGTTCCTCGACGTGATCCGGCGAGCGACGGCGAAAATGCCGGTCATCCAGCGGGACCGGTAACCTCGGCCACCGCGCCCGGCATTCAGCTCGCCCGCTCCACCAACTCGGCCGCCGGCTCGAGCGGGGCGCCGGTGGCCGCGCGGACGTCGGCCACGGTCACCCCGGGCGCGGTCTCCACGAGCACCAGTCCGCTCTCGGTGACGTCCAGGACCGCCATATCGGTGATGATCCGGTCCACGCAGCCGGTTCCGGTGAGTGGCAGGGTGCACTGCTCGACGATCTTCGGCTCCCCGGCACGGGAACGGTGCTCCATCATGACGATCACCCGGCGCGCGCCGTGCACCAGGTCCATGGCTCCGCCCATTCCCTTGACCATCTTGCCGGGAATCATCCAGTTGGCCAGGTCGCCGTGGGCGCTGACCTGCATCGCGCCCAGAACGGCCACGTCGACCTGACCGCCGCGGATCATGCCGAACGACTGGGCGGAGTCGAAGTAGCAGGCGCCGGGCAATACGGTGATGGTTTCCTTGCCGGCATTGATCAGTTCGGGGTCGAGTTCCGCCTCGGTGGGATACGGGCCCACGCCCAGGACCCCGTTCTCCGAGTGCAGGACGACGGTGATGTCGTCGGGCAGGTAGTTCGGGACCAGCGTCGGCATGCCGATGCCCAGATTGACGTACTGGCCGTCCTGGAGTTCTGCCGCGACCCGGGCCGCCATCTGTTCGCGGGTCAACATCACGCGCGTACCGTCCTGTTCTCGATTCCGACCTGCACCTTGCCCACGTGCACCACCCGCTGAACCTGGATGCCGGGGGTGTGCACCTGGTCGGGGTCGAGTTCGCCGGGCTCCACCAGATGCTCGACCTGAGCGATGGTGATGCGGCCGGCCGCGGCCGCGGGCGGGTTGAAGTTGCGGGCGCTGGCCCGATAGACGAGATTGCCGTGCCGGTCGCCCTTCCAGGCGTGGACCAGCGCGTAGTCGGTGACGATGCCGCGCTCGAGCACATAGGTGACGCCGTCGAATTCCCGGGTCTCCTTCGGCGGGCTCGCCACCGCGACGCCCCCGGCGCCGTCGTAACGCAGTGGCAGGCCGCCGTCGGCCACCTGTGTTCCGACCCCGGCCGGCGTGAAGAACGCGGGAATGCCGGCCCCTCCGGCGCGCATCCGTTCGGCGAGCGTGCCCTGCGGGGTCAGCTCCACCTCGAGTTCGCCGGACAGGTACTGGCGGGCGAACTCCTCGTTGGCGCCGACATAGGAGCTGATGGTCCGGCGGATCCGGTGCGCCGCGAGCAGGACGCCGAGGCCGAAACCGGCGGTGCCGCAGTTGTTGCTCACCACTTCCAGCTCGCGGGCGCCCTGCGCGAGCAGCGCGTTGATCAGCGCTTCGGGGACGCCGACCAAACCGAATCCACCGACGGCCAGTGACGCGCCGTCCGGGATATCGGCGACCGCTTCGGCGGTTGTGCCAATGACTTTATCCATCACGCCGTCCACTGTAGCGTGTTGCGTGCGTAATATGAACTAGCGTTCGTATGGCGAACACTTCTGGATCGCGTGGTTGTCTCGAGATGCTGCTCGTCCTATGCTGTTCGCATTCCGCATCGTTGTCCACATACCGAACACGAGGTCGTGCGCATGCTTCACCTGCCTCCCCGCTATCGCGGTACCGAGAAGAGCGAGCATGTTCCGCTCGATTTCGCCGACTACCGCACCTCCACGCTGCGTCACCCGAAACAGCCGCTGGTCTTCCTGCCGCAGCGACTCGGTGAACTCACCGGCCCGGTCCTCGGCGAGGGCCGGGTCAGCGCGGCGGACGCGGACCTGACCATGGCCCGGGGCGGCGAGGCGATCGGGCAGCGGATAGTGGTGCACGGCCGGGTCCTGGACAGCGACGGCAAACCCGTGTCGAACACCCTGGTCGAGGTCTGGCAGGCCAACGCGGGCGGTCGCTACCGGCACGAGGCCGATCAGTGGCCGGCGCCGCTGGATCCGCACTTCGACGGGGTCGGTCGCGTGCTCACCGACAACGACGGGCGCTACAAGTTCACCACGATCAAGCCGGGCGCCTACCCGTGGCGCAACCACCACAACGCCTGGCGTCCGGCGCATATCCATTTCTCGCTGTTCGGGCGCGCCTTCACCCAGCGTCTGGTGACACAGATGTACTTTCCGGGCGATCCGATGTTCTTCCAGGACCCGATCTACAACTCCGTTCCCGAGGCCGCCCGCCACCGCATGGTCAGCGTGTTCGACTACGAAGCGACCACCGACAACTGGGCGCTCGGCTTCCGTTTCGACATTGTGCTGCGGGGTCGCGAGGCGACGCCGTTCGAGGAGGACGACCACGATGAGTGACACCGAGTTCGCTCCCCGCTATCCGGTGCGATCGGGCGACTTCACCACGGTCGACTTCGGTCCGACCCCGTCGCAGACCGTCGGGCCGTTCCTGCACATCGGACTGCCGTGGCCCGATGGGCCCGATGTCGTTCCGCCCGGCACCGCCGGGGCGATCACCGTCACTGTGACGGTTACCGATGGCGCCCGCGTCCCGGTCGCCGACGCACTGGTGGAGGTCTGGCAGGCCAACCGCGACGGCGTGTTCGAGCATCCCGACGACCCGCGGCCGCAGACCGACCCCACCTTCCGCGGCTTCGGGCGTTGCGACGCCGATGCCACCGGCACAGCGTCGTTCACCACCGTCAAACCCGGTGCGAACCCCTGCGATGACGGCCCGGACGAGGCGCCGCACCTGAATCTGTCGATCTTCGCGCGCGGCCTGCTCGACCGGCTCGTCACCCGGCTCTATTTCCCGGACGAACCCGCCGCCAACGCCGTGGATCCGGTGCTGTCCGCACTGCCGCAAGCCCGGCGGAATCGGCTGATCGCCACCGCCACCGACGCCGGCTATCACCTCGACATCCTGATCCAGGATGCCGATCCCGAGGGTGCGGAAACCCCGTTCTTCTACTTCTAGGAGAGTTCGACATGCCGCGTGGCGAGCTGTTCGACCCGCTGTTCGGTGCGGCCGAACTCGGTGCCGTGTTGTCCGACCGGGCCTGGATCACCGCACTGGTGGAGGTGGAATGCGCGCTGGCACGTGCCCAGGTGCGGGTCGGGGTGCTGGAACGGGAACACGCCGACGCGATCGGCGCGGCCGGGGAGGTGGTGGCCGCGATGCTCGATCCGGCCCGGCTGGGTGCGGCGGCCGTCGCGGGCGGCAACCCGGTGATCCCGCTCGTGACCGAACTGCGTCGCGCCGCGTCGAGCCACGGAGTACCGGCCGCCGCGGTCCACAAGGGCGCCACGAGTCAGGACATCGTCGATAACGCCCTGCTACTGCTCGCCCAGCGCGCGGGACAACTGGTGATCGCCGATCTGCGCACCGCCGCCGACGCCGCGGCGGGCCTGGCCCGCAGCCATCGGGGCACTCCGATGGCCGCCCGCACACTGGGCCAGCAGGCGCTGCCCACCACCTTCGGGGCCCTTGCCGCGGGCTGGTGCGCGGCCCTGGACCGGGCCACCCTCGCGCTCACCGCGGTACTCGCCGACCTTCCGGTCCAATTCGGCGGCGCCGCAGGCACTCTCGCCGCACTGTATCCCTGCGGGCTGGATATCGCCGACGCGCTGGCGGCCGAACTCGGATTGGCCGCACAGCGCGTGCCCTGGCACACCGACCGCACCCCGGTCGCCGAACTTGCCGCCACCCTCGGCATAGCCGCCGGAGCGATCGGAAAGATCGCGACCGATATCGTCGCACTGTCCGCGACCGAGGTCGGGGAGGTCGGCGAGAACGCTCCCGGCGGCTCCTCGGCCATGCCGCACAAGCGCAATCCGATCGCGGCGATCACCGCGCGCGCGGCCGCGCGCCGGGTTCCGGGGCTGGTGGCGGACGCGCTCGCCGCGATGGACCATGAATTCCAGCGGGCGGCCGGGGCCTGGCACGCCGAATGGGAAACCGTCACCGAACTGCTGCGCCTGACCGGCGGCGCGGCGCACCGGCTGGCAGAGAGTCTCAGCGGACTGCACGTGCACCCCGGCGCGATGGCGCGCAACCTGCGGATCACGCACGGACTTCTCCTGGCCGAGCGGGTGACCGCGGCGCTGTCGGAGCACACCGATCGCGCCCGCGAGATCGTCACCGCCGCGGCCACCGCCGAGCCGCCCGCCCTCGACACCGACCCAGCTGTCACCGCACATCTGGCGCCCGAGCGGATACGCGAACTCCTCGATCCCGCAACCTATCTGGGCCACGCGGAGGATATCGTCGACCGAGTCCTGGCCGGCCGCGGCGAAACATCACCGGCCGAAGCCACCGGTGCGCGGAGTCCTCGAAACCCGAACGGAGCCAACTGATATGGGCGAGGACGCACTCGATCCCACTCGGTCGACCGTCGAATTGGCCTATCGGGCAACCGGTTCGGCCACCGCGCCCGCCGTCGTCCTGCTCGGATCGCTCGGTTCCGACCGATCGATATGTGAACCGCAAGTGGCGGCGCTGGCATGCGATCAACACGCGATGACCGCCGAC
>CBJNFW010000436.1:0-4870 GCA_966435935.1 uncultured Nocardia sp.
GGCGTGATCGCGTCCTTCTGATCTCGCTCCACACGGACCGGTCGCACCGCACTGGTCATCGCGCACCGGCTGTCCACGATCCGCAACGCCGACCAGATCCTGGTCGTGGAGGCCGGACGGATCGTCGAACGCGGCACGCACAGCGACCTGCTTGCCCGGGACGGCCGGTACGCGGAGCTTTACCACACGCAATTCGCCGACGAGGGCGACTCGGTGGCCGCATGACTCCCGGTATCGGGCCGCATCCGAGGCCGTTGCCGCCCGAGCCGAGCGTCGCACCGCAACCGGGCGCGACCGGTTACCGCCGGACCGGCCACCCCGACATGGCCGTGGGATCGGGGGTCCGGAAGTTGCCGGACCCAGCGCCTAGGCTCGGTCTCATGCAGGCGATCCAGTACGACGAAATCGGCGGCCCCGAGGTGTTGCGACTGGTCGAGGTGCCAGTGCCCGAACCGGAGGGCGCCCGGGTGCGGGTGGCGGTTCGCGCGGCGGGGGTCAATCCGGCGGATTGGAAGATCCGACGGGGGATGATGCCCGGTCCGGACTTCCCGCGCCGAGCCGGAATCGAGATCGCGGGAGTCGTGGACGCGGCCGGTCCCGAGGCGGTCTGGCAGGTGGGCGATGAGGTCATCGGCTGGTCGGAGGGTGGCGGTTACGCGCAATTCGCCCTGGCCGAATGCCTGGTCGCCAAACCCGCCGAACTGTCCTTCACCGATGCCGTCGCGATCCCGGTCGCGGCCAACACCGCGGGCGGCGGCCTCGAACGGCTGAAGCTCGCGCCGGATGAGACGCTGCTGGTGAACGGCGCGTCGGGCGCGGTCGGTTCGATGGCCGCACAGCTGGCTCGCGCGGCGGGCGTCCGGGTGATCGGTACGGCCTCGCCGGCCAATCAGGAGGTTGTCCGCTCCCTCGGCGCGACGCCCACCACCTACGGTGACGGCGTCGCCGATCGCGTCCGCGCCCTCGCGCCGAACGGCATCGATGCCGTATTCGACTGTGCCGGACACGGATTCCTCGACGCTGCCATCGAACTGCGCGGCGGCACCGACCGCATCATCACCATCGCCGACCCGGCGGCCGCCGAGAAGGGCATCCCCTTCTTCTCCCGCTCCGGCGGCCCGCTGGACGACGTCGTCGAGGCTGCCCGCCTGCTCGCCGCCGAGGCCATCCGCCTGCCGGGCCCGGCCCGCATCTTCCCGCTCGCCGAAGCCGCGGCGGCCCAACGGGAAAGCGAGTCCGGCCACGGCCTCGGCAAGATCGTGCTGGTCACGACCGACTGAGAGCGCGCCTTCCGCCAGTGCTGTTGGTCTCCTGTGTCGGTCGCTACCTTCTCGCTCGCTGATGCTGTAGCGGCGCGACGGGAAACGAGCACGAAGGCGTCGGCGGGCGGCGATTTGCCTTGCCGAGTCGGTCGGCTTTTGTCGCGGTGTGCGGCTCCCCGCTCGGTGGAGCAGGGGGTTGGACGGTGACGGTCTTCGCAAGGCGGGCCCGGTCTCGCTGGGCGTACGCCGCTTCTTACGGGGTCACCCAGCGGCGGAGGGTGTCGACTGTGTTCTCCGGTGCCGTGTTGAAGCAGAAGCGGATGCCGGGGGCTGCCACGGCGACCACGTTGACGATGCGTTCGAAAAGCAGGGTGTAGCTGGTGTCGGCGCGGACGCCCGCGCCGATCATGACCAGGTCGAACGGGCCGTCGGAGAGGTGTTCGCGGATCCGGGTCTCGGCCTGGGCCGGGTCGGCGGGGATCTGGCACGACACGGCGTCGAACCCGGCGTCGCGCAGGGCCGCGTTACCGGCGTCGATGCGTGCGGTCAGGGTTGCCTCGTCCAGGCCTGGGCGCTCGCTGTAGTCGAGTGCGCTGGGGTGGAGGCCGATCATCAGGATGCGCGCGGTGGACATCTGCACCCGTTCGACGTTACGCCGGACGCCGATGTGTAACCGGCGGTGGAAAGTGCGCGCCGCCGGTCGGGCCCGTATCCGCACCCCGCTTAGGCTGGCCGTATGACCGATTCGTGGCTGCGTGCGCTGGAGAGCAGGATCGAGGGCGAGGTCGACGCCGGTGAGCGGCGGCGCGCGGAATACGCTTCGGATGCCTCGAACTATCGGGTGCGGCCGGCGGCGGTGGTTTTCCCGCGCGGTGATGCGGATGTGGCGGCGGTGCTGACGGCGGCGCGGGACGAAGGACTGCCGGTGACCGCGCGAGGTGCGGGAACGTCGGTGGCGGGCAACGCGATCGGTGCCGGTGTGGTACTCGACTTCAGCAGGCATATGTCCGCGATCCTCGAGATGGACGTCGAAAACCGTTGCGCCCGAGTGCAACCCGGTATCGTACTGGGGGCGTTGCAGCGCCGGGCGGGGGAAGCCGGCTTGCGCTTCGGACCGGACCCGTCGACGCAGAATCGCTGCACGCTGGGCGGGATGATCGGGAACAACGCGTGCGGGCCGCACGCGATGGCTTGGGGACGGACCTCGGATTCGGTGCGCGAGCTGCGCATACTCGACGGCACCGGAACCGAGCGGATTCTCGGCGCGGGATTGTCGGCGGTACCCGGCCTGGCCGAGTTCGCTCGATCCGAACTGGCGGTGATCCGTACCGAGCTGGGCCGCTTCGAGCGGCAGGCATCGGGGTACGGCCTGGAACATCTTCTGCCCGAACGCGATCCCTCGGCGGCGCGTGCGTTCGTCGGCACCGAGGGCACCTGCGGCCTGCTGCTGGAGGCGGCGGTGACGCTGGTCCCGGTGCCCAGGGCGACTGTCCTGGTGGTCCTCGGTTACCCCGATATGCCCACTGCGGCAGAGGATGTCGCGGCGGTCACCGCGGTCGCCCCGACCGCGGTGGAGGGTATCGACGCCCGGCTCGTGGACGTCGTGCGCGCCCACCGCGGCACGATTCCCGAACTGCCCCGGGGCCGCGGCTGGCTGTTCGTCGAATGCGCGGGTGACACCGCCGGCGAGGCGCACGAGCGGGCAGCGGCGCTCTGCCGCACAGCGCACGCGATCGACAGCCGCATCGTCACCGATTCCGCTGTGGCAGCGCGGCTGTGGCGGATTCGTGCCGACGGCGCCGGGCTTGCCGGGCGCACGCCCGACGGCCGCCCCGCCTGGCCCGGCTGGGAGGACGCCGCGGTGCCGCCCGCGAACCTCGGCGCCTACCTGCGCGACTTCGAGGAGTTGATGGCTGCGCACGGTGTGGACGGCCTGCTGTACGGACATCTGGGCGACGGCTGCATCCACGTCCGGCTGGATCTGCCGATAGCCGATGCCCCCCGGCGGTTCCGCGACTTCCTCACCGACGCCGCCGATCAGGTCGTCCGCCACGGTGGCTCACTGTCCGGCGAACACGGTGACGGACGCGCACGCTCGGAATTGTTGTCGCGCATGTACTCTCCGGCCGCGCTCGACGCGTTCGCCGGATTCAAGGCGCTGTTCGACCCCGCCGACCTGCTCAATCCGGGAGTTCTGGTGCGCCCCAGCCCGATCGACACGGACCTGCGGCTCGCGGGCCTGCGGCGCACCCCGCCCGCGGGTGGATTCGCCTTCCCGGCCGACGGCGATATCGGCACGGCGGTGCACCGCTGCGTCGGAATCGGCAAGTGCCGCGCGGACACTCGGGCCACGGGTGGTTTCATGTGCCCGTCGTATCTGGCGACCGACGATGAGAAGGACAGCACTCGTGGACGGGCCCGCGTCCTGCAGGAGGTCGTGCGGGGAGCCTTGGACTGGCGTTCGGACGCGGTCGCCGAATCGCTCGATCTGTGCCTGTCCTGCAAGGCGTGCGACGCGGACTGTCCGGCCGGGGTCGATATGGCCACCTACAAGTCCGAGACCCTCTACCGCCGGTATCGGCGCAGACTCCGGCCGATGGATCACTACGCGCTGGGCTGGCTGCCGCGGTGGCTCGCCCTGGGCGTGCGAATGCCGCGGCTGTTCAATGCCGTCGCCGGATTCGCACCGCTTCGCCGGATCGGTTTCCGCGCTGCCGGTATGGATCCCAGACGTGCGGTTCCGGCCTTGGCGGGCACGAATTTTCGCCGCGAGTGGGCGGAACGGCGTGGTGACCGGTCACCCGGCGGCGATCCGGGCGTACTGCTGTGGATCGACAGCTTCACCGATGCCTTCGACCCTGAGATAGCCTGGGCCGCAGTAGAACTCATCGAATCACTGGGACACCGGGTGCGCATTGCGGCACGTCGGGTGTGCTGCGGGCTCACCTGGATCAGCACCGGACAGCTCGACGGCGCCCGCGCCCGGCTGCGCGCCACGCTGGACGCACTGGACGGCCACGTCCGAGCCGGTGGCGTAGTGGTCGGGCTCGAGCCGTCGTGCACCGCCGCCCTGCGTTCGGATCTGCCCGCCCTGCTGCCGGAGGACCCGCGGGCCGAACGAACCGCGCGAGCGGTACGAACCCTGGCGGAATTCCTCACCGCGGACCCCGCGTGGCGTCCGCCGGACCGCAGCGGCCGTACCGTCGTGGTGCAGCCGCATTGTCATCATCATGCGCTCACCGGATACGACGCGGATCGCGAAATTCTCCGGAGAACCGGCGCGAGAGTGACCGAAGTCGCCGGATGCTGTGGACTTGCTGGGAATTTCGGCATGCAGTATGGGCATTACGACATTTCGGTCGCGGTGGCCGAGAACGGATTGCTGCCCGCATTGCGGAAGGACGCCGCCGCGGAGTTCCTCGCGGACGGGTTCTCCTGCCGCACCCAGGCCGCTCAGCTGGCCGGCCGGTCCGCCGGGCACCTCGCGCAATTCCTGCTCGACCGGGAAGGTTCGCGGTAGTGGGGGGAGAGGAGCGGAGAAAGGGGGGGAAGGGGGAGGAGGAAACGCACAAAAAGAGGGGGGGGGTGGGAGGGGGGGGGGGAGGGAG
>CBJNFW010000437.1:0-4604 GCA_966435935.1 uncultured Nocardia sp.
GCCCTGGCCAGCGATGGCGCGCTCAGCATCGCCGAGGTGCCGAAATCGACAGACATCCCCCAGCCACAGTGCAACGCGGCGCAAGCGGGCACGTCCCCCATCGCCACCTGCCAGCAAACCATGAGCGGCCTGAACGTGACCATCTCCGCCCCTTCGGGTTTCGAGCCAGCGGACTGGGTGCTCGAGGCCGCTCGCAAGCGCGCCGCGGAGACCGGGGCGAGCGTCGCGGTCACCGGTGACCCGGTCGCCGCGGCCACCGGCGCCGATGCCCTGGTGACCGATGCCTGGACCTCGATGGGGCAGGAGAACGACGGCCTGGACCGGGTCGGCCCGTTCCGTCCGTTCCAGGTCAACGCCGGGCTGCTGTCACATGCGGCCGCGGACGCCGTTGTGCTGCACTGTCTTCCGGCGCATCGCGGGGAGGAGATCACCGACGAGGTGATCGACGGTCCGCACAGCGTCGTATGGGACGAGGCGGAGAACCGGCTGCACGCGCAGAAGGCGCTGCTGGTGTGGTTGCTGGGCAAGAGCGAGCAGGAGCGACGATCGTGACTGGAAGACGTTCGTGAGTACCGCGGACCGAGCGGGCGTCGAGCCGAACAGATCCGGCCCGGCGACCGCTCGCACGCGTGCCGGTCGTCAGCAGCGCATCGTGGAGATCCTGTCCGGGCACGCGGTGCGCAGCCAGACCGAATTGGCCGCACTGCTGGCCGAGGATGGTATCGAGACCACCCAGGCGACGCTGTCGCGGGATCTGGACGAACTCGGCGCGGTGAAGCTGCGCGCCGCGGACGGCGGCGCGGGCGTCTATGTCGTCCCCGAGGACGGCAGTCCGGTGCGCGGGGTCACCGGCGGCACCGACCGGTTGTCGAAACTGCTCGGCGACCTGCTGGTCTCCACCGATCACAGCGGCAATATCGCGGTTCTGCGCACGCCACCGGGCGCGGCGCACTTCCTGGCGAGTGCGCTCGACCGCGCGTCGCTGCCGGAGATCGTCGGCACCATCGCCGGGGACGACACCATCGCGGTGATCGCCCGCGAGCCACTCACCGGCGCGGAACTGGCCGCGAAGATCGAGCAGTGGGCCTGAACGACCGAACCGGTTGGGCCGCTGGGTCATTCGGCTCGGTCAGTCCGGCAGCGCCTGCCCACGGGTCTCCGGGGCCAGACCGACCATGCCGATACCGATCAGGAATACGACCGCGGTCGCGCTGAGCGGGATGGCCAACGAGCCGCTCGCATGGATGCCGTATCCGATCAGGAATGTGCCCGCGGCCGCGAACCAGCGCGAGAGCGTGGTGGTGAACGCGAAGGCGGTGGCGCGCATCCGGGTCGGATACTGCTCGGGCAGCCAGATGGTGAAGATCGCGAAGTTGGCCCCGCCCAGGCCGAGCACCGGCAGGAAGACGAAGGTCAGCACGATCGAGTGTGCCGGATACGCGATCCCGTAGACCCCGACCGCGCCGACGGCCATCAGCACGAACAGCCCGGCCAGCGTCGCGCGCCGTCCGAATCGGTTCGCCGGACGCGGAATCACCACACAGCCGATGATCGTGAACGCGGCCACCGTCATCGAGGAGATCCCGGCCAGCCGCACCGTCGCGGACGAGCCGTATCCCGCGTGGTGTGCCAGGTCGGTGACGGCGGTGGGCACGTAGGTCGACCCGGCCCACAGCCCGATCACGCAGACCGCCAACAGCGCGAGGTTGCCCAGGGTACGGGCCCGGTAGGGCGGGGTCAGCACGCCGACGACCGGCTGCCGGAATGACTTTCGCTCCTGTGCGGCCGAATCATGTTGCCAGCGTTCGGGTTCGGGTGTGGTACGGCGAATGACGAAGACCGCCAACGCGGGAATCCCGCCGATCAGGAACATTCCCCGCCAGCCCAGCTGCGGTCCGGCCGCGAGGTACAGCGCCGAGACGATCAGCACGCCGATGTACGCGGCCGAATGCATGAGGCCGCCGAACCGGGCGCGTACCCGCTCGGGTAGTACCTCGGCCAGAAGTGTTCCCGCCATGGCCCATTCACCTCCGACGCCCACGGCCGCCAGGAAGCGGAAGGCATTCCACTCCCACAGTTCGGTGGCCAGGCCCGCCAGCGCGGTGAACACCCCGTACATCGCGATGGAGGCCGTCATCGCGGGCATCCGGCCGAAGCGATCGGCCAGCGGTCCCCAGATCGCCGAACAACCCCAGCCGAGCAGGAACAGCGCCGCGCTGATCTGGCCGTACCAGCCGATATTCGCGGACGTCGCGGCGATACCGGCGCGCGGCAGGAGTTCGGTCATCGTGGGCGCGAGCACCAGTCCGAAGACGGTCCAGTTGAAACCGTCCATCGCCCAGCCGCCGAACGAACCCCAGAACGCGCGGCGTTGTGCCGAGGTCAACGGGGGTGCCGAGGCGTTGCGGGGGGCGGCCGGTGCGGGATCGTCGTCGATCGTCACGGGGTAACTCGTTTCCAGGTGCTGCCGTACCGCGGCCCGCCGCGGTGATGTGATCGCTCACACGTTAACCGGATGCGGCTCGCTTCCGCAGGACTCCGGACGACCCGGTACTTCCCCGAGACTCGTCGCGTGCCCGTTTCGGCGGTCCCGTGAACGTGAAATCCGTTACCTGCGGTACCAATTGAATGCTCGGCCGGACGGCGATACTGTATGCGGACGCATGGATCACGTGCGGTTGTCGACGATGTGGAGGCCCTGACTCGTGCGCATTACGGTATTCGGGGCGGGTGGAATCGGACTGTACTTCGCCGGGATGCTGGCGCGCGCCGGTCATCAGGTGACGGTGGTCGGGCGGGAGGAGACCGTCGAGGCCGCGGCGGCCGGGCCGCTGCTGGTTTCCCGTGCGGGAGAAGAGAGTTCGATACCCGATGTGCAGGTGGTCACCGAACTGCGCCCCGGCGGCGACCCGGCCGATCTGGTGATCGTCGCGGTGAAGGCGTGGCAGGTTCGCGACGTCGCCGAGGCGCTGGAACCGGTCGTCGGTCCGGGAACCACGATCCTGCCGTTGCAGAACGGCGTCGAGGCGGCGAGTGATCTGGCCGCGGTGCTGGGCGCGGAGCGGGTGCTCGGCTGTACCTGCGTGGTGATCGCCGAACGTGTCGGGCCCTGGTCCGTGCGTTGCCTGGGCGCGCACGCCGCGGTGGAAATCGGTGCGCTGACACCGGATTCGGCCGCACGGGTCGAAGCGGTGGAAGAGGCGCTGACTCCCTCGGGGATCACGGTGACCCGCACGAACGACATCGAAGCCACGCTGTGGCGCAAGCTGATGCTGATCTCCTCCTACGGCGGGGTCGGCGCGCTGGCCCGGCAGCCCGTCGGGATCGTGTCCACCGAACCCGAAACGGTCGCCCTGGTCCGCGCTGCGATGGCCGAGGTGCTCGAGGTGGCCCGCGCCCGGGGCATCGCGCTGGACGAGCACGACGTCGACCAGATGATGAAGATCTACGCGGGCTTCGGCCCGGAGACGACCGCATCGATGCAGCGTGACCTGGCCGCGGGCCGCCCGTCGGAACTGCACTACCAGAGCGGCGCGGTTGTCCGGTTCGGCCGGGCCGCGGGTATCGCCACGCCGATCCACCAGACCATCTACGCCTCCCAGCTGCCCTCGGAGACGTTCGCCCGAGAGCGCTAGCGGTATCTTTCGCTACGCGTCCGAACGGCGAGACGGGCCGCGAACCTTGGAGTTGGGTTGTACGGGGTGTAGGAACGTGGCAGCGATTACCGAGGAGAAACTGTGCGGCGTGTTATCGGTGTGGTGGTGGGGATCGTGTTGTGCCTGCTCGGGGCGCTGTGGATCGGGCAGGGCACGGGTGCCGTGCACGGCTCGCCGATGACCGGCCACTCCCAGTGGACGTATCTGGGCGTGGTTCTCATCCTCGTCGGAGTCGTGGCGATCGTCTCCGCGGCCTACCGCAACCGAACGCGCTGACCGGCTCGGATCCGCGGTGGCCCGGCGGCGTCGCGGTCGGCGGGCCAGGTCGAGCGCTAGGCGAGCGGGTACTGTCCCGGCGGAACACCGCCCCCGCCGCCGCCGTACGTCCCCGCGTTCAACAGGTCGCCGATGATCTGCACGACGGCCTGTCCCAGGGACAGCACGTCCTGACCGATCAACTCGAATAGACTCCCGATTCCCGAATACATCTGGACCGCCCTTCCGCCGTCCGGACCGCTGGTCCCTCCAGGCTCGCACACGATCCCCGCCCCCGGGGCAATCTCGTTGGGACGCATGGACATCTGACGCCGATTGTCCGTATTGCCCCGAGTGTCACCGCTCCTGTCGGCCGCTACCCGCCCGATGCGAAGCGAGGCGAAAACCGAATGCCGACGCACCCAGCCGCGAAGCGTCTCTGTCTCGCTGGGAGTCGCCCGCGAAGTGAGAGGTTCAACAACGTCAACCCAGCATTTTCGGCGCGCACCGCACCCGGTGCCCGCCGATGCGAAGCGAGGCGAATGCTGACGTGCTCAGCGGTCAAGCGTCGCCCACTGGGAGTCGCCCGCGAAGCGAAAGGGTGAACAACGCCGATCCCGGCATCGGTGCCCGCCGAAGCGAAGCGAGGCGAAACTGACGCGCCCAGCGGCGAAGCGTCTCTGTCGGGCTGGG
>CBJNFW010000438.1:0-4596 GCA_966435935.1 uncultured Nocardia sp.
ACCTTAGCATCCCAATGTACCCACCGATTACAATGTACCCATTGACTACAATGTCGCCAGTGAGTACATTAGCGGCATGACAACTTTTCATGGTGTGGACCTGACCGACCTGACCGGAACCACCGCGGTGGTGACCGGCGCCAACAGCGGAATCGGCCGATCGGTGTCGCGGGCGCTGGCCGCCGCGGGCGCGCGAGTCGTCCTCGCGGTGCGCAGTGCCGAGCGAGGCCGCGCGGCCGCGCACGGAATCGACGGCATCACCGAAGTCCGTGAACTCGACCTGGCCGACCTCGAATCCGTGCGCACCTTCGCCGCGAACTGGAACGACCCGATCGACCTGCTGATCAACAACGCCGGCGTCTCGCCGTCGGCGCTGATTCGCACCGCCGACGGCTTCGAGTCCAAATTCGGCGTCAACCATCTCGGCCACTTCGCACTGACCAACCTGCTGCTGCCGCACGTCACCGGCCGCGTCGTCACGGTCGCCTCACAGGCCGAACGACTCGCCCAGCTCGACTTCGCGGACCTCAACTGGGAGCACCGGACCTATCAGCCTTCCCGGGCGTACAACGATTCCAAGCTCGCGAACATGCTGTTCACCGCGGAACTGCAACGCCAGTTGACCGCCGCGGGTTCGAGCGTCCGGGCGATCGCGGCCCACCCCGGCCTCGTCGCGACGAACATCTACCGGCAGGAGGGACCGCGCCGCGCGATGGACCTGGTGTGGTACATCGCGATCAAACTGCTGGCCCAGGACGCGGACCACGGCGCGCTGCCGGTGCTGTACGCCGCCGTGGCCGACCTTCCCGGCAACAGTTTCACCGGCCCCCGGCATCTCGCGCACATGCGTGGCGCCCCGCAACTCATCGACAGCTCCGAACCGGCCCGGGATCCCGATCTGGCCCGGCGCCTCTGGAACGCCTCCGAGCAGCTCACCGGCATCGGATTCCCGCTGCCCAGCCCGACCGGCACGCGGTGACATCCCCGCGCACACCGGGCGAGCTTCACGTCCGCCGCAACCGCCTGATGCCGCGCCGGCATCAGGGCGGCGGACGCAGCAGGGCGCGTATCGCCGACGGCGGGTAGCCGACCTGCGCGCGCAGCGTGCGTGCGAGGTGGGCCTGGTCGGCGAACCCCAGCTCCGCGGCGATGTCGGCCAGGCTGCGACTGGAATGCTCGATCGCGTCCAGGGCGCGCGCGACGCGAAAACGATTGCGGTAGGCGGTGATCGACTCGCCCATCTCACGCGAGAACGCGCGGCTCAACCGGTAGGGCGAGACCGCCAATCGCTCCGCCAGCGGCACCAGCCCGGCCGCGGCCGGGTCCCGCTCCCGGATCGCCTCCCGCGCGCGTGCGACGAGTCCGCGGTCGCGACGCCCGGAGGCATTCGGGATCGATCCGGGAACCGCGCGCCGCACCGCGACCCCCAGCAACCCGATCAACTCCTCGGCCAGCGCGAAATCCGGATCACCGGACCGGGCCGCGGCCAGACATCGCCGATGCGCGAGGTCCAGGCGTCCGTCCACGGCGAGTGCCGCCGCGGTCACGTCTCCGGCGCCGGCCAGCGACCGCCACAGCGCGGAATCCACCGTGATGGAGGTGCACACATCGCCGCCCGCCGGATGCTCGTACTGCTCCGGCTGCCCCGGTGTCGCCAGATAGCCGCACAGCCGGTCCAGTTCGGCGGTTCCGGCGTGTCCGCGCCTGCGGAACCGGCCGCCGCGCACCAGAACCAGCCGATGCGCCGACGGCGAATCCGGCTCCGACCACCCCATGTGCCGCCCGTCGCACACGACCGCGTGCACGGCATAGCGCGGCCGCACGGCCAGAGCGGTGGAAGTGAGCACGGCCCGACGGTACGCCGGCGGTACGACAGGTCCGCAGGCGCAAGAATGTTCAAGACGTGAGCCGCATCCGCGCGACACACTCGCACGGTCCCCGGGCAACACCGCTGCCCACCGCTTCATATCCTACGGAGAGATGAAATGGCAACCGTCCGAACGGAATTCGAGGTCGCGGCCGACGCCGCCGACATCTGGGCGGTGATCCGCCGATTCGACACCGGCCCACTGCGCATGGCACCGGGATTCGTCACCGGCTGCACCGCCGACGGCGATCATCGCTCGGTCACCTTCGCCGACGGCACCGTCGTGCGCGAACGGCTGGTCTCCATCGACGAGGAGCGCATGCGTGTGGCCTACAGCGTCGTCGGCGGCGACGTGCGGCCCGAACACGACAACGCCGTCATGCGGGTGATCCCGCTCGCCCCGGGGCGCAGCCGATTCCTGTGGCTGCGCGACCTGCTGCCCGCCGAATCGGCCGGCGCCTTCCTGGCCTCGATGCGCGCGGGCGGCGAATATATCAAACGGACCTTCGAGGCACACCACGACGAGATCGATGCTTGAACATATGTTCGATAGAACGTAGATTCGAGCGCATGTCGGTGCCGTTACAAGGATCGTTGCTCGACGGATTCGAGGAGATCACGCTCGGTCCGCTCGACGGTGTGCGCCGGGTGCGCCTGTCCGGCGGCGCGTGGATCGACGTGCTGCCGGGCTGGCTCGGCGGCGCCGATCTGCTGTTCGATCGGCTCGTCTCGGCGGTCCCGTGGCGCGCCGATCGACGGCAGATGTACGACCGGGTGGTCGACGTGCCGCGGTTGCTGCGGTTCTACGAGGAGGGACGGGAACTGCCGGATCCGTCGCTGGAGGCCGCGCGAATCGCCTTGAGCGAGCACTACTTCGACGAACTGGGCGAACCCTTCCGCACGGCCGGGCTGTGTTATTACCGGGACGGCGCGGACAGCGTCGCCTGGCACGGCGACACTTCCGGCCGGGGCGCGACCCACGACACCATGGTTGCCATCGTGTCGGTCGGCGCGCCCCGCGCCCTGCTGCTGCGTCCCCGCGGCGGCGGCGAAAGTCTGCGTTATCCGCTGGGTCACGGCGATCTGATCGTCATGGGCGGATCGTGCCAGCGGACCTGGGAGCACGCGGTGCCCAAGACCCGCCGTGCGGTCGGGCCGCGGATCAGCATCCAGTTCCGGCCGCGGGGCGTGCGCTGAGCCGCGCTCCCCGCGCTGCAACACCCGCCCGATCCCCTTTCGGTCACCGTAATTTCGCCTACCGATGGGTCACTTCGTCGGCGCCGCCCGATAGATTGGGGGTATGAACGCGACAGGGGCGGGGATTCTGGCGGTGATGCCGCTGCACACGATCAGCGAGGTGCACGGCGAGGAAGGGCTGCGCCGCAGACTCGAACTCGAATCGGCGAAACTGTCCGAACCCGAACGCGTCGGCGCGGCACTCGAATTGGTCTCGGACCTGCATCGCGACGACCGGTACGGCCGCGAACCCTATCTGAGCCACCTACTGCGCGTGGCGATTCGAATCGTCAGTCACTACGAGGTGCACGATACCGATCTGGTCGTAGCGGGCCTGCTGCACGACGCGGTGGAGGATCACGCCCCCGAGCTCGCGCGCGCCGGAGCCGGCTCCGAGACCGAGGCCGCCTTGGCCGCGGTGCGCGAGCGGTTCGGCGCGCGGGTCGCCGAACTCGTCGCCGCGGTCACCAATCCGGCCCGTGAGCCGGGTATCGATCGCAATCATCAATACCGTGCGCACATCGCCGCCAGCTTGGAGCGCGATCCGTGGGCGCGGGTGGTGAAGCTCTCCGACTTCACCGACAACGGTGTCGGCATCCTGTATGCCACCAGCCCGGCCATGGAACGCCTCGCGGTCAAATATCGTCCGCTCACCAGCGTCTATCGCGATCTGGTCACCCGCCCCGACACCCCTTTGGCCGAACACGTCAAGCAGCACATACTCGATCAGCTCGACCTGGCGGACGAGCGTTTCGCCGCCATTCTGCAGGAGAACTGACTTCCGCTGCCGCTGCGCCCGAGAGTGATTCGGTCCGTCGCGCGCCGGTGATCCGCCACCCTTTCGGATGATTCGGGGTGCGGTGCGGCCGAGAACGCGAGACCATCACCGGGCTCGGCGTTTGGCGAATGGAAGGACCTCCGGCGGATGAACGGCATCGATCGGATCGCGACGAACCTGGAGTCACACCTCACGATCACGGTGCTCGCCGCCCTCGGCGTCGTCGTGGTCGTATGCGGTGCGGTCTGGGCCGTGCGATCGGCCCGGCGTCGTGGACTCACCGGAGAACAGGCCGGCACCCTGCTCGCGGCCGCGATCGCGACGGGGGTCAGCGCGCAGGGCATGTGGGTGTTCTTCGACAAATCACTGCACCTGACGTTGTCGCTGCGCATCATGTTCTTCGCCTTCCTGGAGATCATGGTGCTGACCTCGGCGCTGCGGGCCCGCAGTGCCCAACAGGTCAGCGGCAGCGCCGGTATCGACGGCGTCGCGATGTGGGTGCTGACCTGCCTGTCCGCGGTGCTGGCGGCCACCGATGCGGACAATGCGGGCACGGTGCTGATCCGGCTGTCCGCGCCTCTGGTCGCGGCATGGGGATGGGAACGCAGCATGGCCCTCGAACGTCGCCGCAGCGGCACGCTGGGCGGCATCAATTGGCGGATCACCCCCGAACGCGTCCTGATCCGGCTCGGCATCGCCGATCCCACCGACCGCA
>CBJNFW010000439.1:0-4590 GCA_966435935.1 uncultured Nocardia sp.
GGTCGCGTGCGAGCGCCGGATCGGTTGCCGCCGAACCGGTTTCGCCCGTTTTCAGCTCGAGTCCGCGCCACAGCTCGGTGATCAACGGCCTGGCTCCACCTGATGCGGCCGTGCCGAAGACGAATCGGTCCGGGCGTAGCAGCACGATTCCGCCGGAGCCGACACCTGCCCTGGCGAACCATCGGATCAACGCGCCGGTGTGGTCTTCCACATCGGCATGGTCGTCACCCGTCGCGCGCCCGTCGCCAGGCGCGCCCTGGGGCCGCCCGCCGAACGGGTAGACGGTCACGAAGCGTGTGCCCAGCGCCCGCAACGCGGCCACATCGTCCGCGTCGAGCAGCGCCCGGGGATCCACGCCGTACCCGAGCACGGAGAACCCCAGCCCGAGCACGTCGTCGAGGCGCTGGTGGCGTCCGTCGTAGGTGCGGATCTGCGGTTGCGGGGACAGTGTGCCCTCCACGCCGCGCAATCCGAACCGCCCGCGGGGCAGGCCGAGGTAGGCGCCCCGGCGGAACCGCGGACGCGGCTTCATCTTGGCCGCACGGATCCACCCGCCGAGTCCCGGCGTGCGCAGGGCGGTGGTCAGCGCGATGTCACGGGCCGCCGCGGCCAGTGTGTTGTCGACCGACACCAGAGATTTGTTGAATACCGAGAAGTCGATCATCGCCTTGGCGTGCGGCCGGCGCTCGGTTTCGTAACTGTTCAGAATGTTCTGTCCTGCACCGTGTTTCAGGATCGCGGCGAGCTTCCAGGCCAGGTTGTCCGCATCGCGCACCCCCGAGCCCATCCCCTGACCGACGAACTGCG
The DNA here is from genome assembly GCA_966435935.1 of uncultured Nocardia sp. Lineage (GTDB taxonomy): Bacteria > Actinomycetota > Actinomycetes > Mycobacteriales > Mycobacteriaceae > Nocardia. The sequence goes on from CBJNFW010000439.1 coordinate 808, forward strand.
GTGTCATGTGCGCGGCATCGCCGGCGAGCAGGACGCGCCCGGCGCGCCAGCGGTCGGCGACCACGGCGTTGAAGGTGTAGACGAGCTTGCGCAGCACCTGCACCTCGTCCGGGTCCACGAAACGGGCGATATGCCGGCGGACCGTTTCCGGGCCCTCCATCTGCTCGTTGGTCTGCGATTCGGTGAGCATGAACTCGAACCGGTGATGCCCGTCCGGCTGCGGACACGACACGATCGGCAGATCGGGGTCACACACGAAGTCGAAGTACGGCAGATGCCGGAACGCGTCCACCCCGTCTTTCGCCTTCAGATCCACCACCAGCCACCGTTCCGGGAAACTGGTGCCGGTCATGTCGATTCCCAGCTTCGAACGCACGACGCTGCGCCCGCCGTCGCAGCCGACCAGGAACTCGGCCCGCACTCGCTCGGCGGTACTCGGATCGGTTTGCGATTCTCGCTGACCGTAACCGGTACCGCCGCACTGGACGTGCTCGACGCCGATACCCTCGGCGTCCTGGTCGAAATCGGTAACCTCGCGACCCCGGCGCACCGTCACGTGCGGGTATTCGCCGAGCGCGCGTTCGAGGCTGTTCTCCAGATAGGGCTGGTACAGGAAGTTGACCACGGGCCAGCCCAACGGCCGCTCGACCTGTTTGAACTGCACCAGCACGCGTCCGTCGCGGCGCACCCACTGCACGGCCGAGTCGGTGTTCATGTCCGCGGCGAGTTCGTCTGCGGTACCGGCGGTTTGGAAGATCCGCATACATTCGTCGTCGGTGTAGACCGCCCTGGCAAGCCCGTAGTATTCCGGTTCGCGTTCGAGCACCAGCACGCTGACGCCGCGCCGGCCCAGCAGATTGGCCAGGGTCAGCCCGGTCGGGCCCAGGCCGACGACCACGACGTCGTAGTCGGTGCTGCTCATCATGAAAACCCTTCTGCCAGTTCGGGAACGGTGATCTCCGGCGTTCTGACCGATCGCAGTGCCCGCCGGAATTGGGCGAACTTGTCCAGGACGGTCTCGCCCACCGGGGTGTGACCCCAGATGCTGATTCCCTGATACGTGCTCGGCTCCCAGGTGGATTCGAGTTCCGGGCCGACCACGATCGGATTCCAGCCGACCTCGAGCTCGAAACCCGACGGGGTCACGCAGTAGAACGACAGCTCCCGGTCGTTGGTGTGCTGGCCGACCGACCATTGCATCCGGAACCCGAGCGCGGTGACCCGCTCGAAAGCGGCGAGCATATCGTCCAGCGTCGCGGACTGAATATTGATGTGCTGCACCGAAGTTCGAAGCGGATCGAGCTTCACACCGCGAATATCGGCGATGGCGATCGAGTGGTGGCGCTGGTTGACCCGCAGGAACCGGATCTTCATCTTCAACCCGGAGACGTTCTCATCGATGTAGTCCGACAACCGGGAGTCGAAGACGGTCTCGTAGTAGCCGCGCATCGCCTCCGGCTCGCGGGAGATCATGGCGACATGCCCGAGTCCGGCCTCGCCCGTCACCCAGCCGGAGCTGATCATCCGCAACGGCTCCGCAGTCGTGACCGGCATGGTGAAGATTTCCTGCGCTATGCCTTTCGGGCCGGCGAAGCGCCACAACCGCTCCACCCCTCGCAGCGCAGCCTCCTCGGAAGTTCCCTCGATGATCGGGACCCCGCGCTCGGTGACGCGGTCGATGACGCGGTCGAAGGTCTCGTGATCATCCACCTGCCAGCCCAGCGCGATGACATCCTCGGCCGAGCCTCGCCGGATCAGGAACCGGCAGGAGCGATCGTCCAGGCGGAACCGCACGGTATCGCTGTCGAGATCATCGACGTGCAACCCGATCGCATCAGCACCGAAACGCCGCCAATCGGTAAGCCGATTCGACTGCACGACAACGTATCCCAGATGCACCGCACCGAACACCGAATCGGTGTCCGGACGGCGGAACTCGCTCATCGCTCCGTCTCCAGAAATGCGGTGGCGAGCGTGTTGAACAGGTCCGCACGTTCCCACTGCACCCAGTGACCGGCGTTCGCCGCCAGATACAGATCACAGTTCGGCATGGCGTCGACGAGCACGCGCCCTCCGTCGGGCCTGTTGACCTTGTCGTCGGTCCCCCACACAACCAGCGTCGGATGTGTGACCTTTCGCAGTCGCGAGTCACGCGTGAAATCCATCCGCCACAACGTAACCAAGGCCAACGGACCCGACGGCCGGCGCAACGGCGGATTCGCCACCACCTCGGGGTCCAGGCTGGCCCGGTACCGCGCCTCGATGAGTTCGTCGGGCACCGCGTGGCCGTCGTACACCAGGGACTCGCGGATGAACTCGGTGATCTTCTCCCGGCTCGGACCGGTTCCGGTGTAGTAGCCGAGCAGCCGCTGCAGACCCGGAGTCGGTAGGGCCCGGGTCGTCCCGACACCGCCGGGGCCCATGAGAACCATTCGGTCGACCTTCTCGGGCCGGTCCATGGCCAGGCGCAGAGCCGCCGCACCGCCATACGAGTTGCCGACCAAGTGCGCCTTCGAGACCCCCAGTTCGTCCAGCAACCCGCCGACCGACCCCGCCAGATCACCGAACGGGTCGGTCCGGTCCACCCACTTCGATGAACGGCCGTAGCCGGGCATATCCGGCACGATCACCCGGAACCGCCGCGCCAGTACCCCGATATTGCGCGAATAGTTCGACACACCGGATGCCCCGGGGCCGCCCCCGTGCAATAGAACCACCACGGGGCCCGATCCCGCTTCCACGAAGAAGATCTCGCGATCGCCGACTCGGACCGTCCGCTCGGTCCCGACGCCCTTGTCGATGCTCGTCACAGCTACCTCCACACGTTTAATGACCAAATCATCAGTTCCGATGATGTGCTCTGTCAAGAGTAAATGATGAAATCATCACAAACTCCTGTGGTGGCGAGAACACCACGGCCCTGCGGGGGCAGCCGACGGCGACGCCCCTACCCAGCGAGGCGCGGAAAGAGGGCTTCGGCGTTCTTGCGGTCGACCCCGGCACGCAGGGTGTCGTCGATGTCGGCGGCATCGAGCATGTCGGTGATCTGCTTGCTCGTCGGCGCGAACGGGAAATCGCTGCCGAAGGTGATGCGCGCCGGATCGGCGAACGCCAGCAGCGAGGGCATCGCGGCGGGCGTGGACGAGAGCGCGGTATCGAAGTAGAACCGCCGCAGGTCGGTGAATGCCTGTTCCGAGGTGATCCCCTCGTTGAACATCGATACGCCGGTGAAACGGTAGGCCGCGTACGGCAGAAAGCCGCCCGCGTGGGACAGGACGACCTTCATGTCGGTGTAGCGGCTCATGACGCCGTTGGCCACCATGTGCACGGCCGACCGGGTGGTATCGAAGGGAAAGTCCAGCAGCGGGGACGGCATACCCGGCAACATCGCCATGGGCGGTGAGTCGGGATGGACGAATACGACCGCGCAGCGGCGGTTCAGCTCCTGCCAGACCGGCTCGTAGGCGCGGTCACCGAGATAGATACCCTCGACGTTGGAGAGCAACACCACGCCATCGGCATGCAATTCGTCATAGGCATAGGCGATTTCGGTCAGCGCGCCGTCGACATCGGGCAGCGGGAGGCTGGCGAAAAGGCCGAACCGCTCGGGCCGGTCCTTGACGAGTTCGGCGCCGAACTCGTTCACCCGCCGGGCCACCGCGCGGCTGGTCTCGTCGTTGTCGAACCGCACACCCGGCGAGCTCAGCGAGACGACTCCGGTGGCGATCTCGAGATCGTCCATGAGGGCCAGGGCGGCCTCGGGACTCCAGTCGGGCGTGGGCC
>CBJNFW010000440.1:0-4587 GCA_966435935.1 uncultured Nocardia sp.
GATGAGTCGGTTGCCGGGCCGGTGGCCGTCGAGGGCGCGGCGGCCGGGGAAGGGGCGGTCGAGCAGGGTGTCGCGGGCGAAGCGCCGGGTGCGGGCTCGGTCGTGGCCGGGGAAGGTGCGGTGGCCGAGGGTGTAGGGGCGGCCGAGGTCCGAACGGTCTCCGAAACCGTGCTCGAGGTGCGCGATCTGGTGGTGGAGTTCCCAGGTTCGCTGGGGCGGACGGCTTTTCGTGCGGTCGATGCGGTCACCTTCGGCATCGCGCGTGGTGAAACCCTCGGCCTGGTGGGCGAATCCGGATCGGGGAAGACGACGATCGGGCGCTGTGTGGCTGCGCTGCAACGGCCTTCGTCCGGGGTGATCCGGGTGCAGGGCCAGGAGCTGACCGGACTGTCCGAGCGGAAGTTGCGCCCGGTGCGCAAGCGGCTGGGGTTCGTGTTCCAGGACCCCGCGACATCGCTGAATCCGCGGTTGACCGTGGGACAGTGCGTCGCCGAGCCGCTGGTGGTGCATCGCGCGGCAGGCGGAGCCCGACTGCGTTCGCGAGTGCGGGAGATCCTGGACGCGGTGCAGCTGCCTGAAGGCACCGAAAAGCGTTATCCGCATGAGCTTTCCGGCGGCCAGCGGCAGCGCGCGAGCCTGGCGCGGGCATTGGTGCTGAATCCGGACCTGCTCATCGCGGACGAGCCGACCAGCGCCCTGGACGTCTCGGTGCAGGCTCGGGTGCTCGAGCTGTTCGCCGAGCTGCAACGCGAATTCGGCTGGGCCTGCCTGTTCATCAGCCACGATCTCGCGGTGGTGGATCAGCTCGCCGAACGAATCATGGTGCTGCGCAACGGTTCCGTCGTCGAGCAGGGCACTCGCGACGAAATCCTGCGGCACCCGTCCCAGGGCTACACCCAGCGCTTGGTCGCGGCCGTACCGGTCCCGGACCCGGTCGAACAGCGCCGCCGCCGCGCCGCCTCGGCCGCCCTGTTCGCAGCGGACAACACGGGGTGACCCACCGGGTGCGGTGCGCAGGACTCGTCTCCCCAGGCGGAAGCCGCTGCACCGCACCCTTTCCGGGCGGACGCTGGGCCGGTGGTAGGTATCGGCCGAGCGTTCACCGATCCGGGGCGGCGGCCGGTGCCGGACTGCCGCCGCCCCACCGGATTTCGCGGTCGCTCACCTCATGCACGCCCGTGCCGATCGGCCGTTCGGTGTGCAAAGCCCTTGCGTATGTATCGAATTCGCGGCAGGTTGCGGTGCGCGGCGCAGATGTGGGCTCGGCCGCGATCAACGCTGGGACAGACGGGGCCGGGTGTCTCGACGAGTGCCGGGGTGGTGTGGATGTGGCTGCCCACGTGTGGTCTCCGCTGAGCGCGGCTGTCGGCGATCGGGTTCCAGAGCCGGGATTCGGGATCAGGTCCCGGGTGCGGCCGGGGGGCGCAGCAGGCCGCCGATCATCAACAACATGCACTGTTCCGCTTCCGCGCGTGCGGTTTCCGGATCTGCGGCGTTGGCCACGAGCATGCCCGCTTCGGTCACCGCGCTCAGGATCAGGTGCGCCAGCACGCGGACGGGCGCGTCGACGGCCAGGCCCGCCGCCACCGCGCGTTCGAGCAGGTCGGTGATCAGGCCGAGGCCGTGGCGGCTCTCCATCTCGCGCCAGCCCGCCCAGCCCAGGACGGCCGGGCCGTCGGCCATCGCGATGCGTACCGTTTCCGCGCGGCTGCACATATCCAGGAAGGTGCGCAGGCCGACGGCCATCGCGGCCATCAGATCGTCCGGATCGGGCAGGGCCGCTACGGCACGCTCGATCTCGGCGGTGTTGTCGGCCTCGAGTTGTTCGAGCACGGCCAGGAACAATCCTCTCTTGTCGCCGTAGTGATGGTGCAGCGCTCCGCGGGTGACTCCGGCCTCGGACACGATCTCCTCGGCCGACACGCCCGCGTAGCCGCGCTCGGCGAACAGCCGGTAACCGGCCTGTTCCAGTGCGGAGCGGGTGCTGCGGGAGCGATCCTCCTGACTACGGCGTGGCATGCAGCCGAGTGAACTCCACGATCAACTCGGTGAGCAACTCGGGCTGATCCTCGGCGATGAAGGTGTAGGAATCCTCGATGGTCCTCAGGGTCGCGTTGGGCAGGTCGCCCGCGAGCCGTTGTGCGAAGGACAGTTTGAACGCCTTGTCCTCGGGCGCCCACGCCAGCAGGATCGGCAGGTCCAGTTCTCCGAACCGCTCGGCGGCGGCCAGGGTGTAGCGGTTGTGCACCCCGCGCACGAAGCGGCGCAGATCCGCCCGCACCGCGGCCGAGCCGCGACTGGGCAGCAGATACGAATCGGTGATCTCCGCGGGCGGCTGCCGCTTGGTGACCAGGCCGAAAGCGATCGGCAACCGCAGTGCGGGCCGGAAGCGCATGAGTTCGAGCATCGCGCGCAGCAGACCCGGGACCGCGGCGAGCCGGGGCAGCGGGGTGAACGGCTGCGGGAAGAACTTCTCGTACGCGTCGCAATTGGTGAGCACCACGCGTGCGACTCGGGATCGGTTGCGCGTCAACAGGATCTGCGTGATGGCCCCGCCGGTGTCATTGGCCACCAGCGTAACGTCCCGCAGGTCGAGCCGGTCGAGGAAGGCGGCGATGAGATCGGCCGCGCCAGTGGGGGACAGGTCCGCGTCCGGCACCGCGATGGTGTGCGCGCCGAACGGCCAGTCCGGGGTGATGCATCGATGTCCCGCCGCGGCGACACCGGGCACCACCTTGCGCCACAGGTCGGCGTTGACGAGCAGCCCGTGCACGAACACCACCGGATCGCCGGTGCCGGTGTCGTGATAGCGGATCCGGGCGCCGGGCAGGTCCACATGATCGATCGGTCCGAGTGCGGTACTGGTTGCCATGATTCCTCCGGGGGTCGCGGGCGGTTGTTCGCTCAGATTCACATACATACGGTATGTATGTCAATGGTCGACGTGGTCCGCGAACAGCGCGCCGACGGGCGGAATTACCGGTGGCGCGGGTATGCCGCATCCGGATAAGGGGGCTGGACAGCGGCGTAATCGCAACGGCGAGATTTTGTCGATCTGCCAAGCCGATACCGGTGCCTGCCCGTTACTCCGCTCCGGTAGCGTGATCAGGCATCTATCCGCCGATTCGGTTTGGAGCTTTCCCCGAAAATGACTGAGCAGACCCCGAGTGGTGCCGGTATGGACGACCGGGGCGGCGCTTCGTACGCTGCCGCCGGTGTGGATATCGAGGCGGGTGACCGCGCAGTCGAGCTGTTCGCGCCCCTGGCGCGCAAGGCCACCCGGCCCGAGGTACAGGGCGGCCTCGGCGGATTCGCCGGACTGTTCGCACTCAAGGGCGGCTACCGCGAGCCGGTGCTCGCCTCGTCGACCGACGGCGTCGGCACCAAACTCGCGGTCGCGCAGGCCATGGACAAGCACGACACGGTCGGGCTGGACCTGGTCGCCATGGTCGTGGACGACCTGGTCGTCTGCGGCGCCGAACCGCTGTTCCTGCAGGACTACATCGCGGTCGGCAAGGTCGTCCCGGAGCGGGTGGCGCAGATCGTGTCCGGTATCGCGGAGGGCTGCGTCCAGGCCGGATGCGCACTGCTCGGCGGGGAGACGGCCGAACACCCCGGCCTGATGGAGGACGACCACTACGACATCTCGGCGACCGGCGTCGGCGTGGTCGAGGCCGACGCGGTACTGGGTCCGGATCGGGTGCGCCCCGGTGACGTGGTCATCGCCATGGGTTCCTCGGGTCTGCACTCCAACGGCTACAGCCTGGCCCGCAAGGTGCTGCTCGACATCGACCGGATGTCCCTGGCCGGCCATGTCGAGGAATTCGGCCGCACCCTCGGCGAGGAATTGCTCGAGCCCACGAAGATCTACGCCAAGGACTGCCTGGCGCTGGTCGCCGAGACCGATGTGCGCACCTTCGCGCACGTCACCGGCGGCGGGCTGGCCGGCAACCTGTCCCGGGTGCTGCCCGCGGGCCTGGTCGCCGAACTCGACCGCGGCACCTGGAACCCGGCGCCGGTGTTCAAGCTGATCGCCCAGCGCGGCCGGGTCGAGCGCTCGGAGATGGAGAAGACCTTCAACATGGGCGTCGGCATGGTCGCCGTCGTCGCCCCGGAGGACGCCGATCGAGCCCTCGCCGTCCTGACCGCCCGCCACATCGCCTGCTGGACCCTGGGCACGGTGAAGAAAGCCAAGGACGCCGACTCCGATCGGGTCATCCTCCTGGGCGAACACCCTCGGTTCTGACGATCGACCCCGGACCGAGACCGCCGGCTGCTGCGACGGTCTCGTCCGGTGGCGGACGGCGCCCGGTAACTCATCGGGTACGCCGAGGTAGCTCGCTACCTACCGCCTGCCCGAAACGCAAAATTCCCCGCACCGCACGACTTTGCCGAAGTCGCGGGAAAGCGGGGAGGCACCGAAGTCCCGGTAGGAAAAACGGGACGTCGATGCGATATGGAGCCCATCAGCTGGTGCGGCGAATCCATCAACCGGGCCGGAGACAGTACTGGAGTGGGGGGGGGGGGGGGGGGGGGGGGTGCCCCCCCCCCCCCCCGGCCCCGCCAGCGGGGCGAAGGTTGCTGCGT
>CBJNFW010000441.1:0-4549 GCA_966435935.1 uncultured Nocardia sp.
TCCAGGGCAGGGTCAGCCCGGCGGTGACCGCATCGAGGTCGCGTCGCAGGCCGCGACGATGTAGGCGACGGTGACGAAGTGGGCCACGACTGGGGTGGGCGGTTGCCTGCTGCTGGGAGACATGGGGCGCACGCACGATCCGGCGATGATTCAGAAGGCCCTGCTGCATGGCGGTCAGTGCGAATCCGGCGTCCCGGATATTATCGAGAAACCTTCTCTGGCTCCGTGGTGCTTTGCCCCGAACCCCCTGTGAAACAAAGGCCGCGACTGTGTCGGCCGAGCTCACCATCATTCAGTCTGCAGAAATAGCCTTGTATGACAAGGCTTTTCAGATGGTCGGGGACCAGGCCGTAGACGAGCCGATGCCCGCGGCCCGCGCGACGATCACGGCCGCGATGGCGCTGCGATGGCCTGGGCACGGTTGGGGAACCGTGACCGCCGGACGGCGCGGACGGCGTGCCACCAACGAAAGTAGCCCTCTCGTCGGGTGCTGCTGTGCCGTATGCCCGGCCGGTCGAATCAATCGCGATAGGTCATGGCCGACTGCCGCACCTCGACATCATGAAAAGTTCTCCGCACCAGCAACTGCCGAACAGCTTCGACCCGTAGTGCTTGATCCGGACCCGGGCCTACAGTGATCGATTTGATACCCGAGTACAAGCCTTTGCGCCGAAACTGCCGATGGCGGTGGGGGTTCGACACGCGGTCACCGAATGCGACGGTATCGACGTACAGCAAGGTCGCGGTGGTCACCGGATACAGCAGTGCGTGGTCGACGAAACACAACCCGGTGGGCCGTGCCTGATTGCGATTCATGTCGGCCCCGAGGATTCGTAGCGGCCTGTCATCGCCGCATGCGGCCACGACGACGGTGGTATCCCACCCGCCGAGTGAGCGGTCGAACAGTCACCCGCCAGCGTGTGTGACGGCGTCGGCCACATCGAGGGCCACGATGTGGAGCCGGTACGTGGCGCACTCCCGATCACGTGTGCCGGTCTCACCCCGGTCCGACGCGGCCTGTGATGCCAGATGGCTGGAACGGTCCGCCAGTGCACTGGTCACCGCTCCCGCTTTGCTCCGATTCATCGGTTGCTCTGGACGCTCGGCCGCGCCGGCAGGGGCGAGTAGCCGGCCGGGCCGAGGTCGTGACAGATGGGTACCAGGGACGCGAGATTCCTGTACTCCGGGCCTGGTGTGCGCATGGTGTCTCCGCTCGTGATCGTTGTTGACGCAATCCGGTAGGGCGCGCCGATTCCCAGGACATGGAAAGAGCACATAGTTATGTCGATCCTGCCCCGGGAATGCGACTAGCCAACCGGCTAGTCGATAAATTAGTTCATCGTCCGGCGACAAGCAGGGGGTCGATGTCCCGTCCGCCGCCGAAGGTGATCGGGTGCAATTGGAACATGCTGGAAAAGCGGTCGGCATCGTCCGAGTTCTTCCTGGCGTGCAATTATGGATGCCGATCCTGTGGCAGACCGGTCCGTAGTGGCGCACGCGGAATACCGCCGGGCCGCCGACGAAAAGCTTTGCCTCTTCAGCGTGTGCCGAAGCGGAGGCGCACAGCACCCCTGGACGAACAGCTAGCCATTCGGCTAGCATCCATGAGCTGGGTGATGACCGCTGCTGGTGCGAGTCCAGCTCCTTCCGGAGGCCGGACTCACCGCCTTCGCGGGGGCGGTGAACCAAGGAATGGAGACGTACCATGGCCGACGTAGTAGTCGGTTCCGGCGGTAGTTTGTCGGCCCGCGTCCTGGCTTACGAAGCAACACTCGAGAGTCTGGTCAAGGCTGCGAAGAATTCACGATTCACTGCGGCGGATTGGGGCCCGTTACGTGAATTCGTTGCGGTAGACGAGTTCGAACGCGTCGGTCATCGGCTGGATGTGATGAACTGGCATCAGTACACCGAGTTCTTGACCAAATGGGCGTGGATGACGGTCTTCGAAACTGATATGCGCCACATCGCCGAGCTTCCGGGAGTGGTTTATTTCGAGATCGAGGAACGTCATATTCGTGGCGGGTATTGCGCAGCGGCGAACTCGTTGAACGTCTTCCGATTCACCCCTGATGGCAAGATCTGTCGTCTGGACGTCTACATGCAACACCGTTCCCAAGGGTGAAGCTCGGCGCTCGTGGGTGCCGGTTGTTCGGGCCGGCCTCGACTGCTCCCGGAGGCGAGCCCGGCGCTGGCGGCTGTTACCGGGGAGTATTCGACGGGTCCCGGGGGCGCTGGATGAAGTGCTGTTTATCTGTGCTCGCGGGTTGGTCGTGGCTGCGATGGGCCCGGGTGTGGTGGTGGTTCGCCGGTATGGGGGTAGTCGTGGGCGATGAATCTGCTCGGTACCAGGACCGAGGCGCGCAGGCCACCGTATTCGGATTCGGTGAGCCGCACCGACATTCCGTGTCGCGCGCACAGTTGCGCGATCACGAACAGACCGAGGCGTGAGTCGCGGGACAGTGCGGCCACCGCGAAATCGGGTTGCTCGGCCAGGAGGGCGTTGGCTCGGTCGAGTTCGTGAGCGTTCATGCTCATGCCCTGGTCGCTCACGTGAACCAGGATGCCTGCCGTGTTGAGGTTGGCTTCGACTCGCACCGGGGTGTGCGGCGGTGAGAACGCGGTGGCGTTGTCCATCAGTTCGGCCAGCAGGTGGACCAGATCGGCCACCACAGCGCCGTCCATGAGCACATGGGGGAGCCGTCCGGTGTGCACTCGGGGGTAGTCGAGGGTTTCGCTGATCGCACTGCGGACCAGTTCGATCAGTGGTACGGGGTGGCGCCATTGGCGGCCGGTACCGGTGCCGGACAGGATGGCGAGGTTCTCGGCGTTGCGGCGTTCGCGGGTGGCGAGGTGATCGAGCCGCAACAACACGTCGATGACTGCTGGATCGAGTTGTCCTCGTTCGGCCTCGTCTAAAATCTCCAGTTGCTGATGGGCCAGGACCTGGCTGCGGTGCGCGATGTTCGCGAACACCGCGCGCACCCCTTGACGGGTGCGGGCTTCGGTGATGGCCGCGGTCACCGCGGCGGTGTAGGCGCGGTTGAACGCATCGGCCACCGACCCGATCTCGTCGTGACCGAAACGCAGTGTTGCGGTGGCGATCTCGGGTTCGGTTCGTGTACCGGAGGCGAGTGCGGCCATGATCGCGGGCAGCTGCTGTCCGGTCAGAGCGGCGGGCGCGGCCCGTAACCGCTCGAGTCTGCCGATCACCCTGTTCGCCAGCAGCATCGACAGCACCAACGCCAGGGCGGCGGCCATCGTCCCGACGGCCCCTTCTGTCAGTGCGGTACGTTCGCTGCGGGCGCTGGTGGCGGCGGTGTGCTGCTGCGCCTGTTGGTCCTGCGCGCCCCACAGCGCGACGAGTTCGTCCTCGACCTGCCCGGTGGCGTCCTGATAGGAGTCGATCGGTATAGCAGGCAGAGGTAACGCGGTGGTATCAGCGGACGCGGCGGTTGTCGACGGCCACGACAGCACGGCGTATTCGGCGGCGGTGGTCTGCTGCCACTGCGGTGAGCCGATGATCGCCGCGAGCCGCTGGGCATAGGGCTGATCCAGTTCCTTGGCCAGTTCGGCGGCCTGCAGGTGGTAGTAGCCGACCAGGTCACGGTAGGTCGGCGCCAGCGCCGGGGCCAGCCCGGTCACCGACGTCGCGGCGATGGTCAGCGCCCGGGCCCGTGACATCGACTCCACCATGCGCAGCAGGCTCAGGGTGTGGGTCAGCGACAGCGTCGAAGCAGGGTCCGGAGAGTATTCCCGCACCATCTGAGAGCCCTGGTCCATCCCGTCGAGCAGACGGCTGTAGAACGCATAGGTCTCGGACACGGTCGCCTGATCGGTGTCGACCTTGTTGCGCAGCAACGATAATCCGGCTCGGAGAGTGTCGAACGTGCGGGCCGCGTCATCGAGGTGCCGGCTGGTTCGCCGGTACGCGGCCTCCACAGCGGCCATCCCGGCCAAGGCGGTGTCGAATCTCCCCCGCGCGTAGGCGAGGGCTCCGGGCACCAGCGTGCCACCGGTCAACTGCTGAATCGACAGCAACCGTTCCTGATCGACCGCCAGCACCAGGTCCCGCACCGGTGCCACCGTGGATTCCTGCACCCGGGCGTAGTTCGAGGTGTGTCGCGCTTGGAGCAGGAGATGACCGACACCCAGGACGGTGAACCCGAGCAGCAGGATATTGGGAATGAGCACTATCGTCAGGATCCGCCCGCGAATCCCGGAGAACCAAGGCAGCACTGCCATGATCTGTTACCACTTCGTGAAAGGACAACCTCGCCCGCACATTCCGAAGCACGTGCACCGCAACAGGTTTCGAGAAACGAGACGTCCAGATGAGGGCCCGCCGTCACAACGACCGAAGGGCTTCGTGTCGTCGTATCGGCCGGCCCAGGCGTACAGGGAGCAAGCTTTCCTACTTGCGTCGTGTGAGCGCGCCGTCGCCCGGGTCGGTTACTTGGCGGCGGTGAGCAGTCCGGCCTGCGTGCGGGCGATCATCGCGGACCACAGCGTCCATTGTCCCGACGGGATCAGCGGGTCGAAACCGGTGAGT
>CBJNFW010000442.1:0-4538 GCA_966435935.1 uncultured Nocardia sp.
GCTCGCGGCGCACGGCGTCCAGGTGCACTACGTGATTCCCGGGTACCAGCGTGATTCGGGGCTCACCCGAGCCGCTTTCCGCGCCGCCGGAACGGTGCACCCGGCCGCGACGCTGGACGAGCTGCGGGGCGGAATCCTCGCGGTCGCCGGGCATTCGGGCACCGAATCACGTTTCGCCTACGCGTATTTCGCCGATCTCGACGCGACCGGCCATCTGCACGGCCCCGAATCGGCGCAGTGGCTCGATGTGCTGGGCCGCATCGACGCCTGCGTCGCCGACCTGCTGAGCGAACTCCCGCCGACGTGCTCGCTGCTGGTCACCGGCGATCACGGAATGATCCTGGCGGACAACGTGATCGACCTGGACTCGCGCGAGCAGCTGCACCGCGACGTGCGGCTGATCGGCGGCGAGGCGCGGGTGCGGCACGTCTACCTGGACCGCCCCGCGGCGCTGGCCGACGTACGGGACCGGTGGACCGCTGAATTGTCCACGCACGCACGGGTGGTCGGCCGGGAACAGGCGTTGGACGAACACTGGTTCGGCCCGACGCCGCCCGGCGAGGTCATCGCCGCGCGCATCGGCGATCTGATCGCGGTCGCACAGGGCGGGACCGTGCTGGTGCGTCCGGGATGCGAGCCGATCGAGTCGACGCTGCCGGGACATCACGGGGCCTGGACCGCCGATGAGCAGCTGGTGCCCCTCATCACCACCGCCGGCGCGGTGTCCGGGCGCGCGAGCACGAGCTGACGGGGGACGAACGCGACACCGCGCCGCGAGACCTGAAGGCGCAAACCGCTGCGGCGGGACAGGATTCGCGCGACGACGAGTGCGGCGAGCGCGGAGACCGCACCGCAGGCGAACAGGCCCATCCGGGGTCCGTACCGTTCGGTGACCCAGCCGACGATCGGTCCGCCGATCGGGCTGCCACCGGTGAACACCATCATGTACAGCGACATCACCCGCCCGCGCATCGACGCCTCGGTGGCCAGCTGCACCATCGAATTGCTCGAGGTGTTGAACGTCATCCCGATCAGGCCGACGATCGTCAGGCCCGCGGTGAACACCCAGTACTCCGGCGCGAACGCGGTGACCGCCTCGAGCACGCCGAAGCCGACCGCGGCGAGCACGATCATCCGCAGCCGCGTCCTGGTGCGCCGGGACGCCAGCAGCGCGCCGACCAGTGAACCGGCCGCCAGCGCGGTGTTGAGCAGACCGTATCGCCCGGCGTCGATGTGGAAGATGTTGTACGCGAACCCGGACAGCACGGTCGGGAAGTTGAATCCGAACGTCCCGATGAAACCCACCAGCACGATCGGCCAGATCAGTTCCGGCCGCGCCCGCACGTAGCGCAGGCCCTCGAGCAGTTGGCCCTTCTCTCGCGGCACCCGCGGCATGATGTGCAGTTCGGCCGGGCGCATGAGCAGCAGCCCGCCGATCACGGCCGCGAAGGACAGGGCGTTGATCGCGAAGGCCCACCCCGAGCCGACCGCGGCGATCACCGCACCGGCCACCGCGGGCCCGATCAACCGGGCGGTCTGGAAGTTGGCCGCGTTGAGGCTGACCGCGTTGCGCAACTGTCCGCGCGAAACCATCTCCGAGACGAAGGTCTGCCGGGTCGGGTTGTCCACCACCGTGACCATGCCCAGCAGCAGGGCCAGCAGGTACACGTGCCATACGTGCACCGTGCCGGTCAGGGTGAGGATCGCCAGGATCGCGGCGAGCAGGCCCATCACGGCCTGGGTGAGAATCAGCAGCCGACGTTTGCGGAAGCGGTCCGCGATCACCCCGCCGTAGAGGCCGAACAGCAGCATCGGCAGGAACTGCATCGCGGTGGTGATGCCGACGGCGAAAGCGCTTCCGGTAAGGCTGAGTACCAGCCAGTCCTGTGCGATGCGCTGCATCCAGGTGCCGGTATTGGAGACCACCTGGCCGAGGAAGAAATAACGGTAATTGCGGACCCGCAGCGAGGTGAACATGCCCACCCGCGAGCGGGCGGGCGGTACGAGTTCGGTGCGGTCCGGATCAGTGGTGCGGGTGTCGTGGGTGAGGTCCTTCTCGTCGCGGTCGCTCGATGTCACGTACTGCCTCTCCGGGTCGCGATGTGCTCGGCTCGCGGCGCCGGAAGAGTTCGGCAGTCACAGCTGCGCGAGACGTTCCAGCACCGGAGCGGCCGAACGCACCAGCGCCCACTCCTCATCCGTGAGCTCGCCGACCAGGTCCGCCAGCCAGGCGTCCCGCAGTCGGCGGCTCTGCTCCAAGATCTCCGCCGCGGGTCCGGTGGCGATGACGAGCACCTGCCGCCGGTCCTGCGGATGTGGTTCGCGCCGGACCAGCCCCTTGTCCTCCAGCAGCGCGATGATCCGGGTCATCGACGGCGGCTGCACGTGCTCCTGGCGGGCCAGCTCGCCCGGGGTAGCCGGGCCGGTGCGGGAAAGAGTTGCGAGCACCTGCATCTCGGTCGAGCTCAGGGAGTGTTCGACCCGTTGATGACGCAGGCGGCGAGCGAGCCGCATGACCGCCGCTCGAAGCGTGGTCACCGTGGCGAGATCGCCCTCGGAAGTCCTTCCACCCACGCTTATTAGTTTACCTTATTAGAGCACCTAAGTTGATTCCGGTGGCGGGTGACGGCCGTCTCGGGCACGGTCCGTTCGGGGCGCGGGCCGGCGATACGGGAATATAGGACGCATGAGTGATATGCCCGCCCTGTTCACGATCGACGACGAGGGGCGCTACGTCCCGGAGAAATGGGCGTACGGCCGTTGGGGAGCGGACATGCTGAACGGCCCGGCGATCTGCGCCGCGGCGGCGCGGTCGCTCGAGCGGGCCCACGGTCTGGACGGTTTCATCCCGGCTCGATTCACCATCGATCTGTTCAAGGCGGCCAAGGGACAGCCGCTCGAGGTGCGGACCGAGGTGGTGCGCGCTGGCCGCCGCGTCCACGTCGCCGCGGCCACGGTGTTGCAGGGCGATGTCGAGGTCGCCGAGGCGCGGCTGGTGCAGTTGCGTGCCGCCGACGCGCCTCCGGGCGAGGAATGGCATTCGGACGCTTCGTTCGATCCGCCGGCCGACGCGGGCCTGGACTGGTGGCATCGCAGTGACCACGACTGGTCGACGAGCATGGCGGACCATCAGAACTCCGGGCGCAAGAGTCTGTGGATCGTGCCGCTGAACGCGGTCGAGGGTGAGGAGCGCAGTCCGTTCGTGCAGGCGGTCACCGCCGCGGAGTCCACCAGCCTGGCGACCAACTGGGGTTCTCAGGGCGTCGGGTACATCAACGCGGATCTGACCGTCGGGCTCGACCGGCTCCCGGTGGGCGACCGGATCGGTCTGCGCGCCGAGACGCATCTGACGGCCAACGGCCTGTCCGTCGGCACGGCCACGCTGTTCGACTCGACCGGCCCGATCGGCACCGGGATGGTGACCGCGGTGTCGAACGCGGCAGCGCAGATCGACTTCTCCGGCGACAAATAGCCTTCACGGGCCGCCGACCGGCT
The DNA here is from genome assembly GCA_966435935.1 of uncultured Nocardia sp. Taxonomy (GTDB): domain Bacteria; phylum Actinomycetota; class Actinomycetes; order Mycobacteriales; family Mycobacteriaceae; genus Nocardia. The sequence goes on from CBJNFW010000442.1 coordinate 3,496, forward strand.
GATGGCGGCGGTGCGGGTCAGCGCGGACCCACTCCCTCGGATCAGCTTCGCCGGTGAGTGGCGCGGTCGCGGGCGTCGTAGTCCTGTCGGACCTGATCGACCTTGTCCAGGTTGACCGACCATTCGGCGAGTGTCGCTAAAACTGGCGTGCCATGCCGCTGGGCGGTGAACCCGCCGACGTCGTGTTCAGAATCGAACGGTACGACGACTGGCTGGCGACCAGTGCCGAGATCCCCAAGCTGCTGCTCGCCTTCCAACCCGGCCCCGGATCAATGATGGGACCAGGGCTCAACGCGTGGTGCGCCGCCAACATCGCCGGTCTCGAAATCGCCGAAGATGATCTCATCGCCGGCCACCACACCCCGGAAGATCGACCCGAAGCGATCGCCACCGCCATCGCCTCCTGGCTGGACGAGCACAACCTCGAAACGAAATAATCACGGCCACAACGATTTACCGGATGTTCCAGGATCAACTCCCAGGGCAATGCGGAGCTGGCGTCTGCTCGAGGTGGGCGACCTGCAACCGCTGTGCGACAGTGGCTTTCGGTGGGCTAGCCGAGGCGCAGGGCTCGGGACGCGGCGTGCCGGGCCGCTCGGCGGTCGGTTTTGCCGCCGGGGCCCACGTCGAGCTGATCGACCGGAACGACGTACTCGGGGAGGTACTCCGCGCCGACGCCCTCGGCGCGGAGCCGGGTCGCCAGCGTTTCGGTGGTGAGTTCGGCGCCCTCGACGAGAACGACCACCGCGCAGACGCGTTCGCCGAAGATCGGGTCCGGCACGCCGACTACCGCGACATCCGATACCGCCGGGTGGGCGCGCACGAGCCGTTCGATCTCCACGATCGAGATGTTCTTCCCGCCGCGGATGACGAAATCCGCTGTGCGGCCGACTACTCGGACCCGGTCGGCGTCGTCGACCTCCACGATATCGCCGAGCCGATAACGATAGAGGCCGCCGGAGGTCGAGACCAGTGGCCGGTAGCGGCATCCTTCGCGAAGCTCCGAGATCGCATGCGGCGCGCCCGCGTCGTCCAGAAACTCG
>CBJNFW010000443.1:0-4510 GCA_966435935.1 uncultured Nocardia sp.
TTCACCAGCACCGTCGCGTCCGCCCCGACCTCGGCCTCGGGGCCGCAGCCGTCGCGGAAGTTGAATACGCACGGTCCCATCGAGGTCCACAGCATCGTCTTGCTCGAACCCCAGGTGTCGTTCATACCGAACTGCAGGGCCACCGCCTTGGTTCGCGGACCGAACGCGCCCGCGGCCGCCGCGATCCGTGCCTCGGACACGATGTCGTACGCGGTGCGGCTCTGCAGTGACGCCCCGGAACACGAGACGTCCTCGAAGTCCGGCGTACCCGCGATCTTCAGCAGCCGGCTCAGCTGAATCGGCCACGCGGTCGGACCGTGGTTGCAGTCTCGCGAATCACCGTCCAGGCGAATGCCGTTCGCGGTGTACGAGTCGCCCATCACGACCAGTTCACTGCCCGAGGGGTGCGCCGTGGAGCCGCCGGCGGGCGAGTCGGCACGGGCCGGGCCGCTCACGGCGACGGCGAACAACGTTGCGCAGGCGGCCAATACGGCACCGCCGAGGCGGCCGCGGACCGCGGTGAAGATATTCGTTCGCATCGTTCGTGGCGCCTCAGTAACCCGCTCGCGGAGTGAAACCGGGATCGGACAGTGTCGGTGGGGGTTTCGGCGCAGCGGTCTGCGGAAGAGTCTGCGGCGCTTGGGGTTGCGGGGTCTGAGGCGGTGCTGCCTGGGGTTCGGTGACCTGGGGCTGCGCGGTCTCCGGCGGCGGCGCGACGACCGGGGCCGACGAGACCGGGACCGGGGGCGCGGTGGTCGCGGTGGTGCTCGTGGGGACTGCCGAGGAAGTCACCGGCGGCGCCACGGTGGTCGTGCTGCCCGGCGCGGTTCCGTGCCCGGAATTGTCGCAGCCGGTGAGCGCACCCACTCCGATGATCGCCGAAGCGGCGAACAACAGTGCGCTGGAAGCCTTTTTCAACGTGCTCATAGTCCATCTATCGAATCGCAGAACCTTGATCGCTACAAGCCAGCGGTTCGGGGGTCCGGGAAATGGGTTCGATGATGGAATGTGTTGTCGGTAACGATCTTCCGCGTCCGCGCGACACACGAACACCCGACGCTCCGCGGATCATCGGGAGCGCCGGGTGTCGCGGATCTCACAGCGGCGTACTAGGTCAGGTGAACCCAGACGGTGCCGATCTGGGGCAGCTGGGTCTGGTTGAGGTGGAACCAGCCGAACTCGTCGTGCTGCATGCAGTCGGTGAAGGGGCCCTTGGGGAACGCGCCCTTGCAGTAGATCGGGTGGCTGGTGCCGTAGATGCTGGCGACGACCTGCTTGCCGTTGGCCTTGGCGTTGATCGCGGCCGGGTCGGTGTACAGCACGAAGTTCGAGGTGGCGTCGTTGTAGTCGCGGTAGTCGTCGGCGTGGGCGGCCGGGGCGACGATCGCGGCGCCGGCGACGGTGAGCAGAGCGGTGGTGATCAGTTTCCTCATCATGGCGGAGGTTTCTAACATTGAAAGATGACATCCGCATGGCGAAAGGGTGTCGCGCAGGGTTCGCTCGGGGCCTTGCCGATCCGGCCGCGGATGCCGGGAACAGCTGATCGGCCATCCAGCAGCTCCTTAGCCGGGCGATTGCTGAATCGAATTGATTTACCCGATCCGATGTCCCGCTCCGCATCGGCCGCCGGACCGGTTCAGGCGGTGCGCTCGTCGGCCCCGTGCTGTGCCCGCGCCGTGGCCGGATGTACCGCGATCAGGCCCAGGCCCTCGCGGCGCTTGCAGTGCCGGGCCAGTTCGTCGTAGGCCGGCCGGCCGATCAGCTCGATCAGTTCCGGTGCGTAGGACTGCCAAACCGGTCGCGTGCCGACGTGCGCGTCGGGCGAGCCGGAGCAGTACCAGTTCAGGTCCTCGCCGCCGGGCCCCCAGCCGCGGCGGTCGTATTCGGTGAGCGTGGTGCGCAGGATCTGCACGCCGTCCGGGCGGTCCACCCAGTCCTGCGTGCGGCGAATCGGCAACTGCCAGCACACTTCCGGCTTGACCGTCAGCGGTTCCACACCGGTGCGCAAAGCCATCGAATGCAGCGCGCAGCCGATCCCGCCCTCGAAGCCCGGCCGGTTGAGGAAGATGCACGCGCCCTCGTAGCGACGGGTCCGCAGCGCCGGCTCGTCGTCCAGTTCGTCCTCTTCCAGATACAGCTTCTTGCGCACCTTGCCCTCGGCGTCGGTGGCCTCGCTCATCAGCTGCCAGTCCTGAGGTGTGAGCTTTTTCACAGCTTTGGCGAGCTTCTTGCGATCGTCGTCGTCGCACAGGAACGCGCCGTGCGAACAGCAGCCGTCGTCCGGGCGGCCCTCGATGATGCCCTGGCAGGCGGGCGTGCCGAAGACGCACGTCCAGCGCGACAGCAACCAGGTCAGGTCGGCCGCGATGGTGTGCTCGTCGTTCGCCGGATCGGTGAATTCGATCCACTCGCGCGGGAAGTCGAGGCCGACCTCGGGGCTGGGGTCGATCTTCGTCGCTGGTCGCAGCCCTGTCGGGGCGCTCGCGGAAGCTCCTGCCGTCACAGATGTGAGTGTATTGCCCCTGCGGGGATCCGCGCGGACCGGCCGGGTAACCGAGTACCAGCCGTATTCCGACACGTCACAGCGCCACCCAGTACCGTGTTGTTGTGCGGCTCGGTGTGCTCGATGTGGGAAGTAATACCGTCCACCTGCTCGTGGTGGACGCGCATCGGGGTGGGCACCCGATGCCGATGAGTTCGACCAAGGCGACCTTGCGCATGTCGGAGAATATGGACGACAACGGTCGCATCACCGGCCAGGGCGCGGATCGGCTGATCGCCACGGTGGCCGAATTCGCAAGCATCGCAAAGACTTCCGGTTGCATTCAGCTGATGCCGTTCGCCACCTCGGCGGTGCGCGAGGCGACCAATTCCGAAGAGGTGCTGCTGCGCGTGCGCCGGGAGACCGGCGTCGAGTTGCGGGTGTTGTCCGGTGTCGACGAGGCTCGGCTGACGTTCCTGGCCGTGCGCCGCTGGTACGGCTGGAGCGCGGGGCGCATCCTGAACCTCGATATCGGCGGCGGCTCGCTCGAATTGAGCAACGGCGCGGACGAGGCGCCGGATGTCGCGCTGTCGCTGCAATTGGGCGCGGGCCGGCTGACCCGGGAGTGGCTGCGCGAGGACCCGCCGGGTAAGCGTCGCGTCGCGGTGCTGCGCGACTGGCTCGAGGCCGAAATGGTGGCCCCGGCGAAACAGCTGCTCGAGCCCGGTCGACCGGATCTGGCGGTGGGCACCTCGAAGACGTTCCGCTCGCTGGCCCGGCTCACCGGTGCGGCCCCCTCTGCCGCGGGACCCCGGGAGAGGCGTATTCTCACCATCTCCGGTCTGCGGCAGCTGATCGCGTTCATCTCCAGAATGACCGCCTCGGACCGGGCAGAATTGGAGGGCGTCAGCTCCGATCGGTCACAGCAACTGGTGGCCGGCGCACTGGTCGCGGAGGCGAGTATGCGTGCGTTATCGCTGGATACTCTCGAGATTTGCCCATGGGCGCTGCGGGAGGGATTGATCCTGCGCAAACTAGATACCGACCTGGACAGCGATCCGTCGACCGGTAACGGCCGGTCCTCGGATGTGCCGGGCCCGACGGAAACGGTTTTGCGATGAGTGAAGATTCGACTCAGCTCTCGGTCGCCGAGCTGCTGGCCCGCAACGGTCAAGGCGCGCCCGCGTCCGGCGGGGGCGGGCGCCGGCGGCGCGGCGGCCGCGGTGTCTCGGTCAACGAGTTCACCGGCGATATGCCCGTGGTGCGGGCGGGCGGTTCCTCCCATGCCGCCCCCGAGGAGCCCGCCGGGTACGAGGCGCCGCCGTCTCCGGACCCCGCGCTCGCCTACTCCGCGACGCCGGAATCGGACTATTCGCCGCTGTCGGGGCCGATCGCCTACTACGACCCGCTCGCGCCGAGCGGGACCTCGCCGAGTGAGCCGTCCGGATACTCCTCGGCCGGTTTCGGGGCCGACTCCTTCGGTTCCGGCGGTTACGGGTCCGGCTCGTCGGATCTCGGTTCAGGTTATGGCGCAACCGATTTCGGCAGTTCCCGTGCCGCCCCACCGACGCCGGGCGGTCGCCGGGCCCGTCGCGAACTGGCCGAATCGCTTGCCGCGCAAGATGAGCCGTCCGCCGATCCATTCGGTTCGGCGCCGATGCCGGAAGTGCCCTCGTCGGGTGGCGGCGGGCGCAGGCGTCGTCGCGAACCCGATGAACAACTGACCGAGGTGCAGCCGTTCCGCGGGCCGCAGGGGCCGGACGCCTACGCGCCGGGCCCCGACTCCCGCGGTGTCAACGGTTTCGCGCCGGGCCCGGATTCGCGCGGGCCGGGCGCGAATCCGTTCGGGCCGGATTCGCGCGGGCCGGGCCCGAATTCGTTCGGGCCGGATTCGCGCGGGCACGGCGGCGCGCCCTTCGGTCCCGGTGCGGACTCCCGCGGACCGGGCGTCAACGCGTTCGCGCCCGGCCCGAACGCTCCTGCCCCGAACGGTAATTCGTTCCCTCCGGGCCGGGAGGGGTGGGGGCA
>CBJNFW010000444.1:0-4502 GCA_966435935.1 uncultured Nocardia sp.
GGTTCTGGAGGCACTATACGGGTTACCCAGCGGCGAACGGATTCCCGACCGCGCCGCCACCCTCGTCACCCCCGCCTGGCACCGTTTGCTGGACGAACGCCCGGAGCTCGCCGAGGTGGTCGAGGAGGGCGGTCTCGACGGCTTTCTGGACGAGGTGCACCGGCTGGTTAGCAGCTACTACCGCCTGGAGGATCCCACCGCCTTCGACCCCGAATCCTGTGAGTCGCTGATCGAGGTGAGCCTGCCGGACGGCTCCCCGCTGCGCGGATTCGTCGATCGCATCGACGTCGCTCCCGGCGGCCGCCTGACCGTGGTGGACTACAAGACCGGCCGCTCCCCGGCCCCCGGCAACGAGAACAGCGCCCTGTTCCAGTTGAAGTTCTATGCCCTGATCATGCTGCGCACCCGCGGTGTCGCACCCACCCGCCTGCGCCTGATCTACCTGTCCGACGGCCAGATCCTGACCTACCACCCCGACGAGGCGGAACTCCTGCGCTTCGAGCGCATCCTCGCGGCCCTCTGGGCAGCCATCAGCACGGCCCTGCGCACCGGGGATTTCCCGCCCAACCGCAGCGGACGCTGCCAATACTGCGACTACCAGCCCCTGTGCCCCGCATTCGGCGGCACTCCACCGCCCTACCCGGGCCCGCCGCGAACCGTGGCGGACCCGCGCTAGGCGCTTCCTAGAACCTGCAGGAGCGGATGTCCGTGGCGAGGACCGCCTTGGCGCCCAGCTCGGCGAGTTGGTCCATGACCTCGTTGCTCTGCTTGCGGGGGACCATCGCGCGCACAGCGACCCAGCCCGGGTCGGCGAGCGGGGAGACGGTGGGCGATTCCAGGCCGGGAGTGATCTGCACGACGGTGTCGAGCAGATCCTTCGGGCAGTCGTAGTCGAGCATGAGGTACTGCTGCGCGAAAACCACACCCTGGACACGGGCGACGAGCTGGTTGCGCCCCTTGTCGCTGCGGTCGGACCCGGCGGCCTCGATCAACACCGCTTCCGAATCGCAGAGCGACTCGCCGAACGCCACCAGATTGTGCTGACGCAGCGTGCGACCCGAGCCGACCACATCGGCGATGGCGTCGGCGACACCGAGCTGAATGGAGATCTCCACTGCGCCGTCGAGGCGGATCACCTCGGCCTCGATGCCACGACGCCGCAAATCCGCCAGCACCAGATTCGGGTAGGAGGTGGCGATGCGCTTGTCGTAGAGGTCTTCGACCTTCCACTCGCGTCCGGCGGGCGCCGCGTACCGGAATCGCGAGCCGCCGAAACCCAGGCTCAGCCGTTCCTGAACCGGCGCACCGGAATCCAGCGCGAGATCGCGGCCGGTGATGCCCAGGTCCAGCTCGCCCGAGCCGACGTAGATGGCGATGTCCTTGGGCCGCAGGAAGAAGAATTCGACCTGATTGCTGTTGTCGAGCACGGACAGGTCACGCGAATCCGTGCGCTTGCGGTAACCGGCTTCGGTGAGGATGGCGACGGCGGCCTCGGACAGGGCGCCCTTGTTGGGGACTGCGACGCGGAGCATGGAGATGTCCTTTCCGGACGTGTGATGGAGAGTTCTGCGGGGACCGCGCGGGCATCGCGCGAGCTATCCGTCACAGATGTCGGTACACGTCCTCCAGACGCAGTCCGCGCCCGACCATCAGCACCTGCACCCAATACAGCAGCTGCGAGATCTCCTCGGACAACGCGTCGTCGCTCTCGTGTTCGGCTGCCAGCCAGACCTCACCGGCCTCCTCCAGCACCTTCTTGCCCTGCGAATGCACACCCGCGTCCAATGCCGCCACGGTTCCGGACCCCTCGGGGCGGTTGACCGCACGATCCTGGAGCTCGGCGAACAGGGTTTCGAAAGTCTTCACGGCTCGTGATTCTTTCAGATCAGGTCACGCTGGGCGTTTTCGGCCTCCGCTTCGTTCCGGCGACCAGGACGGCCGATCGCGTAGACGTAGTGGTGGCCGTCGTCGGCGGGACTGTCCGGCGTCATCGGCCCCTCGGCGATCCGGCGCATGCCGGCCTTCTCCAGCGCGCGCCAGGACGGACGGTTCGCCGCGGCGACCGGGATGATGATGCAGTCCGCCAGCGGGTATTCGAACCAGGTCGCCGCGATCATCGCGCGAATCATCGCCGGACCGAGACCGCGTCCGACTCGTTTCGGATCACCGATGAAGTAGTCGAGCGAGGCCGCCTCGGCCGGCACCGTGATCAACTTCGCCAGGTCCTCGAGGTACTCCGGATAGTCGGTCAATCGACAACGCTGGATCAGGCCGATCGGTTCGCCGTCTGCGAAGATCAGCAGATCCTCGCCCGGTTCCTCGCCGCGCATACCCGGCCCGAAGTCGCGTTCGACCGCCGCCGCGGTGAATTCGTGATTCCACCAGCGATGCACATGCGGCTGGGCGAGCCACCCGCACAGCAGCGGGAAGTCCGCGGCGGCCAGCCGCCGCCAGGTGAACTCGGGCAGGGATGCGCCGGTCATGCAGCGACGCTAACAGCCCCGGTAGTCCGTTTTCACCCGATTTTCCGCGACTGCCAAGCGACCGCGGATTCCGGTGGCCGCGCACCGGAATCCGCGGCGAGTGGCTCTCCGGCGAGCAGTACCTTCAGTTCTGCCACAGCAACCCGCAGCTGTTCGGCGAACGCGTGCATCTCGTCTGCCACCGAGGTCGGGGTGGCCAGGTACAGGTTCCAGCGATCCGGCAGCAGAACGTACGCCACGCCGATGCACTTGGCGCTGGTGCAGCCGAAACCGAAGTACTCGATATTCGCCGACGGCGCGGAGCTGGTGCTCAGATAGTCGTCGCGGGTGATCAGCCATCCGGGGCTCTCGTAGAAGGGCATCGGCTCGGTGATGCCGAGTTCGGCGCCGCGACGCCGCTGGATCAGCTGCAACTCCCACAGATGCTGTTCGGGCGCCCTGCCGCTCTGGCAATCCTTCGCCCGGGCCACGTGCGCCTGCGCGGCGGCGCGGGCGATTTCCTGCCGCTGCTGCGCCGAGAACGCCGGGTCATCCATGGCCGCAACGAATTCCAGAATCTCCGGAGTCACCACCCGCATCGCCTCGGTCCGCCCGTTGCGGTACTGGCGAGTGGCGATCGACTCGTAGGTGGCACCGGTGCGGCCCTTGCTGCGCCGATGTGCGAGCTGATAACTCAACTGCGCGAAGGCATCCGGCGAGATGCCCAGCGACTTCGCCTGCTGGGTACCGAAATCCGGGAAGGAGACCGTGAGGGTGGCGTTGTCGGCGGCGAAGGCGGCGAACGACGCTGCGGCACGGCGGATTTCACCGCGCAACGCCTCGTCCAACCGGAATTCGACGGCCTCGATCGGCGGGACGCCCTGCGCCCGCGCACCGGACCGCTCGGCGTGCTCGGCGACGGTCTTCTCCAGCAGCGCGTCCACGAAGGACAGGATCGTGGTGCCGTCCAGTCCGCAGTGCTCGACGTTGATTCCGGCGGTGCCGTCGGCGAAGACCAGGAAGGACACCGCCTTGTCGAACCACCGGTTCCCGCTGTCGCCGTGCAACAGCTGGTCGCAGGCGTGCTGAGTGTCGTGCGGGGCGAAATCCTCCAGACAGACACAGAACAGCGCGGTCTCGATGACATCCAGTGCCGCGGCGTTCACGGGCTCGGAACGCAGCGTCGGGTACACCCCGGCCCACTCCACCCGGGACAGCGTGGTGAGGTGCCCGACCGCCGTGCCGTCCGCCGCGCGGGTAGCGCCGGACTTCATCACCGCGCACAACCCGCCGGCGAGATCCTCTGGCGCATACGGGGTTCCGGACAGGTCGAGCACATCCATCCGGAACAGGTTGCCGCGGAACAACACCACGATGTGCCGGGCGTCCGACGGTCCGGGCCACTGCTCGCTGTACGGCCGGCGCACGGTGTCCTGCGGATCGCCGGGAATCCTGGTCTCGGAGAACAGCGATTTGTTCTGCGCCATCGAAAGATGCTGTCCGCGTTGCAGGATGGGCGGAATCAGCTCCTGGTCCAGCAGCAGTTTGTAGTCCACCGCCGCGGTGATGATCGCCGCGGCCCGGTCGACCTGGCGAGCGTCCGCGGCGTCGTCGGCGGTCGCCGCGGACACCGACGCGGCCGAGCGAGCCAGCGGCGTGTCGTCGCGGAAGAGGAAGAAGAAGTTGGCGTTCAACGCGATCCGGTCGCGCCGGCCCAGATACCGGGACGGCCAGAACTCGTCCAGCCAGCTGTCCACGCCCGGTTCCGCGTCGAACCGCACCAGATCCGCGTGCAGGGCACGGGCCGGGCCGTCTTCGCGCAGCAGATCCTCCACCGCACGGCGGGTCTGCTCGAATTGCTCATCGGTGAGCAGCGGTGCACTCCACTGCAGGAAACGGGCGCAACTGTCTTCGAGTGTCGGCAGCGGCACACGCGGCAGCTGGTCGTCGAAGGCGAAGGTGCGGTCGGTCACTGGCGGTCCTCGGGGTCGATGGGTACGGGGCCGGTTGGTGAGACATGTGCGTATCGATCATCGCGTC
>CBJNFW010000445.1:0-4496 GCA_966435935.1 uncultured Nocardia sp.
CTCCTTCGCCGTGTCGGGGATGACCAGGCCGGAGGCGGTCGTCGTCTCGGCCTCGCCGGCCTGGACGAGGATCTTGTCCTCGAGCGGCTTGATGTTCACGCTCGCCACGTTGAGCCCTCCACTTTCAGGGGATTTCTTCTCGTCCGGGGCTGTTCCCCGGACTCACGGTTTCGGTCGTGTGCCGACCCTGCGCATAGCCCCGTCGTCGCGGGTGCCGGGACCCCAGTGCAGTGGTCGTGCTGGCAGCTGAGCAACTTCCACCAGTGCCACCTAGCACTCTATACAGCAGAGTGCCAGCGCTCAAGGTTGGGTAGTGCTGATTTATTCGACACCCGCCCCGCAACCGGCCGCGGTGCGACACGTTGCGCGACACGCCGACGATTTTCCGGCGGAAACCCGCGATGACCCTGCACCTCACAGGTAACTCGAGTCACACGGCCAACACGGTGGTAATCGATCCGAAAAATCTGTAACGTTCGGATAACGGAATGTGACACTATGGACGACGGCTTCGTGATGTTGCCGTGCCATACAGATGCCGTGCCGCCAGAAGGCTCCGCGCCATCGGGAGGTGCAGTCGAATGGTTCCACATCGTCACGCGATCCGCCGAGCGTTGTACATACTGCTTCACCCCGCGCGAGCCCTTGGCGCACACCATGGAACGAGTATCAGACCGCAAGTGATCGTCGCCGGACCCCACGCCCGACCGGATCACGGGCCCGGCCCGATCGGCTCGGACCATCCGCCATCCACGCGGATGTCTGTGCTGTCCGCATCCGATGGTCGGCGACGCGATGACCATCCGCTCGAAGGGAGGTGAACATGCGAACATCCCTCGGCATTTCCGCCGGGAACGAGGTGGTGTGCTCGGCGCTTGTCGCCACCGCACCCAACGGCGCTCAGGAATTCGACTACCGGATCGTCTCCGCGGACGCCGCACAATCCGATCTCGGTGATCTGGTGGCCTCCTCGATCGAGCTGATGACCACTCGGATGCCCCGCGAATTCGTGTACCCGCGCGGTGCGGGCGCCGCCGCACCGGCGCCCGGCGAACCGTTTCCCACCCCCGGCGCCATCGCGGTCGCCTACCGCGATCGGGAACAGGCCGTGGCGATCCGCTCCGCCATCGGCCGCCAGCGCCGCGACGTCCAGCTGATCCTGGAAAGCACTGCCGCACTGACCTATCTGCGCCACACCGGGCTGCTGGACCGGTACGAAACGGTCGGCCTGATCGATCTCGGCGCCTCCGGTATGACCGTCTCGGTGGCCGACGTCGCCGACGACGCGGTACTGCACAGCGAGCGCACCGACAACATCAGCGGCAACGCCATGGACGAGCTGATCTACCACCATCTGCTCGACTGCCATTTCGCCCGCCGCGGCACCCGGCCCAACCGCACGATGCTCATCAATCGCGCCCGGGCCGCCAAGGAGCACCTGTCCATCGCCCCGGCGGTCACCATCGATCACGTTGCCGGACAGGCGCTCAAGCTCACCCGCGCCGATTTCGAGGAGTTGATCGCGGACCTGTTGCACGAGGCCGCGATCTTCGCCGCCGCGGTGTTCGCCCGCGCGCCGAAACATCCCCGCGCGGTCACCGTGATCGGCGGCTGCGCCAATATGGCCGCCGTGGTCAACGGCCTCGCCGATCTGCTCGACCCGGTCGTGCTCACCGTGCCCGAGCCGGAGGCGGCGACCGCGAAAGGCGCTGCACTGGTTGCCGATTCGGCACAGCCGTCGGCCTTCCCGGTGATCAGCCTCGGTTCGGACGCCAAACCCGGCCCCTTCACCAAACTCGTCGGCACTCTGGCCGGCGCGGTCGTGGTACTCGGCCTGGTCATCGGGTACGGCGTCAAGGAACTGGTGCCCGCCGCCGACCACGACGTCACACCCGCCGGTACCAGCCACACCGCGGATTTCCCCACCACCACGGCACCGCAGCCGGCTCCCCTTCCCGCGAGCCCTTCGAGCACCACCACCGAGCCGATCGCGCCGAGCCGGCACACCGCTGCCGATACCACCTCGAGCCCGTCGACCTCGGACACCAGCGAGCAGCCCACCACCACGCCGAGCACGACACCGGAGACCACCGGCGTGCCGCTGCGTCCGGACCCGGGGCTGCCGCCCATCCCCCTGCCGGACCTGCCCCACCTGTTCGGCCCGCTGCTGGGTACCACCACCCCGCAGACCAGCGTGCCGAACACCGTCCCGGCCCCGACCACCACGACGACGACACCGAGTCACGGTCCGCACCTGCCGCGCGCCAACACCGGTTCGGCCGCGCGAGCGACACTTCACCCGGCCATCTGAGACCGACGGCACCGAGCCGAATAACGCCCCGCTCCGAACCGGAACGCCAAATCCCTGAATGCGCCTTGCATTCCGCGTGCGGACGCCACTCAGCGCCGGAACGTCATCCATCGCTCCGAACGACCCACAACCGACGACAACACACCACGCTGGGTTCACCCCGCTCCCAACCGGAACACCATCGCCGGGGCACAACCTGCATTCCACGTGCGGGCACCGCTCAGCCGGAACAGCACCCATCGGTACGACCGACACCACCAACCAACGACGACACACCACGCTGGAATCGCGCGCTCCCAACCGGGCCCCCAAGACACCACCCGTACCCCGCGCGCTGACAACGGCATCCATCGCTCCGACCGACGTGACCAACCAATGACAACACGCCGCGCTGGGGTCGCACCGCTCCCGAACCGGAACACCAATCCCGATACACGACCCGCATCTCCCGTGCACGGGCGCCGATCGGCCGGGACGGCGCTGAATCTGTCCGACCGACGCCGTCAACCGACGGCCGAGCGGGCCGAATTTCACCCGGCTTGGGTCCGCCGCATGAACTACTGTTTCGCGCGCCGTCGGCACCGACCCGGGCGTTGCATACCGTCGCACCGACCGACGCCATCCATCGATGGCAGCAGATGTGATGTCGACGATGCGACGGCCATCGCCCGGGAGGAGTTCTCCGGCCCGGTCGGCGCGGTCGTCGGTTGCATAGCGTGCCGGATACGTACCGAGTACCGAGTCAGCCCTGCTGGGCCTCGCGCACCGGCCGATCGCCGTCGCATCGACCCACTGCGACATCGGAATGAATACTCGCTGTACATATTGTTCTGCCCGTTCGGGGGGCGCACGGCTGCCGTAAGCTGTCGCGGTCATGCAGATGGGACCAGTACGCCGTATCGTCGTGGCCGTCGCCGCGATCAGCACCGCGGCGGCCGCGACCGCATGCGGGCACCCGACTCCGGCGAAACCCATCCAGCAGGTCATCGATGTCTCCGAGGACGCTTGCGGCCAGGGGTGGTCCGATCCGCACACCGGTCAGCAGACGCTCTACTTCCGCAATACCGGTTCCAATCCGACGACGGTCGACCTCATCGACATTCACACCGGCGCCATCTCCGCCGAAGTGCCCGATATCGGGCCGAACACCACCCGAAGCATCCGCGTCGACGTCGGGGGCGGCACGTTCGCCTTCCGATGCGCCATGGAGGGTTCGAGCAACGCGCTGATCACCGGCCCCACCGTGACGATCGCCGGGCCGCCCGCGGCCTCGGCGATACCACCGGTCACCCCCGAAGATCTGTACGGACCGGACAAGCAGTACGTGGACTACGTCGCGGCCGGACTGAACCGGCTGGCCGCCGACACCGACGCCCTGCGCGCCACGGTCGATCGCGGTGACCTGACCGCTGCGCGCACAGCCTGGCTGACCGCCCATCTGGACTACGAACGACTCGGCGCGGCCTACGACGCGTTCGGCGAATATGACGGCAAACTCGACGGCCGCACCGACGGTCTCGCCGGTGGTACCGCCGATCCGCAGTTCACCGGATTCCATCGAGTGGAATACGGTCTGTGGCACGGCGAATCGCTCACCACGCTGGCCGGATCCGTCGATCAGCTGACCCGGGATGTGCACGGCCTGGTCGCGGACTTCCCGAACATCCAGGTCCCGCTGCTGGATCTGGGGCTGCGCACGCACGAAATCCTGGAGAACACACTGCAATTCGAGATGACCGGCAAAGCCGACTACGGCAGCGGCACCTCTCTGGCCACCGCCGTGGCGAACATCGCCGGGACCCGGGAACTGCTCACCGTGCTGGATCCGGTGCTGCGCAGCCGATACCGACAGCTCTCCCAGGTTACGACCTGGTTGAACCGCTTCGAGTCGCAGCTGGAGACGCAGCACATCGGTGCTAGTCCCGGCGTTCCGGCCAGCGGCACGTGGACTTCGGTGTCCGCGCTGAGCTTCTCGGATCGGCAGCGGCTGAACGGCACACTGAGTCAGTTGCTGGAATATCTCGCACCGATCGCGACCATCTGCAAACCGCGAAAGACGTTCCAGTGAGCGCGAATCCATCGCCGAGCCGGCGTTCCTTCCTGCGTGGTGCGATGGCAGCGGGCGTCGGCGGCGCGGTGACCGCGGCCTCGGCGGCCGCCCCCGCCGCGCTGCATACGGTCACCG
>CBJNFW010000446.1:0-4363 GCA_966435935.1 uncultured Nocardia sp.
CCGGCCGTGCGGGTCGGTGACCTGGACACGCTGATCGAGCCCGCTCGCGCGGCGGGCCTGACGGTTCGAACCGAGGTGTCCGGCGATCCCGTGCGGCTGCCCGCCGTACTGGATGTGGCCGCCGCGCGCATCGTGCGGGAATCGCTGACCAATGTGCTGCGGCACGCGCCGGGCGCGAGCGCCGTTGTCGGCGTGGCCTATTCCCCGCAGGAGCTGCGTCTCACGGTCGAGAACACCGCCCCCGCGAATACTCCACAACCATCCACGACCCCGGGCGGCAACGGCATCCCGGGCATGCACGAGAGAGCACACGCGCTCAACGGCGAACTGTCCGCGAACCCGGTGCCCGGCGGCGGATTTCGCGTCACCGCACGTCTTCCGATACCCCAGGAGTCCCGATGATCCCCGCCCGAGACGATATTCGAGTTCTGGTGGCCGACGATCAGGCCCTGGTGCGCGGCGGATTCGTCGCCCTGCTGGACGCACAGGAGGGCATCCGCGTCGTGGGCGAGGCCGACAACGGCGAACGGGCCGTGCGGATGTCCAAGGAGCTCACGCCCGACGTCGTGCTGATGGACATCCGGATGCCGGTGCTGGACGGCCTGGCCGCCACCCGCGCGATCGCGGCCGATCCCGCGATGAGCGCGGTGAAGGTGGTGGTGCTGACCACCTTCGAACTCGACGAGTACGTTTTCGAGGCAATGCGTTCGGGCGCAACGGGTTTCCTGGTCAAACACACCGAGCCGGCCGATCTGGTCCGGGCGGTGCGGGTGGTAGCAGCGGGCGATGCGCTGTTGTCCCCCAGCGTGACTCGGCGTCTGGTGGCCGAATTCGCCTCGCGTGCCAAGCCCGCGCCCGCGGCCGAACTCACCGAACTGACCGATCGCGAACGCGAGGTGATGACCCTCGTCGCCGAGGGCCTGACCAATGCCGAAATCGCCGCACGCCTGTTCATGAGCCCGGCGACCGCTCGAACGCACGTCAGCCGAATCCTGTTGAAGCTCAATGCGCGTGACCGGACACAGCTGGTCGTGATGGCATACGAGTCCGGCCTGGTCCGCCCGGGCTGGCAGTAGCGACGCGCCGGCGCGGGAATGACCGACCGGTCCGGAGCGCTGAGCGATAGCGACGAGATGCATTCGCAGGAGGTTCGATGACCATACGATTCGGCACGATGCAGGCCCCGGGATCGGCGGCGGACTGGCTGGAGACCGCCAGAAACGCTGAGGGACAGGGCTATCACACGCTCCTGATGCCCGATACGCTGCGCACCGCGTCACCCTTTCCGGCCCTGGCGGCCGCGGCGGCGGTGACCACGACCCTGCGGGTGCGTCCCAACGTCATCGCGGCGCCGCTGCGGACGGCCGCGGTGGCCGTGCGGGAAATCGCCGCGCTGCAACAACTTTCCGATGGCCGCTTCGAACTGGGCATCGGCATCGGCCGTCCCGATGCGGTGCAGGAGGCCGAGCAACTCGGCCGGCCCGGCGGTTCGGCAGCCGAGCGCCGCGCCCACCTGATCGAGATCGTGGCGGCCGTGCGGGCCGAGATCGCCCCCGCGCCACCGGTCATGATCGCCGCCTCGGGTCCCCGCATGCTCGCGGCCGCGGGGCGGATCGCGGACCGCGTTCTTCCCGCGCTGCATCCGGCGGCCACCGAGAACGACCTGGCCGAGATCATCGCCACGGTGCGCGAGAACGCCGACCGCCCGATCGCATTCACCACTCAGCTGATCGGCATCGGCGACCGGCTGGCCCCGCCGCCGGGCAACTGGCAGGTCCCCACCGCCGCCGAACTGCGTGAAGCAGGTTCGGTAGGTCTCCTGCCCGCCGGCCCAGCCGAGGCGGCCGACGTTCTGGAATACCGCCGCGAGACGTACGGCATCGACGAGGTGATCGTCCCGGGCGCGCTGGCCGAGGCCTTCCAGCCGATCCTCGACCGCCTGCGCTGAGGACGCTGGTCGATACTCGATCCCCAGCCATCCACACCCGACCACCAACGGCTCGACCGCACTCTCAGGTCGGCACTGTCGACGGTTGGCCGCGCCGCGGACCGACAGCCGATGGCTGACCGCGCTGTCGGGCCGGCACAGTCGACGGCCCGCCCGCGCGCACGGGCGGCGTTGCCGGCGGCCCGACCGCACACGCCGGCCGATACTTCCGGTGGCGTGCGGCGTTATCGCTGAGCAGTGCGGCGCTGCCGGGCTGCCTCGTACAGCAGGACCGAACCCGCGGTGGCGGCGTTGAGGCTGCTCGCGCCGCCGCCGATCGGAATGCGGACGATATCGTCGCAGACCTCACGCCAGCGGGCGCTCAGGCCCGTGGTCTCGTTGCCGATGACGATCAGGCGCGGCCCGGTCAGGTCGTAGTCGGCGATATCGGCGGTGCCGTGCTCGTCGGTGCCGACGATGCGCAGCGCGATTCCCGCCTGCTGCCGGTCGCGCACCCAGGACGCGACCTCGTCGGTGGATCGGGCCCGCAGCACCGGCAAGGTGAACAGCGATCCCGTACTGGCCCGCACGGCTTTCGGATCGTAGATATCCGCGGCGTGACCGCTGACCACGACCGCCGATGCGCCGAAGGCATCGGCCGATCGAATCAGCGTGCCGACGTTCCCGGGGCTTACGGGTCTATCGAAGACGATCCCGAAAAAGTCCGGCCCGCAAGCGATTCGGCCGAAATCATCGGGCCGGGCCACACCGACCGCGATCAACTCGGGCTCGCCCGAACCCCGCTCCCCCAACTCGGCCAGCAACTCCGGCGCGACGTCGATGACATCCGCGTCGCTGCCTGCGATGATCCCGCGAGCCCACTCGGACAACTGCTTGCCCTCCGGGCGCAACAGACTCTCGAACCGCCACCCGTTCGCCGCCGCCATCGAGATCGGCCGCACCCCCTGAATCAGGAACAACCCGGCCCGCTGCCGCTTGTTCCGATTCGCCAGCAACGCCTCCCACTGCTGAAACCTGGCATTTCTGACGGTGACCTTCAGCGGTTCGGCCTTCCTGTCGGGGTCCGGGCGTGCACCGGCCCGCTCACATGACAATCGACCAGAGTACCGGCCACACAGCGAAAGTCGGCACCGCACCGAGGTATCGGCCACGCCCTGATTCCTCAGCGGGCGTCGTTCTCGAGCCCCAGCCGAATCGCACGCTCCAGCGGGGTGTACCTGCCGTCCGGACGGTCGAGTACGCAGGGCTCGCGCAGGATCAACGGCGGCTGAGCCATGAATTTCGGCCGACCACGCCGATTCGGCTGCGCCGCGTGCACGAGAAAAGGGTGACACAGGTACACATCCCCGGCTCGCCCGGTGGCCAGTGCCTGCGGCAGGTCGGCGGTGGCCGCGTAAACGTCCAGCAGGTCGAGCATCCTTACCCCCGCCTCGCCGTGGGGCGCGAGCACCGGCGGCAGCCGCAGATGGGAACCGACCCGGATCCGTGTCGGCGCGTCGCCGCCGTCCACGTCGGAGAACAGGAACAGCATCAACAGCGCGCGGTCCCTGGTCCACAGGTTGATCCGCCAGCTCGTGTAGTCGTTCGGGTCGTCTCCGAAACTCGCGTCGACGTGCCATCCGTCGTCTCGCGGCGGCGTCGCGCTCGGGAAACGAATCGGCCAGCCGCCCAGACTGTTTCGCGGAACCCACCGTCCCGGACCGACGAGTTGGTCGAACGCCTCGTGCAGTACGGGCGCATTCACTGCCGCATCGAACGGTTCCTGCGCGAATCCTCCGAGCCGGATCACCGGTTCGGTCCAGGTCGACGGGTCATCCGGATCGCAACCCGTTGCCCGCCACAGTATCTCCCGGCCCGAAGCGGCGAGCTCGCGCGAAAATACCTGCTCCACTTTGACGAAGCCGTCCGCCACGAACGCATCGATCTCGGTTTCGGTGAGCATGAAAGCCTTTCGTCGCGCCTCATCGCCAACCATGCGCGACGGGTTGCCGTCATCGCCACCGAATTTCCTCCGAGCGTCGTCTTACCGAACGCCCAACGCACGCCGCCGCGCGAGCGACGGCGATCGACCGGTACGGCTACGGCCCCCTCCCGCATTGCGGGAGGGGGCCGTAGAAACCTGCCGATTACTCTCCGGACGCGGCGGAGGACTCACCGGCGAGCGCTGCGACCGGCTTCTCCTCCTCTTCGGCCGGCTTGGCGGGCTTGGCCCGACCGACGAAGGTGAACTTGGCATCCTCGCCCTGGCCCTCGCCGTCCCAGCCCTCGACGTCGACCGAGACGATCTGTCCGGGGCCGATCTCGCCGAAGAGGATCTTCTCCGACAGCTGGTCCTCGATCTCGCGCTGAATGGTCCGGCGCAGCGGGCGGGCGCCCAGCACCGAATCGAAGCCGCGCTTGGCCAGCAGGCTCTTG
>CBJNFW010000447.1:0-4361 GCA_966435935.1 uncultured Nocardia sp.
CTTGAACTGCTGAAACGAAAAAGCTCCAGCCGGAGCTGGAGCTTGCGGGCACACTGGTGCCTGTGCCTGAAAAGAGTAGCGTGACAACAAGATTCGCGTCAAACCCGCAGGTCAGACCACTGGAAGGTCGGCTGTTCGGACCCTGAATCGAATCGCCCGCAACAGGTTTCGTGCCATCTGACATTTTTTCTCTTTTTATGTCGAGTACATCTCGTGCATCTCGCGACACAGGACCGCTCGACATTTCTGTTGTTGTGATGATCTGCCACCACTACTTGCGGTCGGTCGAGTGGTACGTCGGCCGCGACGACAGCGGTGAGCTGATCGAGCGAGGCTGTTCAGTCGTGGCCGCCGTGAGTAGCTGCCCCGGGACCTCGACGACGACCCGGCACCGAAAGCGCCTGTGCCCCTGCCCGAACGGAAGAGCGCATTGCCGACATCGCCGCGTGAGGCGGCGGTGATCGTAGAGCGGGCGCGAGATGCCATGGGGCAGTGCCACACTCGGATGGTGGGGATACAGAAAGAGTTGACGGCCAAGCAGGCTGTGCAGGTGGCCGAGCAGTACGCGAAAGACACGATCGAAACGCTCAACATCGGGCGCAGCAACCCGGACTACGCGCCGGTCCTGGCCGAGTTGCAGGACCTGATGAGCACCGACAGCCCGGACGCGTTCCACCGCGGCCGGGTCATGCTCGCGCAGATGTCCGCTGTGGATGACACCTTCGCCAGACTGTCCGGGATCTGCGTGCAGACCGCGCTGGCCGTACGGCTGTGGCGCCGGCACCGCGTGGTCTATCGGGTGCATCCCGGCCTGGCCGAGAGCCTGCTGGCCACCGACACCACCGCCGAGGTGCCCTGTGAGGTCTTCGCCCGGCTGCCGCATCCGGACCCGTTCGTGGTGTTCCCGACGCCGCTGCCCGCCCCGGTCGTGGTCGATGGCATGCCGCTGGTCACCCCGCCGGAGTTCGTGGGGATGCTGGTCACCGCCCAGACCGCCAACGAGGCGTTCTGCTCCACCGCCGACCCCCGCGCCACGCAACTGCATATCTCGCTGGCCAGCCGAATCCATTACGTCGGAGCGCATCCCAGCCACGACGAGTCCATCGTGTTCGTACCGCTATCCGGCACGTACAGCATCGATGGGCTCATCGCCCGCGCCGCCGAGTACGACCGCTTGGGCGGCACGCTCGCCGCGGAAGACGAGCGGCGCGTCCACAACCTCGCGATGAGCCTGCTGCTGTACCTGTGCAGCGGCACCCGCGACGCCCGCGAACACCAACCCGAGCACCCCGGCCGGTCCCGCAAGGACCGTCGCAAGGAACCCAAGACGGTCATCGACCTCGGGTTCGACATCGGCCCGGCCCTGACCGCCGCCCGCACCGACTCCCCCGACCGCGCGACCGGGCCCGGGAGCGGGAGCGGGAGCGGCGAAGGGGTTCGAGCGCACCTGCGCAGAGCGCACTGGCACACGTACTGGACCGGCCCGCGCACCGACACCCGAAGTGCGGTGGCTCCACCCGATCCTGGTCAACCGCAAGGGCTTCCAGGCCCGCCCCACAGTGGTCGACGTCGCCGAAGCCGTACCGGCATCAGACCGCGGCGAGTAGTCCCCAGCACGTCGGTCTATCAGCCTGGTGTGCCGGCGCGGGTTTCGCGCAGCATCGACTCGCGCCACCGGATCTTTTGTGCCTCGGGCAGATTTGAGGCTTCCAGTTCTCGTAGCTTGTCCGCGCGGTGCGAAAACCTTATCGGCGGTAAAAGGAACCTCCCTCCCTTGACCACTCCGAGGTTCGTACAGGGGTACAGTTCGCAATTAGGAAGGGGTGCGAGTGCGCACGTTGGGCTAGCTGAACTTGCGCGAATCACTCGTCTTCCGAGGGACTAGAACCGCCATGCACGCTGGTAGCAGCGGGGTAGGGTAACTGGTCCTGAACACGGAAAGGGCCCGGTCACGCTGTGCCACCAGCGCGCCGGACCCTCCTGATAACTGCCCGCGATCTGGTCTTACCGAATGTCCGCGATCGTGTGCAGCACCCACACTGCCAGTCCGGTGATCAACTTGATCGCCGGGCTGGCAGTTGCGTTCGCAACCATCTGCGGCAGACGCCGCGCCAGCTCGGCAACGTTGATCAGGGTACGAAGCCAGAGCATCAGCTCCAGCGCTCGCCCAGCGCGTGAGTCCCGGGCCGGCCGGGACCGGTTCGGTTCACCCGAAGCGGTTTCCATATCCACGTTCCTTCAACCTAGTGCGCGTATCCGCCGCAGGATCGCGACGGATGGAGCCGCCCGCCATAAGGGAGAGCGGCTCTAGCTGTCGCGATCGCCACCGGACACACATCGTGGCCCTCTCTTGCGAGAAGGCCACGCACACCTGCGATTTCAGGACCGGGTGCTACCGAACGACCCAAGCGTACAGACCACCAGAAGCAAAATACGCAAGACCTCCCCGCGCCGCCCAGGTCACCGATCCGACCAGCGACCACTTGCCGGAACTAGGTTGGACGGAATTGTGCAGCAAGCACTTTCGCGCCGCGCGGATCCTGAGACTGGCTGCCAGATCGATGCTCAAGCTTCCGACCGGGGATTCCGCCTGGCGTCCACGGTTCGATAGGCCGACTCCCGCAGTAGCCATATCTCCAGTTCCGTGAGGGCACCGAATCTACTCTGCCTCGGGCAGGTTCGAGGCTCGACAAGCACCTGCCCGAACTGAGCAAGGGGCACCACCGCTGTCCCCCCGTCAGCGCCGCCGACAGTGTGGTCCTCTGATTGCTGGCGGCACCGTCGAGGTCCACGCAGATCGGTCCGCGACCACACCAGGACGATGGGTGGTAAACGGGGTGGTAAATGTCGGCGGCTACATTGACCACCCCGTTTACCACCCCAGACCGTGCCCGAGAGGGCTGTACGTGGCCTGACCTGCGACAGCCGGTGGCACACTACCCCGCATGGGGTAGTGGCATCTGTCTAATCAAGCAGTACAGTGTTGGTCCGGGTGTTGTGCTTCCCATTTGGGAACGAACCGATTGGAACGAGCAGCACCACGAGGAACCTGCACGGGATCTCCCTGGGCAGGATTCCAGGAGAAGTTTCCGGAAGCGTTTCTGGAAACGAGTCAGGACCGAGCACTCACTGCACCCACAGTGAAACACCCGGTCCTGCTCGCCACACCGCTGCGATCGAGATCGCTACCAGGTCAACAGGTAACAGACGATCTCACGCAGCAGGCCCGCCAGCTCGGTGACCCCGTGGCCCTCATGGGGCATCGGGTTGGTGGCCGCGGCAATCAGCAGAGTGAGCGACGTGCCCAGCCTCACCGCGTCCGTAGCCAAATTCACCACTTTCCGTGCCCGGCAGTAGAACTGCCGCCACGGGCTGCTGGCGCCCCGGTTGTACGGCCGGGGCAGGTTCGGATCTTCGGAATCGTCTTCCACACGCACCTACTTCGTAGCTAGCACGGTTCCGCACACCGGGTGGTGGCGGAGCTGGGCAGCCCCACCGGAGCGGAGCTACTCCGCTCCGCCACCACCGCGATCAGGAAGACGAATCTCGCCCGCGCGGAACGCATCCGAGCTACTCGGGTGCATGTTGGAAGGTGCTCGACCGAGGGTCGTCACCTGAACCTCGAGGAATACTACTGGCGATATCCGAGGGTGATGCGAGGTGGCGGCCCGACACGGACGAAAAACGGAGAAATCGCTCAGCCGTTCTGGCGCGATACGTCTCAAGGTGCGCGAGCGCCGTTGTCGTGCAGGGATTCTCGGTTCGGCAGGGTCGTCTCGTACTCCCGGGTCATACTGGCGCGCATGGTGCATGAGGCGGTACGGATGTCCTCGCGCAGGGGGAGCAAGCTCGACCACAGCAGACTGCAGGAAGGCGCACAGCCGCTACCGGGACCGCAGCCCGCGCCGGCCACGGTCCCGGCGGTTCTACCCGCGCGGCTATCGCAGTCCGAATCCCGACACCGTGTTGCTCGGCCCGGCCGCTGTCGCCGTGGGCGGTGTGGTCCTGGCGGTGTTCCTGCTCGCGGTCGCCGGGCGATCCCGCGACCTCGGCGCCGACACCACACCGGTGCGGCTCACCGCCCCACCCTCGGCGACATACACCCCGCCGCCGTGCTTCCCGCTGCAGCAGCCCGCCTGCTGACCTGCGGTCACTCGGGGTGCAGGTCGCTGATCGGTATCGAGAACGGGTAACGACCGGGCGAGTCCAACAGCACCGACTCCACGAGCACGTGGGTCTCATCCTCGATCTCGAGGACCTCGAACACGGACACGCCGTGCTCACCGATCCGCACACGCTGCCCGACTAAGCAACAGTCGACGGGTTCCTGACCGATCCAGCTGGCCCCGACTTCCTTGAAT
>CBJNFW010000448.1:0-4288 GCA_966435935.1 uncultured Nocardia sp.
AAGACCAAGCCCAAGTAGAACTTGGGTCGAGCGGCCGCCCGGAGCCCCGCACGGGGCATGACGAGGAATCCTCGCCGGGCGGTTTTCTGTTGTCCGAGAACGGTTATCGACCACGCCGACCGCGAGCGTCGCGCTGCCCCGCCCTGCTCGACCGTGTGCCCTTCGCTTTCGCGCCGCCGGTCTTCGCGCCACCCGATCCGGTGCGGGTCCTACCGCTCGCTGTGCCGCCGCCCGAACGCGCTCGCCCGGACCGCGCTCCCCTGTCGTCGGCCGTGCCGGTCCTGCTCCCGCGCTCCGGCGACGCGTCCTGCTGGCTGCCGCGCGTGCTGCGAGCGGTGCGGCCGCGGACGACGCCGATGAAATCCTCCACCGCCGGATTGTCCTGGTCGATCGGCCAGGCCAGGGCGATCTCGGTCGGGGGCAGGTCGGTGACCGTGCGGTAGACGAGATCCTTGCGGTGGTGCAGGCGGGCCAGGGAATGCGGCATGATCGCCGCGCCGCCCACCGCCGCGACGAGTTCGACCGTGCCGGACAGGGCGTCCAGGTCGTCGGCGTCCTGCATGCGCTCGTCGGTGAGGTCGGTGGTGGCGACCTCCTCGAACAGCGCGATCGGATGGTCCTTCGGCACCACCACGACCGGCAACTCCCGGTACAGCGGAATCGCGTGCAGCCCCTCACGGTCGATGGGCAGGCGGACGAAACACATGTCTACCTCCCCGTCCCGCAGCGCGGACTCCTGCCGCGCCTGCGAGACGCCGACCACGGCGAGCGAATCGTCCGCGAACCGCTCCGCCCAGATCCTGGCCCACTTGGCGACCGTCACGCCCGGCACATATCCGACGCGCAGCGCATCAGGAGCACACTCGTTCACCCGACCAAGGGTATCGGGCGATGACGCCACCGATGCGCCGCTGTCCGCGCACTAGAGTCCGCGCCCCGT
This sequence comes from uncultured Nocardia sp., assembly GCA_966435935.1. Taxonomy (GTDB): domain Bacteria; phylum Actinomycetota; class Actinomycetes; order Mycobacteriales; family Mycobacteriaceae; genus Nocardia. The sequence continues at coordinate 941 of CBJNFW010000448.1, forward strand.
CTCGCCGCCCGCCACGGCCGCGACCTCGGCCTCCATCGCCGCCGAGAACGGCGATTCGTAGGCGGCCACGGCCAGTTCGGTCTCCTCGAGGATGAGATCGGCGTTGATCTGCGCGCCTGCCATGGCTCCGGCCGCGGCGGCCGCACCGACCTGCGCGAAGGGGTCGGTGACGTTGCCCGCCAACCACACTCCCGCGACCTCGGACCGTCCGACCGGATCGGACGGGACGTAATCGCCTGCGCCGCTGGGATGCTCGATCGGGTGCAGGCCGATGCCGGTGAGGAATCCGGCGCGGGCGGCCATCCGCGAGGCGACTGCCAGCGCGGTTCGCGGGACGAGTGTGCCGTCGGCCAGGTGCACACCGGTGATGTGCTCTTCGGTGACCTCCACCGCGGCCACCTGCCCCTCCACCACCCGGATGCCGCGGGCGGCGAGCTGTACCGCCTGCTCGGCGGACAACGCGGGTGCGGTGTGCGCGAAGTAGACGACGTCATCGCTGAGCTGCCGGAACATCTGCGCCTGATGGATCGACATGGGTCCGGTGCCGAGCACGCCGATGGCCCGGTCGCGGATCTCCCAGCCGTGGCAGTACGGGCAGTGCACCACATCGCGTCCCCACTGCTCGCGCAGTCCGGGAATATCGGGCAGCTCATCGACCACACCGGTCGTGACCAGCAGCCGGCGCGCCCGCACCGACCTGCCGTCACCGAGCCACACCTCGAATCCCGCAGCGTCCCGCGCGATTTCGGCGACCTCGCCGGTCACCACCACTCCGCCGTAGCCGGCGACCTCGGCGCGACCTCGGGCCAGCAGTTCGCCGGGCGGCATGCCCTCGCGCGCCAGCAGCCCGTGCACCCCGTCGGCGGGTGCGTTGCGCGGCGCGCCCGAATCGATCACCGCCACCGATCGCCGCGATCGGCCCAGCATCAGCGCCCCGTTCAGCCCGGCCGCACCGCCACCCACCACGACCACGTCGTAGCCGTCCTGCAATTGTCCGGTCACCATGACCACCTCCTCGACACACCACCCTCCGGCTCGTATCCACTTTCGGCAAGTAATTTTGCTGAATCAGCAAACAGTCGCTGGACTCGTCGTCGCGCACGTCGGCTGCCCCACGCAGCGGGTCCGCGCCGACGCCGCGGCGATACGTGGGAGACTCGTCCGCGTACCGATTCCGACTCACCGGAGGTGGCAGCACCGATGAAGAGCACCCGGATCGTCCTGGCCTCACGCCCGGTCGGCATGCCCGAACCCGAGAATTTCCGGACCGAAACCGTCGAGCTGCCCGAACCCGATTCGGGTCAGGCTCTGCTGGAAACGCTCTACCTCTCGCTCGACCCGTACATGCGCGGACGGATGAGCGATGCGCCGTCCTACGCGCCCCCGGTGCAGCTCGGCCAGACCATGGTCGGCGCAACGGTCTCGCGCGTCCTCGAATCCCGTGATGCCGCAGTGCGTTCCGGTGACATCGTACTGGGTTACGGTGGCTGGCAGACGCATTCGGTGGAGCCGGTGCGGTATCTGCGCCGGCTCGACCCGGACGCGGCGCCGGTGAGCACCGCGCTGGGCGTACTCGGAATGCCCGGATTCACCGCTTATTCCGGGCTGCTCACCATCGGCCGTCCGCAGCCCGGTGAGACGGTGGTCGTCGCGGCGGCCACCGGACCGGTCGGCTCCGCGGTCGGGCAGATCGCGAAGATCCACGGCGCCCGCGCGGTCGGCATCGCCGGTGGTCCGCAGAAGGTCGCGCTGCTGCGCGAACGCCTCGGATTCGACGCCGCGATCGACCATCGCGCACCGGATTTCGCCGACCAGCTCGCCGCCGCGGTGCCGGACGGCATCGACGTCTACTTCGAGAACGTCGGCGGCGCCGTCTTCGACGCGGTGTTCCCGCGGCTCAACTCGTTCGCCCGAATCCCGGTGTGCGGCTTGGTCGCCGATTACAACGCGACCGACCTGCCCGAGGGGCCGGACCGGCTCGGGCTGCTCATGTCGGTGGTGCTGCGCAAGAGCCTGACCATCCGCGGCTTCATCCAGACCGAATTCGCCGGTGAGCAGATGCCCGCCTTCCTCGAGCAGATGCCGCAGTGGATCGCCCAGGACCGGGTCCGCTATCTGGAGGACGTGGTCGAGGGGTTCGACGGCACGATCGAGGCGTTCCGCGGCCTGCTGGTCGGCAAGAACCTCGGCAAACTCGTTGTGCACGTAGCAGACTGAGGGCTCGGGCTGCGGGCCGCGCGCCGACCGGCCGGCCGGCCGCGGGCCGCTGTGCCGAATTCGCGCGGCAATTTACTTCCGGATGTGAAACATGTGTCGCAGCACGGCGATACCTGTCATGTGAGCACCATGTCATTGCCCCTCGCGCCGGCCGAACGGCGCGCTGCGGTGCGACGGCTCGTCGCCATCTTCGGCTCGATGAACGATCTGATCGACCTGCTGGACGTCGATCCCCGTGACCCCGCCCTGGCCCGCGCCCGCGCCACTCGCGACCTGATCGGCGAACTCGTCGTCGATCTGGCCGGTACCGCGACCCGCCGACCGGCCTGATCGCCGTACCGATCGGTCGCGATCCTGTTCTGCGGCACCCGCGCCCCGGAGCACGGACCCCTCGCCGGATCAGCCGCAATGTCGCACCGGACGAGTCCCCCACACGAGATCAGCCGCAATGTTGCACCGGACGAGTCCCCCACACGGGATCAGCCCCGCGCACACCCGACAAGTCCCCCACACGAGATCAGCCACACGCACACCCGGCGAGTCCGACCCGACATTCGCACGTGATCGGCTGCCGGAGGCATCGCGTTCGGCGAGCCGCCGGATACCCTGCCGTAAGTGTCCGCTGCACAGACTTCTCCGCCTCGGCGATCAGGCAATTCGCAAATTCGGTGACGAATGATTGGACCTGGCATATAGGTATGCCTTACCTTTGGCAGGGTGAACTGGGCTGAGGCTGTACCGAACCTGCTGATCTGCCTTCGGGAAGGTCTCGAGGCCGGTCTCGTCGTGACCATCCTCCTGGCCGCGGTGCGCAAGGCGGCAACCGCCGAGCGTCCGGTCTCCACCGCACCGATCTGGCTCGGCCTGCTCGGCGCGATCTCGGTGGCGGGCAGTTTCGCGGCCGTGCTGACCTACTCGACCAGCGTGCTGTCCAGTTCGGCGCAGCAAGCGGTCGGCGGCGTCCTGAGCGTGCTCGCCGTGATCATGGTGACCGCGATGATCTTCTGGATGCGGCGCACGGCGGCGACGCTGTCCAAACAGCTGCGCGGCGAGGTCGTGCACGCCACCGCCATGGGAGAGGGCGTGATGGAGCGGACAGGAGTCCTCGCAGTCTAGAGTGAGGGGATGGAG
>CBJNFW010000449.1:0-4134 GCA_966435935.1 uncultured Nocardia sp.
GAAACGACTGAGCGGCAGGCAGTTCGGTGCCCCGCGACCGGGGTGACCGCTGCTGTTCAATGCGTTTCGCGCGCGGTCTCCTCGTGGCTGGTCTCGTACTCCGCCTCGATCGTCTTGGCGTGGCGGCGCTCGCGCACCTTCCACACGATCAGGCCGATGATCACGATGGCCACCACCGCGATGGTCATACCGCGACCCACGGTCGAGGCGAGCTTCTCGTAGGACTGACCGGCGAGATATCCGAGCACGACGAACGTGGTGCCCCAGACGATGCCGCCGGTGGCGTTGTAGGCCAGGAACCGGCCGTAGGGCATCCGGGAGGTGCCCACCAGCGCGGGCATCACCGCGCGGAAGAACGCGGTGAACCGGCCCAGGAACACCGCCCAGCCACCGCGGCGAGCCAGGAAGTCCTGGGCGCGGTCGAGTCGTCCCCGGTAGCGATCCAGCATCGACATGCCCAGCAGGCGCGTGCCGAAATGCTTGCCGACCTCGTACCCCACGCTGTCGCCGACGATCGCCGCCGCGATCACCAGCACGATCATCGCCCACAGCTGGACATGTCCCTGACTGGCCGCGACCCCGCCGAGCACCGCCGCCGTCTCGCCCGGAATGACGAAACCGACGAAGATCGCGTCCTCGGCGAACACCAGCAACCCGACGGTCAGATAGACCCAAACCGGTGCGATCTCGAGGATCCGCTGCATCAGCGAGTTCATGTCGGCAACGGTACCCGGCCGCGGGAGTGCGCTGTGCGCCGCGCAACCCGGCAATTCGCCCATCGGGTGATGGGTGCGCGACGTACTCGCGGTCGGGCGGATACGGGAGCGGGCGATCGGGTTGTGCCCCGGAAGGCTGCCCTCGGCGCCGGACCGGCGTGGTACGGCACAACGTGCGGGTCGCGCCCACGGTGGCGTGCCGATCGAGGGTGACGATGAGCGAGCGCTGCGGCAGGACTTCCGAGGCGCGCGTACGACGCGCGGGCGCGCACGGGACCCGCGAGGGGATGGCGATCCTGCGGGCGGGCCCGGGATGCGACGGACCGATAGCGGTGCGGCCGCCCCGAGGTTGCGGACCGCTCGATTCGAGGTTTGCTCAGGCGGGCGGGCGCAGGGCGGCGAACTCGTCGGTGACGCGCAGCCCGTCGTCGGTGAAGCGGTACAGGGCGGCCGGGCGGCCGCCGGATTTGCCGGGGGCGGCGGTGGCTCCGGTCGGCGTGATCACCTTGCGGCGACTGAGGACTCGCTGCAAATTCGTCGTATCGACGTCGTATCCCAGTGCCGCGCAATAGATCTCGCGCAGGGTGGACATGGTGAAACGTGACGGGGCAAGGGCGAAGGCGATATTCGTGTAGGACAGTTTGGCGGCCAGTCGAGTGCGCGCTTGGCGCGCGACGGTGCCGTGATCGAATGACATCGCGGGCAGTGCGGAGACCGGATACCAGCGGGTGTCGTCCGGCAGCTGCGGGTCGGCGGTCAGTGGCACGAGGCCGAGATAGGCCGAGGCGATGCGCCGCGGCGGTGGCACCCGGTTCGGGTCGCTGAACACCCAGACCTGCTCGAGATGGGACACCTCGCGCACATCGACCTTCTCCGCGAGCTGGCGGCGGGCCGAGAAGTCCAGGTCCTCGTCGTCGCGCAACCGCCCGCCCGGCAGTGACCAGGTGCCGGTCTGCGGTTCCATCGCCCGCTGCCACAGCAGTACCCCGAGTTCGGTGTGCCAGCCGGATGCCGGTCGGGGCGCATCGGGGTCGACCGGCTCGTTGCTGGGTTGACCTGCGGTGACGGTGTCGCGGAAGCGACGAACTTGGAACACGGCGGTGAGCGATTCGTGAATGGTGCTACTATGGGGCACGTTTTCGATTATAAGTCGAAAACCTGTTGGATGCGAAATCGGCACGAACGCCGGTGACGCGAGAGTGAGGAGCCATGCCATGGCGACGATGACGTTGACCGGGCGGGTCACGGACGGCCCGTCGGGATTCACGGGTGTCGAGGCGACCCCGGAGTGGGCGGCGGAGATCAAGCGACTCGCACGCGAGCGCAACGCGACGATCCTGGCGCACAACTACCAGCTGCCCGAGATCCAGGACGTCGCCGATCACGTCGGTGACTCGCTGGCGCTGTCCCGCATCGCCGCCGAGGCCCCGGAGGACACGATCGTGTTCTGCGGCGTGCACTTCATGGCCGAGACCGCCAAGATCCTGAGCCCGGACAAGACCGTGCTGATCCCGGACCAGCGTGCGGGCTGCTCACTGGCCGACTCCATTTCGGCCGACGAGCTGCGCGAGTGGAAGGCCGAACACCCTGGGGCGCTGGTGGTTTCGTATGTGAACACCACGGCCGCGGTGAAGGCGCTCACCGATATCTGCTGCACCTCGTCCAACGCCGTCGACGTGGTCGCCTCCATCGATCCGGACCGCGAGGTGCTGTTCCTGCCCGACCAGTTCCTCGGCGCGCATGTCAAGCGGGTGACCGGCCGGGAGAACATGCGGATCTGGGCGGGTGAATGTCACGTGCACGCGGGCATCAACGGTGACGAGCTGACCGAACAGGCCCGCACCCACCCCGATGCGGAACTGTTCGTACATCCCGAATGCGGTTGTGCCACATCGGCGTTGTATCTCGCGGGCGAGGGCGCCTTCCCGGCCGAGCGGGTGCACATCCTGTCCACCGGCGGAATGATCGATGCCGCGAAGGCCGCGACCTCGCGCGAGGTGCTGGTCGCCACCGAGATCGGCATGCTGCATCAGCTGCGCAAGGCCGCGCCCGGGGTCGACTTCCAGGCCGTGAACGATCGCGCCTCGTGCAAGTACATGAAGATGATCACCCCGGCGGCGCTGCTGCGCTGCCTGACCGAGAATCGTGACGAGGTGCACGTCGATCCGGAAACCGCCGCGGCGGGCCGTGATTCGGTGCTGCGCATGATCGCCATCGGCAATCCGGGCGGTGGCGAGTGAGCGTCCCGGATCCCGATCCCGAGAGCGGTGAGCCCCGATGAGCGGGCCGGTGATCCGGTGGGAGGCCGAGGCGGATCTGGTGGTGGTCGGTGGCGGCGTCGCGGGACTGACCGCGGCGCGCACCGCCTCACTGTGTGGACTGCGGGTGCTCACCCTGAGCAAGGGCGGCCCCTCGGACACCTCCACCCAGTACGCGCAGGGCGGTATCGCGGTCGTCGCGCCGCACGGGGATTCGGTGGACTCGCACGTCGAGGACACGGTCGTGGCCGGTGTGGGCCTGTGCGATCCCGAGGCGGTGCGGTCGATCGTCGAGGGTGGCCGCGGTGCCGTGGCGGCGTTGACCGATCTGGGGGCCGTCTTCGATCTGGGCCGGGACGGCGAGGTTTCGCGCACCCGCGAGGGCGGGCACAGCACCCGGCGCATCATTCACGCCGGTGGTGATGCCACCGGTGCGGAGGTGCAGCGTGCGTTGAACGCCGCGGGGCTGCCCGTGCTGTTCGGTGCCGCCGCGCTGCGGATCGTCACCGGTATGCGCGGGGTTCAGGGCGTTGTCGCGGTGTCGGACAAGGGCTTCGGCGTCGTGCACGCCCCCGCGGTGCTGCTGGCCACCGGCGGCCTCGGACAGCTGTACGCCTGCAGCACCAACCCGCCCGGCGCGACCGCGGACGGGATCGCCCTGGCGCTGCGAGCCGGTGCGACCGTCGCGGACCTGGAATTCGTCCAGTTCCATCCGACGGTTCTGTTCACCCCGGGCGGACTGGGACGGCGGCCGCTGATCAGCGAGGCCGTACGCGGCGAAGGCGCGAAACTCGTCGACTCGCACGGGGATTCGGTGACCGAAGGCGTGCATCCGCGCGGTGATCTCGCACCCCGGGATGTGGTCTCGCGGGCGGTCGCGGCGCGGTTGCGCGCCCTGGGAACCGACCACGTCTTCCTCGACGCCCGCGCGATCGACGGCTTCCCGCAACGGTTTCCGACGATCACGGCCTCGTGCCTGGCGGCCGGTATCGATCCGGGCACGGACCTGATTCCCGTCGCGCCGGCCGCGCACTACCAGTGCGGCGGGATCGTCACCGACGCGCACGGCCGCACCACGGTTCCCGGCCTCTACGCCGCGGGCGAGGTCGCGCGCACCGGCCTGCACGGGGCCAATCGGCTGGCCTCCAACAGTCTGCTGG
>CBJNFW010000450.1:0-4095 GCA_966435935.1 uncultured Nocardia sp.
GGTTCGCCGGTGATGGTGGCCTGATCGACCTCGCTGCCGCCGCCGATCACGGTGGCGTCGGCGGCGACCCGCTCGCCCGGACGCACCAGTACGACATCGCCCACCTCGAGGTCGGCCACCGCGACCGTCTCGTCCGCACCGCCGGCGCCGACGCGGGTCGTGGTATCGGGCGCCAGATCCAGCAGTCCGCGCACCGAGTCCTCGGTGCGCGCGGTCGCCAGGGCTTCCAGGGCGCCCGAGGTGGCGAAGATGACGATCAGCAGCGCGCCGTCGGTGATCTGGCCGATCGCCGCCGCGCCGATCGCGGCGACCACCATCAGCAGATCCACATCCAGGGTCCTGTCGCGCAGGGCTCGCAGTCCGGCCAGGCCCGGCTCCCACCCGCCCGCGACGTAGCAGGCCAGGTAGAGCGCCCACCACGACCAGGCCGGCGCACCGGCCAGCTGCGCCGTCAACCCCAGCAGGAACAGCACCGTAGCCGCTGCGGCCCAACGCATCTCCGGCAAAGCGAACAGTTTCGTGCGCCGCACCGGCATCCGGCCGGCGGCCGGGGCCGGGCGGGCCGCGGTAAGCATCGGTGTGGCCACGAATCACCTCCAGGAACGGGTACTGCCGACCGGGCCCACCATAACAGAAAATATGAAGACGTCTTCATGTGTTATCGCGGGAGTAAACTGCCTCGGCATGGGACACGGAGTCGAAGGACGCGACCGCCCCGTGACGCGCCTGGACGCCGATGCCGCCGCCCACGTGGCCAATACCCTGCAGGCCCTCGCCACGCCGAGCAGGCTGCTGATCCTCACCCAGTTGCGCCAGGGCCCCCTGCCGGTGACCGAACTCGCCGACGCGGTCGGCATGGAACAGTCCGCGGTCTCCCACCAGCTCCGCCTGCTGCGCAATCTCGGCCTGGTCGTGGGCGCCCGCACCGGACGCAGCATCATCTACAGCCTCTACGACAACCACGTCGCCCAGCTTCTCGACGAGGCCGTCTACCACAGCGAACACCTCCGCCTCGGGCTCAGCGACCGGCCCGAAACAGCCGGCTGAGCGGGTCGCCGAGGAGCCGCTTACGCGGCCGTGGTGCATCATTCAAGTGCACGATCCACCCGGCCGGGCGGCGCCGGCCGCACCCCGGACCGACAACCGGAGCCCAGGAGAACCGATGCTGCAAGTAGGCGACACCGCGCCCGATTTCGAACTGTCCGATCAGCACGGCGAGTCCGTACGACTGGACACAGTTCTGGAGAAGGGAGCCGTGGTGTTGTTCTTCTATCCGGCCGCGCTCAGCCCGGGATGCACCCGGGAGGCATGCCATTTCCGCGATATCGTCAGCGAGTTCGCCGACCGCGGCGCGACGGTCCTGGGTATCAGCGCCGACGATGTGGCCAAGCAGAAGCGCTTCGACGACGCGCACAAGCTGGGCTATCCGCTGCTGGCCGATGTCGGCGGTGCGGTCGCGCGGGAGTTCGGGATCAAGCGGCTGATTCCCGGCCTGCCCGCCAAGCGCGCCACCTTCGTCATCGGGCCCGGCAAGAAGATCCTGGCCGCGGTGCACAGCGAGGTCAACGTGAACGTGCACGCCGACAAAGCCCTTGCCGCCCTTGCGAAGTAGCCGCACCGCCCGATGAGCGGGCCGGTCACCGCGCGGCCGCGGGGAATACGCGGCCGCCCGGTGATGGCAACCTTCGACCGGCCCGTCTACTCGCCGGAATTCGTTGAGCTGGAGAGTGTTTCGCGTCGATCGGGCAGATGTACCAGGATCAGGCCGACGGCGGCGATCAGGAAGTTCTGCAGTGCGGCCGAGGACGCGTCGACCTGCTTGTTCGCCCACATCCGGAACCACTCCCCCGCCACGGTCAGGAATCCGCCGACGAACAGCAGCGTCACCATGGTCCAGCCCAGGCTCGCCAGCTTCGCCGAGGTCACCAGGCCGGCTCGCCGGCCGCGGGCCAGACCCCACCAGCCGTTCGCCGCCGCGGCCAGCAGCACGATGGCGATCAGGTACTCCCAGATCACGATCAGGATGTAAGCGGTCAACGCGACGCTGCCGTTGGTCACCGACCGCCAGTCGGTTGCCGGATTGTGAATGGTGCGGCGCATGGAGAACACCTCGGCCACCGCGTGCCGGTTGGTATCGGTGTCGGTGCAGTTGGTCACCGCGACGATGAGATAGTAGATCCCGGTAATCGTCGCGAGCACCAGCACCGCCATCTCACGACTACTCACCACGTCGAGAAATCGCTTGCCGGGCAGGCTCATTCGTTCAACCTTCCGATTGCTGAGGAGAACTTGCGGACGCAGCATCGTAGCCACGTCCGGGCCCGCTTACCGTTGCTGACAACAGCCGCCGTCCGGCGGCGGGATGAGCGAGCGGCTCAGGGCAGCAGAATGTGCTCGTTCCGCACGTTCAGCGGTGCGGTGGCCGGGAAGGTGACCGGCAGTGCGGTCAGGGCGCGGTGGAACGGGCCGGGGCGCCAGGAGGGTTCGCCCTCGGAGGTGTCGAGGCGGATTTCGGGAAGAGCGTCAAGGAGTTGATCGATGGCGTCCTGGGCGATCAGGTAGGCCAGCGACTGGGCCGGGCAGGCATGCGGGCCGATACCCCACGCCAGGTGAGCGCGGTTTCCGGTCAGATCGGCCGAGCGGATCGCCGGATCGTTGTTGCAGGCGGCCATGCTGATCACCACCGGCTGATGCGCGGGCAGCCAGACGTCCTCGATCAGGATCGGCTGCCGTGGGTAGCTGACCAGGAAGTTCGCCAGCGGCGGGTCGTTGAACAGCACCTCGTCCAGCGCGTCGCGCGAGGACAGATTGCCGCCCAGCACACTGCCGCCGAAGCGGTCGTCGGCCAGCACCAGCAGCAGGGTGTTGACGATGAAGTTCAGCTCGAACTCGATCCCGGTTCCGTACACCTGCGAGACGTGGTGCGAGACCTCCACATCGTCCAGCCCCGACGGGTGCTGCTGCAGTGTCGAGGTGATGTCGTTGCCCGGCGTGTTCCGCTTGAGGGTCACCAGATCCATCAGCGCCTGGCCGAGCATCTGACTGCCCTTCTCCGCGTCCACCCCCTCGAGCATGGCCGCGGTCCCGGCGGCGACCTGCCGGCCGATCTCCGGCGGGCAGCCGAGCATCGCGTTGACCACCTCGAATACCAGGGGGTACACGTACTGGCTGATCAACTCCGCGCGGCCCTCCTGGCAGAAGCCGTTGATCAGCGGGATCGCGATCTCCTCGACGATATCGTGCATGGCGTACAGATCCACCGCCTGCACGCTGGCGGTGATGGCGCGCCGGTACCGGACGAATTCGGCTCCGGCGCAACGACTCGCCATCGGACGCCATTCCAGCAGCGGCAGGATCGGGCAGTCCTGCGGCACCGTGCGCTGCCACGTTCGCGGATCGGCGGGAAAGTGTTCGGGATCGTTCAGGATTCGCACCGCCGCGCGATATCCGACGACCAGCGTCGCCGGAACACCGGGAGCCAGTTCGACCGGAGCCAGCGAGCCGTACCGCTGCCGCATCTCGGCGTAGAACCGGTGCGGGTCGTCGGCGAATTCGGGGGTGTGCAGCGGAACTCGGGGACCGTTGTTATCGGTCGGTGAACCATGGGCGCGTGAATCGTGGGCGACGGGGCACGATCTGGCGTGCTCCTGGGACTGCGGCGTACTCAACGACAACTCCAGACTTTTCGGATTTCACATCTGCTGCAGTACTGCACCGGGTCGAATCATGGCTGCGGCGTTCATCATCGAACGCTCCCGGCAACGACCGATCGATGGTACAGCCCGGTCCGCAACTATGCGCAAAGGCATGAAAACCGGCCTGCCGGAATCTTTTTCCGTCTTGTCGTGTCATATCAGCAAACGTGCAGGTACCGGTGCCGCGCGGGGCGCTCACCGCACCACCCGTACTGTCTCCATTGCGACCGATGGCCGATATGCGCAGGGGCGCAAGATCTTTACATCGAACGACATCGGCGCATCCGCACGTCGCGGATGCGCCGATGCCGTCGCGCCAGAAAATTCCGACGCCCCGCGCCCCCAGTGAATCGTGATCGTCGATCGCGGTGGTGATGCGTTTCCGCAACATCAAGCCGGT
>CBJNFW010000451.1:0-4040 GCA_966435935.1 uncultured Nocardia sp.
CCCGTCCACCCGGCCGCTGATGGTTGGTTTGTGCCCCGTGGGGGGTGTCACTGGGGCCCGAGCCGTGCGCGGGCGCGACCCGCGCGATGCCTCAGCCCTCGAAGCTCGCGTCCAGTTCGATGTTCTCGACCCCGGCCAGCGCCTTGCTGATCGGGCAACCCGCCTTGGCGGCCTCGGCGGCCTTCTGCGCGCCCGCGGCATCGATGCCGGACACGCGGCCCCGGACGGTCAGCTTGATGCCGCTGAGGTGGAATCCGCCTGCCGGATCCGGTCCGAGCGTCACATCCGCGTTGACGTCCAGGCTCTGCACGGTGCCGCCCGCGTTGCCGATCTCCGCGGACAGCGCCATCGCGTAGCAGGACGAATGCGCCGCCGCGATCAACTCCTCCGGGCTGGTCGTCCCCTCGGCGGTGTCGGCGGTGCGCTTGGGGAACGAGACGTCGAACGTGCCGACTCCCGAGCTGGCCAGCTCGACCCGCCCCGAGCCGTCCTGCAGACCTCCGGTCCATGCGGTGTGTGCACTACGTGTTGGCATCACGGTCCTTTCCGTATCTTCGGCCTCCGCTCCGCTCCGGCGTGTTTGCGGCGCCCGAAGGCTCACCGCCCGGCCCCGTGCGGCAAGGCGCGCCGCAAACCGGAGGTCGGCGTTATCCGGGTTGGTAATGTCCGGGTCGACGTTACTCGGAGTTCGGCGTCATCCGGGACTGGGCGATGGATGCGGCTCAGGCCATGTCGCGGCGGTGCAGCAGCCACACCATCGCGAGGGCGAAGCCGACGATGTAGGTCGCCAGAACAACGAAAGATGCTGGGCGCGAGAGAATATCGAGCACGCCCGGCGTCGACTCGCCGGAGACCGTGCGCATCGCACCGGCCAGCGAACCCGCCGCGGTGCCGGGCAGATGGTCGGTGATCGCCCGGATCGGCGCGAAGATCGCCGCGACGCCGCGCAACAGATTCTCCACCACCAGCACCCACACCAGTCCCAGGCCCACCGCGAGGGCCGGACCGCGGGCGAGCACGCCGATCAACGCACCCGCCAACGTCCACATGCCGAGAATCGCCGCGCCCGTGAGGATTCCGAGCAGCGATCGCCCGGCACCGGGCAACGCGAGGGACTGGTGCTGCACAGTGCCGATGATCGCGGCCACACCGGTGTCGACCAGGAACGCGCTCAGAACCAGCGCGACGACCACCACCGCCAGCGCCAGCACCGTCCCGCCCGCCACCCGGGCGCGCGAGGGCCCCTGGGTGAAGACGGTCTTCCAAGTGCCCCAGCCGTATCCGCTTCCGGTCACCAGCGCGCCGAGCACCAGCATCAACGCACCACCGAACATGGCCATACCCTGTGTGAACACCTCGGGTACCGCGGCGGGAAGCATCTGCTGCAACAGGATCGCCCGCGGCTGCCCGTTGGACATGCGCATCGACGAGCCGGTGGTGTAGGCGAGATAGTTGAACAGATAAGCGAATACGAGGTTGAGCACTATCCAGGTGCCCAGGATGATCCAGAACGCCGGCCAGCGGCGCAGGCGGGCGAATTCGCCTCGGGTACAAGCGATCAGGTCGGTCATCGAGAATCTGCCTTGGATACCCCGTCGTTAACGGCGGGAGGGAAAAGTCGTGAGTGTCGCTTGCGGCGCATGGCAAGAGAACCAAGCAAAGACGGGAACCGCGTGAGAGGAACTTCCGATGCGAAGGCGCCGTCAGGCGGAAGAACCGTTAACTCGAAGAAGACCTCCTCCAGCGAACGCTCGTCGCTGCGCAGTTCCAACAGGTCCGCGCCCGCCTGGACGACCGCACGAGCCACCTCGGGCGCCATTGCCGCCGCGGCATCGACTCTGATGCCGCCGGTGGTCAGCAGTGCGGTTCGATCGCCCAGCACGGCGCGCACGGCCGGGAAGGCCAGTTCCACCGGCTCGGCTCGCAGGAAAAGCGTTGCCGTACCGCGTAATTCGCTCACGGTCGATTCGGTGAGCAGGCGCCCCTGGGAGATGACGCCGACGCGATCGCAGATTTCCTGCACTTCGCTGAGCAGGTGCGAGGAGAGCACGACGGTGTGCCCGTCCGCGGCCAATCCGGTGATGAGCTCACGCATTTCGGCCATTCCGGCCGGATCGAGCCCGTTGGTGGGTTCGTCGAGGATCAGCAGATCCGGGCGGCCCAGCAGGGCCGCCGCGACCCCGAGACGCTGTTTCATCCCCAGCGAGTAGGCCCGGAACCGGTCGTTCCCGCGGGCGGCCAGTCCGACCCGGTCGAGCGCCTCCTCGGCGTCGTCGCGGGTGCGGTTCCGATAACGCGCCAGCACCCGCAGGTTGTCCCGGCCGGACAGGTACGGGAAGAAGCCCGGCCCCTCGATCAACACCCCGATCCGGCGCAGCGCCGCGGGATCGCCGGGCTGTCGCCCCAGGACGGTCGCATGACCCGAACTCGGCCGGACCAGGCCCACCAGCATGCGCAGCGTGGTGGTCTTGCCGGCGCCGTTCGGTCCGAGGAAGCCGTAGATCTGCCCCGCCGCGACGGACATGCCCACGGCATCGACAACGGTATGTGCGCCATAGCGTTTGGTGAGCGCATCGGTGCGCACCGCCGCTACGGGATCCGATTGATTCATGCCGTCGAGAATCCGCCCGCGACCCGGCCGGGCACATCCGCCGGCGGTCGTGACCGGGCGTACGTATCCGGACGTAACCCACCACCCGGTACGCCGGTGCGATCGGCCGCATCCGCATCCCGAAGCGAGCACACATCCGAGCAGTCACACACAGCGGCTCGAACGGATTTCATCGGATATCCGAGCCCGGCCCTCGATTGCACAACCTGACCCACATGTGCACAAACGCTCGCAACCGTTGCCGGGGAATGAACAGACCCGGCCCAGCGCGCACAGCAGCGGTAACCAAGGCGAGCCGGCCCGCACACAGCATCCCGGCCGACGGGCACACGTCGGAGCAATCACATACGGCATCCGGCACCGTGCCCGGCGCGACATGACCCGTCACTTGCGCACACAAGGCGTGGACAGCGAGTGGAGCCGGGCGTACGTATCTGGACGTAATTCGCCGCGCGGGGCGTCCGGAAGCGGTGCGGCGGGCTACGGTTCGACTGTGGATGCGCGCATGCGGCCGAGTGGCAGGGTGCTGTTGCCGGCGCTGATCGCCGCCGTCGTCCAGGCGGGGGCGGGCGGCAGGGCGAACGCGCATTGGCACGAGACCGGGTCGCGGCAGCTCGATGCGCTCGGATATGCGCTGCTGCTGGCCGGGCCGGCACTGCTGGCGGTGCGGCGCGCGTATCCGCGCGCGGTGCTGTACGCGGTCATGCTGATCACGCTGGCTTACCTGCTGTCGGGATACGGTTACGGTCCGATCTTCATCGCGCTGGCGATCGCGTTCCTGTCCGCGGCCCGCCGCGGGTCGCGCTGGTACACCTATCCGATCGTGCCGCTGGGGTATCTGCTGATGGTGTGGCCCGCGCCGTTCATCGCGGGGCATCCGACCAATTACTGGCAGATCATCGGGCTGTTCGCCTGGCTGTCGGTGCTGGTGGCCCTCGCCGAGGGCATGCGGCAGCGGCGCGCGGTGCTGATCGCGCGGCGCCAGCGCGCCGAGGCCGCACAGCGCAACGAGCAATCCGAACGCGCACGCGAGCAGGCCCGGCGCGAACAGCGCGCCAGCGAGGAACGTCTCGCGATCGCGCGCGAGCTGCACGACGTTCTCGCGCACAGCCTTTCGCTGATCAACGTGCAATCCTCGGTGGCGCTGGAACTGCTCGACCGCAAACCAGAACAGGCCGCGACCGCGCTGGCCGCGATCAAGTCCGCCAGCCGCGACGCACTCGGCGAGGTGCACGCACTACTGCGATCCATCCGGGCCGGAGCGGAAACCGTTGCGGCGCCGAGGGGGCCGGCCGTGCGGGGGGTGTAGTTCCCGTCGTCGTCGCTCTCATCGGGCGGTCTCCAAGAAACGCGGCCCCGTCCGCGTTTCGCGTTTCGGGGTCGATCGGGGCCGGATCGGGCAGCGTCCCGGCCTGCGTCCCAATCCCGT
>CBJNFW010000452.1:0-4024 GCA_966435935.1 uncultured Nocardia sp.
AAATCAACCAACTCACCAACCAATACATCTACAACCTCGCCGGCAAAAACTACACCGTCCCGGATTCGGCGCAGAATACAGTGGGCGGCACGGTCGGACAATGGATTCAGCAGGCCATGCAGGTCTTGCAGCGGCTGGGATACGACACCAGCAAGATCGACCCGTCGGCCATCGCGATGATCATTCATTACGAATCCGGCGGAAATCCCGGCTCGGTGAACAATACCGACAGCAACGCGGCGGCCGGAAATCCGTCCGAAGGGCTCATGCAGACCACCGGCACCACATTTCACGAATGGGCCGCGCCGGGGCACGGAAACATCTACAACCCGGTCGACAATATAGTGGCCGGCGTCCGGTACGCGATCAACCGATACGGTTCGGTCGACAATGTGCCCGGGGTGGTGGCCGTGCGTAACGGCCGGTCGTATGTGGGGTACTGATGCCGACCGAGCGGGACGCGCCGGAACCGGGCGTCGGAGGTCCGCACAACGGCGGTGTGGGAACCACCGCCCCCGAGCCGCGCCGCCGACGGAACGGCCGCGCCGGCGCACCCCGCCCAACGGTGCCCACCGCCACACCCCGGGTGGGCGGCGCGGCGGCGGGGGTGGCATGTGCCGAGCCCGCCGCTCCACCGCCCCAATCACCTTCCGCGTCAACGACATCCGCACCGATAGCGCCCGGCGCGAACACCGCCGCGTACGGAGCCGCCGCACCGATGGCCGCGGCCACGATGGGCGCCCTGGCAAGTATGGCCGCCCAATACGGCAGTGACACACCGGATCCCGACACCGGTCAGCCGAATTCGCCACCTGCGGTGCCACTCTGGCGACCGACCGGGCCGATGGCCTGGGACGGGGCGGTGCAGTCGGCCTATTCGGCGGACAACCAGGGCAAATCCGGACGGGTGAGCGCGATGGGGCGGCTCAACGACGAGTTGTCCCGCCTCCTGGGCGGTTCCGCCGACGCCACCACCGCGGGCCGGGCCCGGCTCACCGCCATCATTGCCGAGACCGATGCGGCCCTGACCGCGCTGGGCAGCGTCTCGGATACGGCGGTGGGACAGCGGCAGGTGATGAACACCCTCGACGCCGCCCTGCAACGCGCCGGAGTGGTACTCGGCCAGGGTCAGAGCGGGTCCGCACTGACCGCGGCGCAGGTTTCGGCTCTCGCCGACCGCTACGCCGAAGATGCGCGAACGGCCCCGCGCCGGGTCGTCTACCACCGGGCATACCGCGGCGGCTCGGGCGGGCCGCCGTTGACCCAGCCCTCTGGCAACGAGCGGATCTGGATCGACGAGGCATCCCGGGTGCTGCAGGAAAACGGTTACAGCGCAAGCCAGATCGACCCGGCGGCCATCGCCACCATCATCCAGCACGAGTCGGCGGGCAATCCGCACGCGATCAACCTGTGGGACAGCAATGCCGTGGCGGGCCACCCGTCGAAGGGGCTCATGCAGACCATCGATCCGACATTCGACGCGTGGGCACTGCCGGGACATCACGACGTCTGGAATCCGGTGGACAACATCATCGCCGGGGTGCGCTACGCGATCCATCGGTATGGCTCGATGAGCGATGTGCCGGGCATCGTGCAACTTCGCCACGGCGGATCGTACGTCGGCTACTGATCCGGCCCGGCCGGTCCTGGGTGCTCGATCACCGGCGGAAACGGACGCCCAGGGACCGGCTCGGCGTAGTACGGCGGCGTAACGCCCGACAGACTGAGATAACCCTCCGCACTCTGCGCGACGGAGAAGCTGTATCCCTCACCCGTGCGGGCAGCGGTCGTGCGCGGGCGGCGGTCGCGATGGACGCGCAACGGCCACCCCAAATCGCGCCAGACCCGGACGACGTCCCGGAAATGCCGATCGGACTCCTCGGGTGCGGACCCGACCACCCAGTAGCAGATGTCGAAGTTCTCCAGTTCGGACTCGTCGTCATCACCGACGGGCAGCGTGATGCCCGCACGGAACCTCGCGTGCGGGAGTTCGGGATGTTCGACCGACAGCGACAACTCCGGCGGCAGCAGCCGCAAGGTCTCTCGGAAATACCAGTACAACCGCAGACGGGCCTCCCGCTCTCCTTGCACGCCACGGTGGTTACGCATTGACCAGATGCCCCCGCCCGGTGGCGATCAGGCCGATTTTGTCCAGCAGTTCGTTGGTGCTGTTCGAGTCGCCCTCGTAGTAGTAGTCCCAGTGTTCCTGGGAGTTGAACCCCAGCCGGCTTATCGGGCCGCGCTCGGACGGGATGCTGAAGACCGTGGCGTTGAAAGCCGGATCGGTCGGCTTCGGACCGTGCTCATTCGTCCACAGCCGGGCCGGATCGTATTTCTTGATGGTCGCGTAAACACGCTTGCCGTTGTCGATCCGATCCACTCCGGCGAGCTTGAAATCAGTGACGTGGTCGACACCGGTTCCCACACTGCCGGTGAATACCAGTTGATCCGCATACAGCCCTTCCGGACCCACCGCATCCGCCCGCGCGGCTTCGCCGATGACCCGGGTGCCGTAAGAGTGTCCGACCATGGTCGACAACGGGGCGCTCTCGCCCTGATGGGTAACCAGCAGACCCTCCTGAAATCGACGCAGCTTCGGCGCGGCATTCTCCGCGAACGACGCACTGCGAACCTCTACGCCGCCATCGGGCCGCCGGTATGCCTGCCATCGTGCGGTCGCGACGGTGGCGTCCGGATCCGCGCTCATCCGCCTCGCGGCTTGACTCAGCGTATCGGTTACTCCGACCGAGCTCGCCTTGAGCGGCGCGGACCCCGCGCCGACCACATACGTCATCTTGTATTTGGCGGTATCCATATCTGCGTCGCTGACCACCGTGTTGAAATCTTTGTCCAGATACAGCAGATAATGGTCGCCTTCGGGTCCGATGGCGTTCGTGATCCTGTTGCAGATGTCGAGGGCTTCGGTGTCGTTGCTCTGCTCCGCGGTCTTGCGCATTTCCTCGAGGTGCAGGCGATTGAGAATATCCCGATCCCGCTGCGGAATTCCGTCACGATTTCCGATGGTGGGCTCATCCGACCACAGGGTCAGCTTATCGTCTCGCGACAACGTGGACCACAACTGATTGAGCTCCCAGGGTTCTTCCGGCAGCACCGACGCGGCCGATACATCCGATGCCTCCGAGAAGATCGTTTCCGGGCGCTCGAGCGATTCGACCCGAGATGCGCCGACCCGTTCACTCGTCGATTCGGGTCGGAAATGCTCGGGGAGTTTGGCGCGCCCCTCCTCGACGCTGCCGAGTCGCCCGAGCAGGCTGGACTCGGCGTCCGCCCCGACATCATCGTCCCGGACACGCCGGAGCAGACGACTGGACCGCCGCAGCAGCCCCTCGGCCACCGTCTCCGCGGCGGAAGTGAGCCCCTCACTGATCTCGGACCCGAGAATCCGCATCTCACCGGACAGCGTGGCGGCCCGGTCGCGAAGAATCGCTTGCGCCCGTGCCCTGTGCGCCTGGATCAACCACTTGTAGACCTGATCCGAACGGTCTCTGTTCATACCGCCGTCGGGCCCTCCTCGCCCGCCTGGTCACATCGCGATATCACGTGATCGCGGTCTCCCAGGCACCCGATCACGTCCAGCGACTGGCGTGGAAGCTACTCGGCAGCGAGACGACCCGCACATCCGCTCCGGTATGCGGAGCTTCGACGCACCGGCCGTTGCCGATATACATCATGACGTGCCCGGGGCTGCCGTTGTTGAATTCGGAGTCGGGGAATATCAGATCGCCGGGCTGGATATTCGCCGGATTCACCTTCGGAAGTTCCTGATACTGTCGATCCGCAGTCCTCGGGATGTTCACACCCGCCGCCCGGGCGGCATAGGACGTGAGCCCGGAGCAATCGAACACATTCGGCCCGGAACCGCCCCAGACATACGGTTTTCCCACTTCGGACAGGGCAACTTGAATAGCCTTCTGCGCTGCGGGGGAAGCTCCGATACCGCTGGGCATCGTGTAGTTTTTGCCGGCGAGGTTGTAGATGTATTGGTTGGTGAGTTGGTTGATTT
>CBJNFW010000453.1:0-4007 GCA_966435935.1 uncultured Nocardia sp.
GCCGGGCGGGGCTGACCAGTTCGTGATGGCCAGGGCGGTGAGCGCGGTGCCGACAGTTTGTGTGGTGAACCTGTCGAACGCCGTCGGGTCGCGCCGCAGGCCGGCCATTGCCGAGCGGGGGGTCAGCAAAGCCAGGCCGCCGACCGCGCCCAGGTACAGGGCTGAAACTCGCAGCAGCAGGCGGATTTTCATCGGGTCGGTCCTTCTGGAATATGCTGACGACGCCGATCGGCGTCGCCTCCGGTGCCGTCCGGGAGACTCGGGCCTGGATATTCGACACCGGTGAGTCGCTCCGACTCCTGCCAGAGGGCGCGCCGGAGTGCGGTATCGGTGTCCGGTGGGGTGATGCGGATGGGGTACCCGCGCGCACGCAGGGGTGGTCGCCCGTCGGGCGCGTAGTAGTCGCCCCCACTGGCGTGCGGGTCGGTGGCCGCTCGGAGCACTACTCGTGCACCCGAGGCCGCGTCGGGCTGTCCGAGCAGCTTGGTGATCGCGAGTGTGGCCAGCCGGGTCGCGCCACGCACATGGCGCACCAACTCGGTCGGGGTGACACCGGGCTCGAGTGCCACCGCGATGGTTTCGGCGTCGGCGGCGGCCAACCGCTCGTTCAGCTCCAGTGTGAACAGCAGGTTGGCGAGCTTGGACTGTGCGTAGGCCGGGATCGGCCGGTATTTGCGCTGGCGGAAGTGCAGGTCCGCCAGGTCGATCACACCCTGCCGGTTGGCCGAGCTGCTGACGACCACAACCCGCGAACCGGGCACGTCCAGCATGCGATCCAGCAGCAGGCCGGTGAAGGCGAAGTGTCCCAAATGATTCGTGCCGAGCTGCAGTTCGAATCCGTCGGCGGTAACAGCCGCCGGGGTCATCATGACCCCGGCGTTGTCGATGAGCAGGTCCACCCGCGCGAATTCGTCGCGTATCCGTTGTGCAGCGACGCGGACCGAATCCAGTGATGCGAGATCGACCTGGCGGGCGAGCGCCGATCCGCCGATCGCTGAGGCCACTCGCTCGGCCTTGCGCTCATCGCGACAGGCCAACACTACCGTCGCGCCACGACCGGCCAAGACCTTCGCCGTCTCCAGGCCGATGCCTGTGTTCGCGCCCGTGATCACCACCGTCCGACCACGTTGGTCTCCGACATCTGCTGTGGTCCATCGAGTCATCGCACCCTCCTGAGGCATAATCGGGATTGGCGTCCCGGTTGAACTATCCGGGATGGCCGTCCCGGTTGTCAAGAGATCGAGAGAGTGCCGTGACCGAATCCACCGACCGTCCGCGCCGGGCCGACGCGCAGCGCAACCGCAGGCGCGTGCTCGACACCGCGGCGACCATCTTCGCCGCCGAAGGTCTGTCGGTGCCGGTGCACGAGATCGCCCGCCGCGCCGGCGTGGGCACCGGCACGGTCAGCCGTCACTTCCCCACCAAGGAGTCGCTGTACGCGGCAGTACTGCTGGACCGCATGCGCGAGCTCGTCGACTACGCCGACACACTCGCCGCCGAGAACGACCCCGGCACCGCCTTCATGGCCCTGTTCACCCGGCTCGTTCGAGAAGGTGTCACCCATCGCGGGCTGGCCGAGTCGCTGGCAGGCTCCGGATTCGACATCGAGGCGGCAGCCACCGCCGCAGACTGCAACGTCAGCGACCGGCTCCACCGCCTGCTATCGCAAGCCCAACAGGTCGGCGGCATCCGCCCCGACCTCACCTTCGCCGACGTCAAAGCCCTGATGGCCGGCTGCCTCTCCCACGACGGCCCGGACCCGGACCGAATCATCGACGTCATCCGCACCGGAATGCAAACCAACACCACGCACCAGCCGCCACCGCACTCCGCGCCGGACCACCAGTGATTGCATACTCAGACCCACCGCCGATGCAACGCAACAAAAGCGAAGCCACGACGTGAGACGGTCTTGGTTCGCCGCATACAGGTTGACTCAGGAAACTCATTCGTCGCCCTCCTCCCTGGTGTTGTCGGGGTAGTGGATGCGCTGTCCCTTCCCGTCGTAGGCGGGGCGGCCGTGCGCGTCGTACCAGGTGTCAGTGGCCGGGTCGCGGGTCCAGCCTTCGAATTCGGTTCCGACCAGGGAATCGATGGAGTATTTCTGTCCCCATCCCAGGCCGGGCGGGGTGGTGCGCGGCGGTAGGATCGCTCAGCGATGGTGAACTCTTCGAATGCCGCATCGGTGGCGGCGAGGTCTTTCGGGGGTCATGGTCAGGCCCATTTGTTCGGCCTCTTCGTCGCTGTAGAACGTGAATCGTCCTATTCTTTTCGGCATAGCCTCTCTCCGCTATTGCTCGATTAGCTGAATGATCGTGCGGGCCGGGTTTCGCGGGTCGGGGAATTTGTTTTTCACAAGGAATTTTCGTGGCCGAGGTGAACGCAACCTCATTAGGTACGCCGCCGTATTCGGGCCCGACTTTGTGACCGCTTTTCGCCAAGATCTGAAAGGTGGTGTTCGTGGTGTTCTCCATGGCCCCGCCGTTGACCCCGTTCAGATCGCTGGTCGAATTCATGAACCCGTTCCCTGTCCAGGGTTTGCCCGCCTGAATACCTTTCAGTTCGTCGGGGGTCAGTTCGATGTCCCGCCGTACGGGACCGGAGAATCAGGGTGCCTTCGATATGGCCGAGTCGATGAGGTCGAGTTTCTGTTTCTGCTCGGCAGTGAGGGGTTTTCCTTCGCGCAGCGCTTCGACCAGGTCTTGCCCGGGCCTTTCTTCAGTGCCCACTCTTCCTCATGGGTCATGTATTTGCCGTCGGCGGTCAGCCAGTTTTGCGCGCCCTTTTGCAGCCGCTGCTCTATTTCCTCCGCTTTTTTGATCGGCGGGGTGGACCTGTCATGCGAGCCGCCGGGGCCGGATTGCGGGTGCGGACACCGCGTCTGGAACTACCGATCGCCCCCACGGAAGTCCGCGCGGATCGACCGCGCGGCAGCAGGGATTACGTGCATGTGCTGATTCGTACGTAATCCTGGGGGACCAGGATCACCGGACACCGCCGGTGAGTAGCGCGGGAGACCCGCACGGGGTGGTCCGATTCGATCGGACCACGGAATTGACCCCGGAACTGACTACGGAGTTGAGCACCGATTCGCAGGCCGGTCTGGGCGGGAGATGTTCAGTCCACCGGTGAGCGATTTCGTAGATGGCCTGTAGAACCAGTCGGGCGCCGTGGATTGCGCGGAGAGGGCAGTGGGGACAAGGGCCGCCGACTACCGGAACGCTGGTCTCTGGCAGTCAGCGACCCCACTATGTGAGACCACCGTGCTGGCCGGATTCCACCGGTTACCCAGCGGCAGGATATGGCCGGCACGGCCCGTGCTGTCGGGGATGGGTCACATCATCATCGGCATGTTCGGGAACATCCGGTTCCAGCAGTGGCGGACCATATCCATGAGTTGATTCATCGTCATTGCTGTGCATCTCCTTCCTCGACCCGACCCGTTCACGCCATACCCCGAATGGACGCGATCATTACTGTCCAGTTGAGGTACACCCCAGCGCCAACCGAGTCTGTGTCTCGAAACCCTGGATTCGAGACGCAGTGGCGGGTACCGCACCGGACCCGCCGACCTGCACATCGCCGGTTTCGGAATCTGGTCTCGTTCGCGAACACCGGGGTGACGAAGCGGTGCTCACATCGCCGACGCCCCCGCCGCCTCCCGCCAAGCTGCTCAACGACCAGGGCGTCGCCGACCGTGGCGGCGAGGACCAGCATCTGGTGCAAGCCGGTCAGCTGGCGCGTATGGAGAACATCGTGGAAACCGGCCGAGCACGTCCTGTCGCAGGTGCCTGTGGGCTGCCGTCCGCGTCGCGATGTGGGCGGCGTCGGCATGGGCGCTGCCATCAAGCACAGATCCGGTAGGTCGTGGACGTCGACGGGCAGTCAAAGGGTGTGGTGTCCGGGTTGCGTCAGGCGAATTGAGGGTGCAAAAGGGAATCGGCGTCAAGGCCGCGAGGCGGACAGCCGCTGGGCGGCCTCCACCACGAACGCTCGTCGCCTTGCCC
>CBJNFW010000454.1:0-3980 GCA_966435935.1 uncultured Nocardia sp.
GCGGCACCCGCCGTTTCTCGCGGAGCTTCCGGATAACCGCGCACCAGCTCTCGCAGGGGTGCCGGCAGGACCGCGAACAGCCCGTCCAGCTGGCCGCGGGAGCAGCGTTGCAGCATCACGTCGGTGACCGCGCCGACCAGGGCGGGTACCTGGTCGCGGGTGACCATCGCCTCATGCGCGAACTGAGTGACGAATTCGTCGGTACGGTGCCGGACCGGTACATGGCCGGGTACCCAGTCCTCGTAGTAGATGCCACGCAGGATTTCGGGGAGTTGGGCGGTCAGACGGGCCGAAGCGGCGACGCCGATACGGTCGCGCACGGTGTGCAGCCAGGCGCGCACCACATGGTAGGTGAAGGCGCGGTCGTCGGTGCCGATCCGCTCGGCGACCGCATGCAGCCATTCGTGGGCGGTATGAATCGCGGGTGCGAGGGGATCGCTCTGTGTTGCCATGTATCCAGCGTCGAACTGCCACACGAACGCAACTAGAGTCCGATGTCACTTCGCAGCCTGGTCGACCAGGCCCCGGCGCCGACGGGCGGTCAGCGGAGCTGAAGGGTGCGGGTGTGCGCATCGATGGCGCTGCGCATCTCGGCTCGAGACAGCCCGTGACCGCCGCATTCGCAGCCGGCGGGCACCATATCGTCGGCACCCGGGCCCGCATCGAGCAGGTCGACGTACCGGGTTCGCTTTCGGGGAGCGTGATGTGCTTCGTCGACGAAGTCGCGCCGCCCGTGTGCGTGCATACCGACCCACGACTCGTAAACCGCGCCTGCGACAGTGCCGAAAACCGTCGCCACATGGTGGCCTCGTCCGCAGCGCACACGCAGGAGAGCGTGCACGTCGTGGTCGCGGTCCTCCAGCGCTCGCCGGGCGAGGAGTTGCCGTTGATCCGGGCCGAGATCCGTTGGCTGCTGCATGGCGCCTCCAAGGCGGGACACGGTGGTCGGTTCAGTCTCGGCCGCACGACAGGGCAGGTGGAAGTGCCACAAGTCGCGGCTTTCGGGGACGGACGACTCGAGGCCGGGTGTCGGCAGACTTTCGCCTCTGTCGACATCCCGGCAATCAGCTGACGATGAAATCGGGCGAACGGGAGTTCGGCATCTACTCGAGGAGGCAGCCACCATGACCACAGCTCGGCAAATCATGCACGCCGGCGTGGAGACGATCTCCGCCCAGACCTCGCTCGCCGAGGCCGCGCGCCGAATGCGCGATCTGGACGTCGGCGCCCTGCCGGTGTGCGATACGCACGGCAACCCGGTCGGCATGGTCACCGATCGCGACATCATCGTCGAATGCATAGCCACCGGCCAAGACCCGCGACACGCCACCACCGGCATGCTCGCAGGCGAGGAACTGATCACGGTCACCGGCGACACCGATATCGGCGACGTGCTGGCCACCATGGAAACCCACCGGATCCGCCGGCTACCGGTCATCGAAGGCAAGGAACTGGTCGGCATCATCAGCGAGGCCGACCTGTCCCGAACACTGCGCGAACAACAGGTCGGCGAATTCGTGGAAGCGGTGTGCGCGCAATAGCCACACCGGCGAACCCTTGACCTGTTTCCGGCAGACACCGAATCGAGACCACGCCTCAGGTCTGTCAGTCGATTGCGGTGCCTCGGAATCGGTTGTGCAACACAATGTTCGGATCGTGACCGACGATTCGCCCAAGCGCGGGCGGCAAGGCGAATTACGGACCGGTAGCGCAGTAGCCGAATCGGCACCGCACAAGACGTGCGTACCCGTCTGCCCGGCCGAGCCGGACGCCAACTGCCGGGGCGGCCGAACAAGTTGCTCCTGCGAGTGCATCCGCGTGGCGCAACGGTGGCGCAAGCCGGATGGGGTCCGCAGTTCAGCGCGTGGTGTGGGCGCCGCCGTTGAGGTGGATGGTCTGGCCGGTGATGTGGCGGGCGCGCGGGGAGGCCAGGAATTCGATGAGATCGGCCACGTCTCCGGGACGTCCCGGGCGTTTGTCGTGCGTCGCCGCGATCAGCTGTGCGCGGCGTTCGTCGGTGAGCTTGCCCTGGAAGAAGTCGGTGTCCTCGATGTAGCCGGGTGAAACGACGTTGACCGTGATCCCGGTCGGCGCCAGCTCGGCCGACAGGCCCGCCGACCAGGCGGCCAGGGCGGCCTTGGCCGCGCCGTAGGAACTCGAGGCGTACTCGGCGCCGATCGAGCCGACATTGATCAGCGACCCTCCCGAGCGGAGACGGCCGCGCAGCGCGGAGGTGGTCAGCACCGCGCTGAGCAGATTCGCCGACAGGTTGGCATTCCATTGCGCCGCAATATCTTTCAACGACTCCGGCGCGGGAGCGACGAGATCGGCATTGCCGCCCGCCATGTTGACCAGCACGTCCACCCCGTCATCGAGTCGCGCGGCGAACGCCTCGACGCTCGCGGGCTCGCTCGCGTCGCACTCGACTCCGGTGATTCCCAGATCGGCGGCCGTTTTCCGGACCCGATCCGAACGACCGGTGATCACCACGCGATCCCCCAGTTCGCAGAAGCGTTGCGCCACCTGTCTTCCGAGTCCCCGGCTGCCGCCGGTGATCACGACGGTTCTGGCCATTCGCACCCTCCTTCTATATATTTAGCGCTAAACATACATGAGGAGTGCGAGGAATGTCGGGCGCGACGAGAGACACCGTGCCGACGGCGGAGCAGATCGCCGCCGCCTGGCAACGCGAATTACCGGGTGCTCGAACCGAATCCATCGAGGTCATCACCCCACTGTGGCGAGTGGCCAAACTGTTGAGCGATGAGCGGCGCCGGACTCTGGACCGGCTCGAGATCGATGAGTCCACACTCGATCTGCTCAGTACGTTGCGCCGTGCCGGTGCGCCCTATCAGCTCACCACCCGCCAGATCACCGCCCGCGGTCTGGTGACCGCCGGCGCCATCTCGCAGCGACTGGCCCGCGCCGAAACCGCGGGCCTGATCACCCGTGCGCCGACCACCGCTTCTCGCCGCGGCGTCCTGGTCACCCTGACCCGCCGGGGCCATGAGCTGATCGAGCGAGTGGTCCGCGAGTTGCTCGATTACGAGACCGCACTCACCGAATCCCTCACCGCGGACCAGCGCACCGCCCTCACGGACGGATTGCGTTGTCTGGCAACGGCGGTACGCCCGGATCACCTGATCTAGGGTCTCGGCCGGCCCTGCATCACTCCGCCGGTCCGAGGCGAGCGGCTGAACTCGGCGCCGACCTCTCGGCCGTCGGCGGAACCGGTAGCAGCGGCGGATTCGGAAACCGGACACCCTCGGCGCTCACCACTTGCGGATGGACACCGCAGGTACAACTTTCGAGGGAGGGGCAGGTGCAGCGCAGACCCCATTCGATCAGAGCCCGCGCCTGCACGAGGGTGGCCATGCGCGCATCGATGTCGGCGAGCTTGGCCGCAGCGAGCGCCCGGGTCGCGGATCGGTCGGGCGTCTCGTCGGCGAGCAGCACGACGATCTCGTCGAGACCGAATCCGGAGGCCTTGCAGATCTCGATCACCCGAAGCCGGGTCAACACCGACTCGTCGTAGCGCCGACGTCCGCCCACGCGTTCCGGCGGCCGCAGCAGCCCGCGATCCTCGTAATAACGCAGTGTCGTCGCCGCGACGCCGGAGCGCCGGGCGACCTCACCGATGGACAGCGGGGCGGTCATGGCACCGATAATGACTCCACATCGGGCTTGACTTCCAGTCGGCTCGAAGTTGTCGAATATCGGCATGTCGCTCTCCTACCCTGACCTGGCCCGGTCCCGTTACGCGCTGCTGCGCAGCTTTCGGCGCGACGGCACCGCGGTCGACACCCCGATCTGGTTCCGGCTCGACGACACCACCCTTCTGTTCCGCACCAAGATCGGCCCGAAGACCCGGCGACTGACCGCCTCCCCGCGCGTCGAGCTGCGGCACTGAGCCTCTCGCGTCCGGATCACCGGCGATCCCGCGGGGGTGACCGGACGCGCGACGACTTTGTCCGGCGACG
>CBJNFW010000455.1:0-3869 GCA_966435935.1 uncultured Nocardia sp.
ACCTCGAGAGCTGACAGCACGCCGCGGCGCGCATCGTCCAACGGTGCTGCGCGACAGTCGATTTCGCTACGAACTCTGCGTTGTCATCGTCGTTCCGGCCGTGTGCCGCTGCCGGATGCCGGCCGACGGCACGGTCGACCGACTTCACTTGCAAGACAAAATATCCCGTACGACGACATAATTCGGTACGGCGATCCGAGAGCATGGGCGGGTCGGGTGGACGACGATCGTGCACCCTGTCGGGGAAGTCATGCATGGGGATCGATCGAGGGATTACGGCCGGGGTTGGTCGATCGCGTCGCGGATGGCTTGGATGGCGTTGTCGTGGAGTCGTTGTGCGATGCCGGTGTGCGGTGCGATGGCGTCGAAGCCGTGGAATGCGCCGTCGATGGAGGTGAAGGCGCTGATGGTTCCGGCAGCGGACAGGGCTTGGTGGTAGCTGCGGTTGTGGTCGTGGAACAGGTCACGGGTGCCCACGGCGATCCACGCGGGCGGCAGGTCGTGCAGGTCGGTGCGGCGTGCGGGGACGGCCTCGGCCGGGGTGGCGTCCGCGAGATAGCTGGTCCAGGCGTAGGAGTTGCCGCGTGGCCCCCACATTCGATGCCAGGAGTCCGTGTCGGGGAGGGGACGATTGTCGAGCATGGGATAGAGCAGCAGTTGCAGCGCCGGCCGGACGGGCCCGTGGTCTCGGCTGCGCAGGGCCAGGGCCGCGGCGAGTCCGCCGCCCGCGCTGGCTCCGGCGACGACAATTCGGGCGGGGTCGGTTCCGGGCTGTTCGGCGATCCAATCCAATGCGCGGTGGCAGTCGTCGAGGGCTGCGGGGTACGGGTGTTCGGGGGCGAGGCGGTACTCGACGGACACCACCTGTGCGCCGGTGCGGGCGGCGATGCGGTGGCACCAGCGGTCGTCCTGGGCGGCGGTGCCGAAGATGTAGCCGCCGCCGTGGATCCACATCACCGCCGCGCCAGTGCGGGGAACAGTTGCCGGTGGGCCGAACACCCGGACCGACAGACCGTCTCCGAGGTCGATGACCGTTGCGGCCGGGTGGCCGGGCACGCGGGCGGTCAGGTGGCGAACCACCGACAGTGTGCGGGGGCCGGCGACGGTTTCGCGGGGCAGCACGATCGCGTATGGCCGCAGATCGGGGTGATACTCCCGGTACTGCCCGTATCGCGTGAACAGCTCTGTTCCCGGCAGCCGGGCGGCGAGTGCGTGAACCGGTGGGGTCATGCCGGGGTCACGGTGAGGTCGAGTGCGGCGAGCCGGCGCACGATGAGGCTGGGAACGTAGTTCAACTGTGCGTTGTCGGCGATCTGGATGTCGCTGGTGGTGTGCACGAGAGTGTGGAGGGCCTGGACGGTTTCCTTGCGGGCCAGGTGGGCGCCGAGGCAGAAGTGGATGCCGCGTCCGAAGCTGTGGTGGAGTTTGGGTTGGGCGCGGTCGAGGTCGACGCGGTCCGGGTGGTCGAAGATGCGGGGGTCGCGGTTGGAGGCTCCCCACATCAGCATCAGCCGGGCGCCTTCCTCGATGCGTACCCCGGCCAGCCGGGTCGGTCTGGTCGTGACGCGGAAATGGCCGCGGAACGGGCTTTCCACGCGCACGGCCTCTTCCACCAGCGCGCCGATCCGATCAGGGTCGGCGCGCACTCGCTGCTGTAGATCCTTGTCCTGAGCGAGCAGTCGTGCCGCGGTGCCGAGCAGGCTGGTGGTCGATTCGGCGCCCGCGGTGACCAGTTGCACCAGCAGGATCGCGCCCTGGTCTCGGGTCAGGGTGCCCGATGCGACGGCCGTGGCGATCGTGCCCAGAACCCCGGGCGCGTCATCGCCGGACGCACTGTCGAGCCGTTCGCCCAGATACTGCGTGAACTCCAGCACCGACAGGGCTGCCTGCCCGACGCGCTCGGGAGTGGCGACACCGGATACAAGCTCGATCGCCGCGTCCGACCAGGCCGCGAGCTGCTGGTTGTCCTCGGCAGGCAATCCGATCAGCTGCCCGATCACCCGCACCGGCACGCGGTGCGCGACGATCCGCATCCAGTCACCCGCACCGGCTGTGACCAGCTCGGCGACCGCGGGAGCGACGGCCTGGTCGATCAGTGCGGTCAGATCCGCGACCGCGCGGGGGCTGAACCGCGACATCACCAGCGCTCGATGTGCGGTGTGCACCGGCGGATCCGAGGTCGCCAGCACATCCACTCCACCGGACTGGGCCACCGACACCGTCGCCGATCCCTCCGACGCCGCGTTCAGGACCGCGACCAGATTGCTCGAGTAGGCCTGCGGATCGGCCAGAACCGTACGGATCGCCTCGAACCCCAGCACCACGTACAGCTGCTGATCGGGAAGAAAATGCACGTCACCGGCCGCACGTAACTCGTCCAGAACCGGATAGGGGTCTTCGAGGACGGCTGGGGAGAACAGGTCGCTGATGGTCACGATCGTAACTGCCTTTCACACGTTGTATAACACGTTATACCAGTGGAACTTGTTGTGATACCTCGCGATCGGCGATCCGGGCACGTGCGCCCCGACTCGGGTGAGCGGTGCGGGCCCGAAGGCCCTGTCGGCTTGGTCATCTCGTTGCGGTGATTCCGATCGCGCCATCCGCGAGGCGGGACACCGCGCGTTATATAACGTGTTATACACCGTGTTCTCGGGCTGCGGTACCCTCGATCGGTGATCGATGACGCGTTCGAGCTGCTGCGCGAGTCCCGCGATTCTCTGCGAGTGGTACGCGAATTCGGCCCGGCCGAACGTGAGCGCCGCGCCGAGATCGCCGCGGTCGCCCGCGCGATGGCCTCCCGCAACGGCTACAAGGGAGTGACCATCCGAGCCGTCGCCGCCGAAGCCGGAACAACACCGGTGACCGTCTACCGCTACTTCGGTTCCAAGGACGGACTGGTCCAGCACCTCATGTCCGAATGGGCCCTGGACACTCTCGCCCGCCTCGAACACCGCACCAGCGACCCCGCCACCGACACTGCCGAGCGAGTGGCGGCAGCGTTCGCCGAGTTCATCACCTGGGCCGACGAGGACCGCAACCTGCTACAGGCGGGCATGAGTTCGGTGCACTCCGGTGACGGACCCGGCATCAGAGTGTGGCGGCCTCTGTTCACCGAACTCGTCCGTGCCGCGATCGGCGATCCCGACTGGACCGACGATCACGACCAAGCCTTGGTCCTCGGCCATGTCCTGACCACATGCCTGCTCGACCTCACCACCAACCCGGCCGCCATCGCCGACATTCGCCACACCATCACTCGCGCAGCACATCTCATATTCGCCGGCCGGCCCTGAACCGCCGTGCTCGCCTTGAACCAATTCGGCCGAGCGCCGTATGCATCGGTGCCGGCAGAGCCGCGACGCCTCGCCAACATCGCGCGGTTCGTGTTCCTGAATCCCGACGCAGCCAAGACGTTCTTCGTCGACTACGGCCAGATCACTGGTTTTCTCGACACCGCAGTGCTGCAAGACTTTCCGTGAACAGGTTCCCGGGCTTGCCGAACGCTACCAACGGCGAACGATCCGACCGACCGGCCAGGTGCGGCGATCGTGAAAGAACTCGCCGGTCGGGCGGCGGTCCGCGTGCCGGCCGCATTGCCGGTTCGACTGTCCCGTCACACCGCGGTGCGGGTACTGCCGGCGATCTCGCTGCCACCCGGCCCGCCCCTCGGGTCGATGGTGCCCTGGGACTTGTTGACGTGGCGAAGCTCGGTCTCGAAGTCCTCGAGGAGTTCGTCGATGTCGTCCAAGCCCTGTCCCATGCCCGGAATCTACCCGGAAAGTTCCGTGGTGTTTGAACGCTGTTCGGGCTGGGAATCTCTGAACCCGACGGCGTCGTCGCTGTTCAGAGCGCTGAGCGCCCCCGGC
>CBJNFW010000456.1:0-3852 GCA_966435935.1 uncultured Nocardia sp.
CTGGCCCCGTCGTCTAGCGGCCTAGGACGCCGCCCTCTCAAGGCGGTAGCGCGGGTTCAAATCCCGTCGGGGCTACTTCGAAAAGCCGCATGGATCGTGCGGCTTTTTCACTGTCCGGATGAAACCGTCTGTCGCGCAGCCGGATTCGCTGAAGGGGCTCGTCGGATCACGCGAGGTTCTCGGCGGCGCGGGAACCACCGACCGCATTGCGGAACACCCAGCGCAATCCGATGAACCGGATCAGCGTGGCGACCAGATTCGCGATCACCAGCACCAGCAGTTGCAGGTGCACGGCCGCTCCGGGAGCCCAGTGATGCAGGGCGAACAGCGAACCGCTGGTCAGACACCAGGTGAAGACGAAGATCAACAGACCCTGCACCTGATGCGAGACGGCCTTGCTCGAACCCCGCACACCGAAGGTGAACGCCCGGTTGGCCGTCGTATTACCGATTGCCGTGATCAGCAGCGCCAGGAAATTCGCCGCCTGCGCACCGGTGAGCGGCTGCAACACCAGGTACAGGGCCATGAAGGCGAGCGTCGAGATCACCCCGACGATGCCGAATCGCACCACCTGCCCGACCATGCCCAGTGGTACGCCCTCCACCAGCGGCTCCCGCCCGATCGCCGCGCGCAGCTCGTTGATGGGCAGTCGGCCGGTCGCCAGGGCCCGGCCCAGGCGCCAGATCCCGCGCAGATCCTTGCGCGCGGTGTCGACGATGTCCACCCGCGAATCCGGATCGTCGATCCAGTCCACCGGCACCTCGTGAATCCGCAGTCCGGCGCGTTCGGCGATCACCAGCAGTTCGGTGTCGAAGAACCACTCACCGTCCTGGACCAGCGGCAACACCAGCTGGGCGACGTCGGTGCGGATGGCCTTGAACCCGCATTGCGCGTCGGAGAAGCGAGCTCGCAGCGAAGCCTTCAGGATCAGGTTGTACGACCGGGAGATGAATTCCCGCTTGGGCCCGCGCACCACCCGCGAGGATTTGGCCAGCCTCGTCCCGATCGCCAGATCCGAATGTCCGGACACCAGCGGCGCGACGAGCGGCAGCAACGCGTTGAGGTCGGTGGACAGATCGACGTCCATGTAGGCGACGACCTGCGCGTCGGACGCCTCCCAGGCCGCCCGCAACGCCCGGCCGCGCCCCTTGCGATCCAGGTGCACCACGTGCACGTCGTCCAGTTCGTCGGCCAGCCCCCGGGCCACGGCCAGCGTGGTGTCGGTCGACGCGTTGTCCGCTATGGTGATCCGGGCGCTGAACGGGAACCCGTCACCGAGGAATTCGTGCAGGCGACGGACGCACACGCCGAGGTCGCGCTCCTCGTTGTAGACCGGGATCACCACATCCAGCACGGGCGTCAGTACGGCATCGTCCGGATCGCACTCGTGCGCCGCCGTTGCGGTGTCGGTCATGGGGTCCACCGTCGAGGACCAGCCTTGGTTCTGGCTGCGGCGGAGCTGGGAGATTCCTGGGAGAGCGGCCGACGGGGTTGCGTAATCGAAGTTTCGAACAAAGAATATTTGCCCCCTCAATCGTGGGAACGCAGCCGCCACAGCGGTGAAACCGGCCCGTGCCCAGCGCCCAGATCGTACGACGCGGCCAGGCAGCGCGTCGTCCATTCTTTGCCGAATTCCACCGCCTCGGGAACGGTGTAACCGTGCGCGAGCGCGCACGCGGTGGCCGCGGCCAGGGTGTCGCCGCCGCCGTGGTCGTTACCGGTGGCGATGCGCGGGGCGGACAGTTCGATGAACGTGTCGCCGTCGTAGAGCAGATCGGTGCTGGACGACGACGAACGCAGATGTCCGCCCTTGACGACCACCCAGCGCGGTCCCAGCGCGTGCAGCGCCTCGGCCGCCTTGTGCGCTGTGCGATCGTCGACGACGTCGATTGCGGTGAGCAACCGCACCTCGTCCAGATTGGGAGTGATCAGGGTGGCGCACGGAATCAAGCTGTGCCGCAACGCGTCCAGGGCCTCGGCGTGCAGCAGCGGATCGCCGTGCATGGAGGCCGCGACCGGATCGACCACCAGCGGAATCGATCCGTCGCGGCCGATGCCCAGCTCCCGGCACACACCCGCGACCGCCTCGATGATCGCGGTCGAGGCGAGCATGCCGGTCTTGGCCGCGCCGATGCCGATATCGCCCACCACGACGCGGACCTGATCGGCGACCACCTCGGGCGGAATTTCGTGAAATCCGCTGACGCCCACCGAATTCTGTATTGTCACCGCCGCGACGGCGACGCAGGCGTGCACGCCGAGCATCGCCATCGTGCGTGAATCGGCCTGGATCCCCGCGCCGCCGCCGGAATCGGTTCCGGCAATGGTCAGCGCGCGGATCGGCGTGCGGCCGTCGGGGGGCAGCGGCAGAAGTCTCACGGGGTACGACACTACGACCTGCCGTTCGGGGCCCGCAGTACACCGCATTAATGAAAACGGTTATCATTACCCTGTGACCGCATCGCCGAACGTCCCGCTGCCCGTGACCGTCCTGTCCGGATTCCTCGGCGCGGGCAAGACGACCCTGCTCAACCACATCCTGGCCAACCGCGAAGGCCGCCGGGTGGCGGTGATCGTCAACGATATGAGCGAGGTGAACATCGACGCGGCCCTGGTCGCGGGCCAGGCGGGCCTGAACCGCACCGAGGAGAAACTGGTCGAACTCACCAACGGCTGCATCTGCTGCACCCTGCGCGAGGATCTGCTCGAATCGGTCGGCGAGCTGGCTCGCTCGGGACATTTCGACCAGTTGGTGATCGAATCGACCGGCATCTCCGAACCCATGCCGGTGGCTGCCACCTTCGAATGGGAATTCGAGGACGGCTTCCGGCTCGGCGACATCGCTCGGCTGGACACCATGGTCACGGTCGTGGACGCCTCCACGTTCCTGGCCGAGGTGGTGAAGGGGCACACCCTCGCCGACCGGGATATGCAGGCCGCGCCCGGCGACGAGCGCACCATCGCCGACCTGCTCATCGATCAGGTCGAATTCGCGAACGTGCTGATACTCAACAAGATCGATCTGGTGAGCGCGAACGCCGTCGGGACCGTGGAGGCGACGATCAGGCGGCTCAACCCGGTAGCGCACATCGTGCGGGCCGAGCGCGGTGTGGTCGAGCTGGCGGAGGTGCTCGGCACCGGCCGCTACAACCCCGATATCGCAGCGCAATTCGACGGCTGGGACGACGAACTCGCCGGCGGGCACACCCCGGAGACCGAGGAGTACGGGATCAGCAGCCTCACCTTCACCGCGGACCGACCCTTCCATCCCGCACGTCTGGAAGCGGTTCTGGCGCAATTGAACCGGCTGCTGCGCAGCAAGGGCTTCTGCTGGCTGGCGTCCCGGCCCGAGGTCGCCGCGCTCTGGTCTCAGGCCGGCCCGAACCTGACCTTCGAGGCCGCCGCGTACTGGACCGCGCTGGAAATGCCGCCCGGCCAGGAACTCGTCTTCATCGGCGTCCGCCTGAACCGCCCGCACATCCGTGACCTCCTGAACACCGCCCTGCTCACCGACGCCGAACTCGCCGCCGGTCCCCGAGCGTGGGCGCGATACCCGGATCCCTTCCCGTCCTGGGGTGAACTGCACGAACACGCATGAGGGGCCTGTTCGTGCGGCTCACGCCGCGCCGATAGGTCCGGCGCACCGCCGCGGTTCGTCCCCGATGCCGGACGGGGACGAACCGTCGGCGTCGTCGGACGGGTGCCGGTGTCCGGGCTTCACAATCCGCCGAGCCGGGTGAGGACGTCGAAGGCGGATTCGGTGGACTCGTGCAGCGTCCGGATCTCTCCCGCGGTCGCGTCGCGGGTCGCCGGGCTCTGCAGTGCCAGGCCGTTGCCGAACACGATCACGTT
>CBJNFW010000457.1:0-3845 GCA_966435935.1 uncultured Nocardia sp.
CGCCGCGCGGCATGGACAGCAGCTGATCGAACTGCGCCCGGTAGTGTGCGCTGGGCACGTGAATGGGCTCGCCGCCGCCCAGGTTCTCCAGGGCGGACGAGGCGACATCGTCGGGTGACATCAGATCGTGCAGTGTCGAGGGGTCGATACCCAGCTTGCGCGGGGCCTCGGTGTCGGTCGCTCCGGGGCACAGCGTCAGCACGTCGATGCCCTCCGGGGTCAGCTCACCCCACAGGGCCTCGCCGAGCCCGTTCATATACGCCTTGGTCGCCGAATAGCCCGCGGAGAACGGGCATCCCATCAATCCCTCGACCGAGCTGGTGAACACGATTCCACCGCGTCCGCGCTCCTTCAGCCGGGGGATCAGGCCGTGCGCCAGCTGTGTGGGCGTATGGCAGTTCACGGTCATCATGTCCGCGAGGGTCTGTGCGGGGCCGAGTTCGAACGGACCCTTCACGCTGAAACCCGCGTTGCTGATCAGCAGTCCCACATCCAGGCCGGCGACCGCCTCGACGATCCCGGCCGCGGCGGTCGGATCCGCCAGGTCGGCTTGGTGCACCGTGACCTGGACGCCGTGGTCGGCGTTCAGCTTCCCGGCGAGTTCTTGCAGTCGGTCGACCCGGCGGGCCACCAGCACGAGATCGAGTTTGCGCGCTGCCAACTGGGTCGCGAACGAGCGGCCGATGCCCGAGGAGGCGCCGGTAACCACCGCGACGGGTCCGTAGCGGTGTGCGTAATCGTTCATGTCGGTCCTCAACTGTTCAATGGGTGGGGCTGATTGATGTTCGATGGCTCGCACATCGCCGGCGGGGTGGGCACTGCCCGGCGGGCGGATAGCAATGGTGTGCTCTATGCACACTACATGCGCTATGCACATAGTGAAGTGGATCCGACCGTCGCCCGCACCGCAGGATGCGCGGGCACTCTTAGATCAGTACGCTGATTATTGACGATTGTCGAATCATGCCGCCTATTTTGACTGCATATCTGGTTAGCTCTGGATCTGAGTGACTCGATAACCCAGAATGAGGATCATGAATCTCCGCGTGGTGCGGAGATCTCGCACGAAGGGACAGTTCGAGTGGCCAAGGCATACATGATCGTGACCGAGGATGTGCACGATCAGGAGGGTATGACCGCCTATGAGCAGGCGGCGGGCGCCGCGATGATGGAGGGTGGCGGCACCGTGCTGTCGGTCGACCCGAAGCCGGAGGTCCTCGAGGGCTCCTGGCACGGCACCCGGACGGTCGTGATGGAGTTCGCCTCGGTGGAGGCGGCGCACGCCTGGTACGACTCGGAGAGCTACCAGAAGGCCAAGCCGTTGCGGCTCGCCGCGGCCGACTGCAATGCGGTAATCCTGACTGGTTTCGAAATGCCACAGCAGTGAGTCGGCTCGAGCTTTCGTGTGCTCTGCCGCCCGGCCCGGCCTTCGCGGACCTGGCCGTGCTGGCGGAGTCGCTGGGCTATGAGCGGGTGTGGATCAACGATTCGGCGCCGCTGTGGGAGGACGCGTTCGTCCATCTCGCACTGGCGGCCGAGCGAACGAGCCGGATCCGGTTCGGGACCGCGGTCTCGATACCCACCCAGCGTTCGGAGATGGCGATGGCCGCGTCGATCGCGACCATCGCCAGGCTGTCCGAGGGCCGTCTGCGGATCTGCTTCGGGACGGGCTTCACCGCCCGGGTGACGATGGGGCAGCGTCCGATGACGTTGGACGCCCTGGCCCGCTACACCGTCGCGGTCCGTTCGCTGCTTGCCGGGGAGACCGTCGTGCTGGACGGGAAGCCCGCGCGGATGCTGCACTTCGACGGATTGACTGTGGACCGGCCGATCGATGTGCCGTTATGGCTCAGCGTATTCGGCCCGCGTGGCGCGCAGGTGGCGACCGAGGTGGCCGACGGCGTCATCGGGCCGGTGCATCCGTCCCTGCCCACGGCCACGATGGTCTCGGGCACCGTGCTCGAGCCCGGCGAATACCCCGACGATCCGCGCGTGCGTGCAGCGGTCGGGCCGTGCCGGGTGCCCCAGTGGCATTCCGCCTATGCCTACGGCGGCGCCGCCGCAGTGGACGCGATGCCGGGTGGTGCGGCCTGGCGCGCGGAATTGGAATCGCTCGCCCCGCCCGAGGAACGTCATCTGCTGGCCTTCGAGGGGCACCACACGCATCTGGCCGATCGAGATCACGGTCTGCTCGACCATATCGATACGAGCACGATGATCGGCGACCGCGCACGGATCGCCGATGAGTTGGCGGGGCTGGCTGACGTAGGCTTCCGAGAGGTGCTGTACATGCCGACCGGTCCCGATGTCGCCCGCGAGTTGCGCGCCTTCGCCTCGGTCCGGGGCTGAGCAGTCGACCGGCCCGGCCGGACTTTCATCGATCACGCAGTGCAGAGACGAAGGAGACGGTATGACGTTGTTCGATGCGTTCCGATTCGACGGTAAGCGGGTTCTGGTGGTGGGAGGGGCCACCGGAATGGGCGCCGCCGCAGCCGAAGTCGCACTGAGCGCCGGCGCCGAGGTCGTGGTCGCCGCCCACAACGCGCCGGTGACGCTGGCCGGGGTGAAGGTGATTCCGATCGACCTCGCCGACGCCGCCTCGATCGACGCTGCCGTGGACCTCGTCGGCGGTCCCGTGCACGCGGTGCTCGCCGCGTCTGGAGTCGCGGACGGGACGCCGGGCCTGGAACGGATCAACTTCCTGGGCCATCGTCGCCTGATCGAGGGTCTGCTGGCCGCGGATCTGCTGCCGCGAGGTTCCGCGATCGGACTCATCTCCTCCTCCGCGGGCCTGGGATGGGAGTCGAATCTTCTCGCGATTCAGGAGTTCCTGGCGATCGTGGACTTCCATGAGGCGTCTCGGTGGGCGGTCGAGAACAACAACGCGACCTACATGTTCAGCAAGCAGGCGGTCTGCGCCTACACCGCGGCACAGGCATTACCGCTGCTGCGCAAGGGAATTCGGATCAACGCACTGTGCCCGGGCACCACCGACACCCCCCTGGCCCGGGCGACCCCCCAACGGTGGCTCGAGTTCGGATCCGATTACCGGGCAGCGGCCGGTATCGACCATGCGACACCGCTCGATCAGGCATACCCGCTGCTGTTCCTGTGCAGTGACGCCGCCGCCGGGATCACCGGTATCGCGCTGAACGCCGATTCGGGCTATATCAGCTCCGGTCTGTCCGGATCTTTCCCGGACGCCAGGCAGGCCGTGGGGTACCTGATCGGTCGATGATTTTCACCCCTTGGCGGTCGATACTACTCCACTGCTCCTCTCGCCCGGATCACCATATGTGCAGCGAAGCGTGCATATGGTGATCTGGGCGAGAGGAGCAGTCACGCACTCAACGTCGCTGGTCAGGGGTGGGGAGACGCAAAATTATCGTGCAAAAGTCGTACACCGGTGCGCCCACGTTTTGCTCGCCGTTTGCCGCCGCATGTCAACTTACGCAGCGGTTTTGCACAGCGCGTCTCTCGTTGCGCACGAGTTTTGCCTGCTGATTGCGTCCGGTAATCAGCGTTGCCACAACCAAATTCGTGCCGGTATGCAACGGTCCGCCCGCCACGGGATTGATCGGTCGGTCCTCGTTTCGTCCGTGCCAGGATGGGGGTGCGCGAGTACGGCCATGCGCGGCGACGGCTTTCTCCACGACCTGGGCCAGGCCGTGCCATAGGTGCCACCTGTCCGACACTTGGGTTGCCGCAGGTCGTGCACGACGCACGGCCTCGGCATAGGTGGTGGAACCATCCCGCACGACCGTGCTCACCTGCGGATGCTGGGCCAGCCAGGCGGCCAAGGTGTCGGATTTGCGATTGGGCAGGCCATCGATGCGGTCGTGAGA
>CBJNFW010000458.1:0-3823 GCA_966435935.1 uncultured Nocardia sp.
GGGATCACCCCGCATCTCGAACGCGCCCGAGCGCGGGTCCGGCCCGCGCGGGGGGCCTCGCGGAGCCCGCTCGGCGACCCCGCCGGACGCCGCGCCGCTGCCGGAGATTCGCGCCCGCCGCGCCGAAGGCCGCCGCCGACCGCGCCGACCAGGGCGGATCGTCCGGTCCGACACCCGGAACGGATACCGGTTACCACTTCCGCGAGCCGCCCATTAGACTTGCCACCCGCGCCCCTATAGCTCAGTTGGTAGAGCTACGGACTTTTAATCCGCAGGTCCCAGGTTCGAGCCCTGGTGGGGGCACTCGGGTCCGCCGGAACGCAGGTTCCGGCGGACTTTCCGCATCTGTGACGAAATGCACTGCGGGCGCGCCGGATCGACCGCCGGAGCGATTATGTGGTTAATATTCGCATCGCATGCGGACCTCGGTGACCGTCGTCGGGCATCTCACTCGACGGCCCGCAGGCACGCATCGGCAACCGGGCGCTAACAGGACCGCCGCCGGGGACGATGAACCCCACGACGGCCGTGCTCCCCCTACACTCGGAGGGGCCGTCTCCCGCATTGTGCCAGCTCACAATCGGGAACCCGCGGGTTCCATCACCTGATGGCAAACCACGTCCGATGCGTTTCGCATCACACCTACGGTGCCGTAAGGTATGGGCCGCAATGCCGCCGTGAGGCGTTGGACGAGCGGGGGCGACGAGCACGATGGCAGGACGAGACCGAAGGGTTCAAGTATGGCAAGGGATCTGACTCAACTCGAGCTGCTCACGGAGTTGGAGCCGGTTGCCGAAGAAAACGTCAACCGCCACCTCTCCATGGCCAAGGAGTGGCACCCGCACGACTACGTCCCGTGGGACGAAGGCCGCAACTTCGCGGCGATGGGCGGTGTCGACTGGGAGCCGGAGCAGTCGAAGCTCAACGAGGTCGCCAAGGCCGCGATGATCACCAATCTCCTCACCGAGGACAACCTCCCCTCCTACCACCGCGAGATCGCCGAGAACTTCTCCCAGGACGGCGCCTGGGGCACCTGGGTCGGCCGCTGGACCGCCGAGGAGAACCGGCACGGCATCGTCATCCGGGACTACCTCGTGGTCACCCGCGGCGTCGACCCGGTCGCCCTGGAACAAGCGCGAATGATCCACATGACCAACGGATTCGCCTCTCCCACGGAGGTCGACGCCGGATTCCTGCACTCGGTCGCCTATGTGACCTTCCAGGAGCTGGCGACCCGTGTCTCACACCGCAATACCGGCAAGGTCTGCGACGACCCCATCGCCGACCGCATGCTGCAGCGCGTCGCCGCGGACGAGAACCTGCACATGATCTTCTACCGCAACATGTGCGGTGCGGCACTGGATCTGGCGCCCGACCAGGCCCTGGACGCCGTCGCGCTGATCCTGGAGAACTTCCAGATGCCCGGCGCGGGCATGCCCAACTTCCGCCGCAACGGCGTGTTGATGGCCAAGCACGGCATCTACGACCTGCGTCAGCACCTCGAGGAGGTCGTCCAGCCGGTGCTGAAGAAGTGGCGGATCTTCGAGCGCGACGACTTCACCGCTCGCGGCGAGCAGACCCGCGATCGCCTGGCGACCTTCCTGGACAAGCTGTCCAAGGATGTGACCAAGTTCGAGGAGCAGCGCGACCGCATGCTCGCCCGCGAAGCCGCCAAGCGTGAGCGCGAGCTGGCCACCGTCGCCGTGAGCTGAATCACATCTTTCTCCGCCTGATCGCCTGCGGCCGACCGGGATCGGCCGCAGGCGAGGTATCCTGCCCGCTCGCACGACCGGCGGATTCGCTACTCGCGCGGCATCCGGCCACGTGATGTGGGCCACCGATACCCGGATGCGAGAATGGAATTCATGACTGCGGTGATCGAGGCCAGGCCCCAGCTGCGGATCGGCCCCTACCCGGTCGATCCGCCGGTCGTGCTCGCGCCGATGGCCGGGATCACGAATGTGGCGTTCCGCACGCTGTGCCGGGAGTTCGGGAGTTCCACCGCGATCTACGTGTGCGAGATGATCACCGCGCGGGCGGTGGTGGAACGCAACGAGAAGACGTTGCACATGATGGCGTTCGGACCCGACGAGAGTCCGCGCTCGATGCAGCTCTACGGCGTCGATCCGAAAACCCTCGGCGAGGCGGTGCGAATCATCGTCGGCGAGGGCTGGGCCGATCACATCGATATGAATCTGGGCTGTCCGGTGCGCAAGGTCACCCGGCTCGGCGGCGGCTCGGCGCTGCCGTACAAGCGGCGGCTGTTCGCCAACATCGTCCGGGAGATGGTCGCGGCCGCGGGCGAGGTTCCGGTCACCTTCAAATTCCGCGTCGGCATCGATGCGGATCACCAGACGTATCTCGACACCGGCCGCATCGCCGAGGCCGAGGGCGCCGCCGCGGTGTCGCTGCACGCGCGCACGGCTGCCCAGCTGTACTCGGGCACGGCCGACTGGAGTGCGATCGCCCGGCTGAAAGAGGCCGTCACCACCATCCCGGTACTCGGCAACGGCGATATCTTCACCGCCGACGACGCCCTGCGCATGATGGCCGAAACCGGTTGCGACGGAGTCGTTGTCGGCCGCGGCTGCCTCGGCCGGCCCTGGTTGTTCGCCGAGCTGTCCGCCGCGTTGCGCGGCGAACCCATCCCCGAGGCCCCGGCACTCGGCCGCGTCGGGGAGATCCTGATCCGGCACGCCGAACTCCTCGTGGAGCACGACGGGCACGACAAGGCCATGCGCGATATCCGCAAACATATGGCCTGGTATTTCATGGGCTTCCCGGTGGGATCCGAACTTCGCCGGAAATTCGCCACCGTCTCGAGTCTCGAGCAGATCCGGGATCTGGCCGCCCAGCTGGACCCCGCCGCACCGTTCCCGACCGAGGCCGCCACCGGCCCGCGCGGTCGCCAGGGCTCACCCCAGGCCAAGGTCTCCCTCCCCGACGGCTGGCTCGACGACCCGGAGGACGACACCGTCCCGCAGGCCGCCGACGTCATGCACAGCGGCGGCTGAACGCGGACGAATTTCTCGGCCCATTTCTGTGGCCGCAGATGCGTACACGCCTGAAACGGCCGTGTTCAGGTATTTCTCCAGGGTCGGTCATTATCATCGACTCGGCTTTGCTCTCGGCGCGGTTTCATCGTCGGCACTAGGCGAGGTGAGGTTCGTTGATGGGCGACGACGATCAGAGCGGAGACTCACCGCCTCCGGTCGGACGTGCTCCGTGGGAGCGACCGGGCACGGCACCGACCGTGCTCGGTCGCTCGATCGCTGCCGCGGATACCGCGAAAACCTGGTATGCGACATATTTGCCGGATCCGAACCCGCGACGTCACATCGACGAGGCGGTGGCCGATACCCGACCGGACACGCGCCCCTCGGACGAGGCGAGGCGAGGTCTCCGCTCCGGCACTTCGCTTGCCGTACAGCCGAGCACACGGCTCGACAGCGGCGTGCCGCATGCGCAGACGAGCGCTGTCGCGGGGCCCGGCGAATCCGTCACGGCCGCATCGGATACCGGCCCTGGAGCACGCGCCGAATCGTCACAGTGACGGCGATTCTCATCGTGGCTCAGGGCGTCGTTTCGGACCCCAATTTCGGCGGCTCGATCGTGGTCGTGATGAACAACCTCGGCCCGGCCCCGATCGGCATCATCATCAACAGGCC
Source organism: uncultured Nocardia sp. (assembly GCA_966435935.1). Classification (GTDB taxonomy): domain Bacteria; phylum Actinomycetota; class Actinomycetes; order Mycobacteriales; family Mycobacteriaceae; genus Nocardia. The sequence continues at coordinate 3,669 of CBJNFW010000458.1, forward strand.
GATGCCGCTCACGGTCTCGCGCTTCTTTCCGAAAGTGAAGCGCCTCGCGCAAGTGCACGACAAGGTGTACTTCGGCGGTCCTGTTGAGTTCGGCACGGTGTGGTACCTCTTTCGTGCCAAAGCGGCGCCCTCGAGCGCCATCCAGGTATGCGACG
>CBJNFW010000459.1:0-3727 GCA_966435935.1 uncultured Nocardia sp.
GGTCCGGGACCTGACCGCGAGCACCCGCGTGGGCGATGTGCCGGTGCGGGTCTACACGCCGGTCGAGGCCGAAACTTACGGGCTACTGGTGTATTTCCACGGTGGCGCGTTCTTCCTGGGCGGCCTCGACACGCACGATCACGTGGCGCGGTCGCTGGCGGCCGCGACGGGTCTGCGGGTGGTGTCCGTCGGGTACCGCCGAGCCCCCGAGGCCGCCTTCCCGGCCGGACTCGAGGACTGTCACGCGGTGGTGCGATGGGCCGCGGACAACGCGGAAAGCCTTGCCTGGGACGGCAATACCCTCGCGATCGCGGGTGACAGCTCCGGCGGCACCTTCGCCGCCGCGGTCGCCGCGATGGCGCACGACGACGGGTTCGGCCGCATCACCCACCAGATTCTGTACTACCCGTCCCTGGACCTGGATTTCGACGTCGACCGCTACGCTTCGCTGCGCGAGAACGCCGAGGGATACGGACTCGGCACCGCCGTGCTGAAACCGTTCAACGCCTTCTACTTCGACAGCGGCGCGGATCCGGCCGATCCGCTGGTCTCGCCGATCAAACGGGCGGATCTGACCGGCCTGCCACCCGCGCTGATCGTCACCGCCGAACACGATCCGATGCGCGACGAGGGCGAACTCTACGGCCACAGGCTGCGCGAAGCCGGGGTGGAAGCCGTGATCAACCGGTATGCGGGCGCGAATCACGGTTTCGTGCAGCACTTCTCGTGGGTTCCCGAGTACCACCGGGTCTTCACCGAGACCGCCGAATTCGTGCGGCGGCACTGAGCCGCGAGGAGAGGGACGACCATGACGCACGAGGTGCCGATCCACCCGCTGTTCTCGCCGTGGGGCCGGTTCGGGCTCTACAGCTTCTTCATCGACGCCCCGGAACCGGCCATCGTCGACACCGGCATCGCCTCCTCGCCCGGCGAGGGGATGGCTCCGGCGCTGGCGAAGCTGGGGCGAAGGATCCAGGACGTTCGCTGGATCCTGTTGACCCACGGGCATATCGACCACATCGGCGGGGCCTTCGACCTGTGGGAGCGCACCGGCCGCCGCGCCGAGGTGGTGATCCACGAGGCCGATGCGCCGATGCTGCGCTCGCGCCGCGCGCATGTGGAGAACTACCTGAGCGTGCGGCAGCAGTATCTGAACGACCCCGCCGGTGAGGCGTCGCAGACCGCCACGGCCGAAGCGGTGATCTCCGGGGAGATGGAACCGACGATGCTGGTGCGGGGTGGTGAAACCCTCTGTCTCGGTGGCGATGTCACCGTCTCGGTGCATTCGGTCCCCGGTCACACCGCCGGCTCGGTCGCCTACGCCGTGAACGGCCGCGAGGCGGTCTTCGCCGGTGACGCGGTGCAGATCCACGGCGCTGCGAACGGATTCCCCGGCTTCGAGGATCCGGACGCCTACCGGGCGAGCCTGCGGTATCTGCGGGACGAGATCCGGCCCCGGCGACTGTATCTCGGTCATCCGTTCCGGCACGCGGACGGGGTGGCCTACGAGGTGGAACTCGACGCCGACCAGGCCCGCGAGGCATTACAGGAGAGCCTGGACATCGAGGGCCGGGTCGGCACTGCCGCGCACGGATGCCTTTGCGCGGGACTGCCTTCGACCGATTCGGCGTACTCACCGTTCGCGCGCGCCGCCGGCGAACTCGGTTATCGCGGGGATCCGGCGCTCGAGCCGTCCCCGTTCTTCACCACGATGCACGGCTACCGCACGCGGTTCGACCGGACCTGCTGACCGACCGGGCACCGCTACCAACCGGACGTTGCGACGGCCGGACGTTCTACAGGACAAGGAATTCGCATTCATGGCCGATTTCACCACAGTGGACGCGGGCGGGCGGCAGATCGCCGTGCGCACCGATCTCGAAGTGCCGATGCGCGATGGGGTCACCCTCGTCGCCGACGCGTACAGCGATGTCGCGGACATCCCGCGGCCCGCGCTGGTCGCGTTGAGCCCGTACGGAAAGGAGTTGCAGGCGTTGGCGTTGACCATGCCGCCGCAACGCAGGCCCAGTCCCATGTGGGACGGGTGCATCGAGGCCGGTGACATCGCGCGCGTCGTCGGGGAGGACTACGTCCACGTCATCGGGGACCTGCGCGGGTCGGGCGGTTCGGGCGGCGAGATGATCGGCAACTACAACGCCGGTGGTGTGCCGCTGGGGCAGGACGCGTACGACTTCATCGAGTGGGTCGCCGAACAGCCCTGGTGCAACGGCAAAGTCGGCATGATCGGCATCTCCTACTTCGGATCGATGCAGGTGCTCGCCGCCGCCGAACGTCCACCGCATCTGGCGGCCATCTTCGTCAGCGGCGGTCACTACGACTTCTACGAGACCACCTACCACGGCGGCATCATGTGGTTCATGCCGCGCGCGGCGCGCGAGGGACGCGGCGGTGACTCCGGCATCGCGCATACGAATGTGAAATCCCGTATGCAGCACATTCATTCGCCCGAGGAGCTGCGAAAGCTGGTCGACGAGCGACTGCGCGATCCGGACGTGGCGGCGTGGCCGAATCTCGTGCACGTGCTGAAGTACCCGAAGAACCGCGAGTTCTGGTTCGACATCGTGATGAACAATCTCGACGGGGACTGGTACTCCGAACGCAATCCGGTCACGCTCGCGCCGAACATCGACATCCCGGTCTACCTGCAGATCGACCAGGGACGCGGCTGGACGCTGGACGGCACGATCGAGGTGTTCGACGCACTGCGCGGGCCCAAGAAACTGGATATCGGCCCGTACCCGCCGATGCAGTCGCGCCCGTTCGTCGAGGAGCACGACAAGATGTTCCGCTGGTACGAGTACTGGCTCAAGGGCATCGATAACGGGATCATGGACGAACCGGCGGTGTCGGTCTTCGTCGAGGGCACCCGCGAGCGGGTGACCGGAAGTCAGTGGCCGCCGGCGGAAGTGGCGTATCGATCACTGTATCTGCGTCCGCGGCACAAACTTTCGCCCGAGCCCGAGCCGATGGGCGCGCAGCATGCCGCCCCGGACGGTTTCTATCAGGCACCGCTGACGGTCACCGACGAGGTGGAAATCCTGAGCTGGACCACCGCGCCGTTCGAGGAGCCCACCGAGCTGATCGGTACCGGCGCCGCGCACCTTTTCGTCGAAATCGACCAGGACGACACGAATCTCATCCTGCGCCTGTGGGACTTCGCGCCGGACGGCGGCCGTCAGCTGATCACGACCGGTTATCTCAAGGCCTCACATCGTGAGCTCGACGACCGCACCACCGAAGGCAACCCGTACCACCCGCACACGCGCAGCGTGCCGGTCCGGCCGGGCGCGATCGAGGAGTACGTGCTGCGGCTGTACCCCTTCGCGGCGACGCTCCGGCCCGGCCACCGGCTGGTGGCGGAACTGTCCAACGACGAGCCGCCGGCCGACGACCACAACGCGCTGCTGCCGCCGGACGCCTTCCACCTGCCCGTCGGGCGCGCGGTCACGCACAAGATCTACCGTGACGCGGCACATCACTCGCGGCTGGTGCTGCCGTTCACCACCCGAACCGCGCACGAATGACGGAATAAGCCTGACCGCAGCGCTTTTCGGTCCGATCGATTCCCGCCCGGCTCGCCCGCGGTAGCGAGCCGGGCGGCGTCGTCGAAGATCCGCGCAGCGGACCCTGGACAATGGTCACCGGTGTGCTCAGGGCTGCGCTGGAGTGAGATAGTCTCCGTGCTCGAGGTCCTCTAGCAGGACGG
>CBJNFW010000460.1:0-3601 GCA_966435935.1 uncultured Nocardia sp.
CTACTTCACCAGCCTGGCCACCCTCACCACCCTTCTCGGCGTGATCGAATCCCACCGACCCGCGGACCCCACCCCGCTGTCGTTCCTGCCGATCGGCCCCGCGCACGCCTGAGGGCCCAGCAGCTCGAGCGCCGAGGCGACACCGAGCTGCTGCACACCGCCGCGACACGCCCTCGCACCTGGGCGCCGAATTCGGCGAGCCCAGCTAGTCTTCCTACCGGATCAAACGATCCCATTCACAACCACAGATGATTCTCACTCACTCATTGCGCGTTGGGTACGGCCCTCGCCTGGAGTTGTCACACGGGGGCCGTCCAACACAATCCGCCGCCTGCGGCTCGTCCCTCAAAAGAATTGCACCCCCGCGAATCGCCCGACTTCCAGGACCAGGGCAAGCGGGTCGTTCATAACCCAGGCATTCGATTGATGTCACCCGACCACCCCTGGTCTACACCGGGCAATCCGGTCGACGATTACTCGCGTGCCGCACGTCGGCGGTTCCGGACATCCGTGGGTGATACGATCGCTCGCGGTGAATCGCCGCAGGCGATTGAGCGAACGCGTGAAATCGAATTCCTTCGCTGGGTACCGCCCCATTCCCTCCCGTCACTGTGGGGCGGTCCACCGCGTCCTACCGTCAACATTCCGCAGAATGCTGCCGGGCCCGAATGGCCACCTCGGTAACTCGCCCGAAGGTGGCGCATTCTTCTCTGGATACAGGCGTCGCACTCCCCGGCTGTTTCCGAGGCAAGTGGTTATAGAGTCTGCAGAGTTATGACCAACAAGGACGATGCCTCTGCGGTGTCCCGGCTCTCGATCACACATCGGATGGCCGGTGAGGCCGCGGTCGTGTTCGTGCGCGGGGAGGTCGACCATGCGACCTCCCCGCGGTTGATGCAGGCGGTGCGCACGGGTTTGGACCGCACCCGCGACGGGCTGTGCGTCCTGGACCTGACCGATGTGCGTTTCCTGGGCGGGCACGGCCTCAGCGCTCTACTCAAAGCCACCCGGGAAGCCGAGAACCGCCGTCAGCCGCTGCGCATCGCCGTAGACACCAATCAGCCGGTGATCCGACCGATCGAAATCACCGGGCTGGAGGAATTCCTTGCCCTCTACCACAGCGTCGAGGAGGCACTACACGCCTGAAGCACGCCAAAATTTTGCCTACGGCGGGTTACAGGCGGACGCGACTGGGCGGGGCCCGTAGCCACTGCCTGCCCCGACTCCACGAGCGCGGCCCGGGGCCGAAGTTCGGCGTTGGAGGTCGGCTGTCAGTTTGTCGATCGCATCGCGACGCGTGGTCCCCGCTTATGTTCCAGTTTTGGCCGGGGTAGCCGGCCGAGACGGAGCCGTCCGTGTGATGGACGAACCGCGGCCGGTGTGTCGAGCCCACGGTGAGCGTCGGGCTCAGCGGTCGAGGTCGTGCAGAGAGTGCGTATCGCACCGCACGGTGTCGATCATGCCCGATTCGGTGCCGGTGCCGGTATTGGTGGCCGGTTGCGGTGGTCTAGGGCAGGGGAACGCGCCAGCGCACCCGGGTTCCGGGTCGATGGCAGCCCGGCCGTGGCGCGGGAGCGTATTCGCAGCTGCCGCCGAGGGTTTGGGCGCGGTTGAGCAGGTTCGCCAGGCCGCTGACGGTGATGGTGTCGGGGATCCCGATGCCATCGTCCTGGACGAGGATGGTGAGGTGGTCCCGGACGGTGATCTGGACGGTGAGGTTGTCGGCGTGGGAGTGGCGCACGGCGTTGGTGACCGTCTCGCGGACCACAGCTTCGGCGTGGTCGGCCAGGACGGGGTCGAGCACCGACAGCGGACCGCACACCTGGATGTGGGCGTCGATACCGGTGTCGGTGGTGGGTTGGCGGACCGCGTCCTCGAGGCGTCGCCGCAGCCGGGTGCCGGTGGTGTCTGCGCCGTGCAGGTCGAAGATCGCGGTGCGGATCTCGGTGATGACCTCTTGCAGATCCTCGATCAATCCCGCTTGCCGCTGCCGTAGCTGTGGGTCACGGATGCGGGCGGAGATCCTGTGTCCGGCCAGACCGATCGCGAACAGGCGTTGGACGACGTGGTCGTGCAGGTCCCGGGCGATGCGGTTGCGGTCGGAGAGGACTTCCAGCTCCCGCAGATGCTCCTGGGCGCGGGACAACTGCATGGCCAGCGCTGCTTGATCGGCGAACGCCGCTGTCAGTTGCGAGGTGCCGGCCGAATACGGTGGTCGTTCGGGGTGGCGTTGGACGATCAGGACGCCGAGAGCGGTGTCGCCGGTGTGCAGGGGCACGAGCAGTGCCGGTCCGCTGCCCAGCGGCAGCGAAGTCGCGTCGGGTTCGGCGGCGGTGCTGTCCAATGCGCGAGCCTTGTGGTGGCCGAACACCTCCTGCAGAACGGTGCCCGCGATCGGGACCGTGGCGGGGTAGCTGCCCGGTCCTGCCCAGTGTGTGATGGGCAGCTCGGTGACCTCGGCGTAGGGGAGGTTCGGGTCGGGGCAGGTCGCCAGCCATGCGCTCTCGGAGTCCGACAGTTCGCGGGCACGGTCGACGAACTGGTCGGTCACCTCGTCGGGGTCGGTGGCGGTGAGGAATGCGGTGGTGAGGTCACCGGTGGCAGCGACCCATGCCTCGCACGCTCGCGCGGATTCGAACAGGTGGGCGTTGTCGATCGCGACTCCGGCTGCCGCGGCCAGTGCCGTGAGGACGATCTCGTCGTCCTCGGTGAACAGTGTTCCGTCAGTTTTTTCGGTGAGGTACAGGTCGCCGAAGATCTCACCCCGGATCCGGATCGGCACCCCGAGAAAGCCGGGCATCTCGCAATGGTGTTGCGCGAAGCCGACCGCGTCGGGGTGGTCGGCCAGCTCGCTCGAGCGGCGGTAACCGCGAGCATGGCTTCTACCACGGCATCGACGCGATCGCGACCGGCGTCGATCTGCTCGATGCGATCGCGGATCTCGTCCACCAATTCCTGCACCCGCAGTTGCGATAGTGTCTCGCGCACTCGCCCGGCGCTGCCATCATCACCTGTCCGCCGCGCGTGGTAGGGGCCGGTCATAACAGCACCACTCCTCGCGAACCCAATGTCATAGGCTGCGCCATCAAACGTGCATGACCGAGTCTCGGACAGCCTGTGAACGAATCGACTCAGACCTATCGGTCGATTACCGTGCGTGGCGATACCGAAACACACTCGAGCCAAAAACCGATGCAGCCCTCGTTCGTGCGAGCAGCGTAGATGTGATTGAGGTCGCGCCTACCGGTGCAGCAAACCCACCCTCAGCCACTTCGTCATAATGTCGGACGGGCAGACAGAACGATCCGCGATCCCCCGATGTCCGGGGCTTACTCACCTACTCCGACGGACAATCCTGCAACCGGACAGACGGGCCCCAGCGCAGTGCACAGAGCCGGTGTTGACGAGCGTCGGTCGCCCCGTACCCCGCGCTGCTAGCATCTCAGCCGCGTGGGCCCCGCAGCGCAATCGCATCGTTCCGTATCGCGGGTGCGTCCCCTTTCCGGCAAGCAGCCCGATGCCGGTTGCGGTGGCGTGCTGGTTGTCCGCGACGATAATGTGCGCATGGCTGACCGCGCGGAGGCGTCGCAAGAGGAGAAGG
>CBJNFW010000461.1:0-3594 GCA_966435935.1 uncultured Nocardia sp.
CTGATGGACCGGGTGCAGCTGTTCGACGTGTTCTCCAGCTTCTGGTTCACCGCGATCTACGCGCTGCTGTTCATCTCGCTGATCGGCTGCATCGTGCCGCGGGTGTTCGACCACTACAAGGCATTGCGCACGCCGCCGGTCGCCGTGCCGCGCCGGCTGTCCCGGCTGCCGCACCACTATTCGACCGAGGTCGAGCAGAGCCCGGAAGATGTTGTCGCGCAAGCGCGTAAGCAGTTGCGCGGCTGGCGGGTGATCGAGCGTCCGGCCGACAACGGGGTCACCCTGTCGGCGGAGAAGGGGTATTTCCGCGAGTTCGGCAATCTGGTCTTCCATCTGGCGCTGGTCGGTCTGCTGGTGGCGATCGCGGTCGGCAAGATGTTCGGCTACGAGGGCAACGTCATCGTCATCGCCGACGGCGGTCCGGGATTCTGCACGAGTTCGATCTCCGCCTTCGATTCGTTCCGCGCGGGCAATCTGATCGACGGCACCGGACTGACCCCGCTGTGCGTGCGCGTCAAGGATTTCCGGGCCGACTATCTGCCCAACGGCGAGGCGCAGATGTTCACCGCGGACGTCTCGTATCAGACCGCGCAGAACATCGCCGACGACACCTGGCGCGATACGACCGTGCAGGTGAACCATCCGCTGCGCGTCGAGGGCGACCGGGTGTACGTGCAGGGCCACGGTTACGCGCCGACGTTCACCGTCACCTATCCGAACGGGCAGACCCGCACCCAGACGGTGCAGTGGGAGCCGACGGGTGGTGCGACGTTCCTGTCCAGCGGCGTGATGCGCTTCGATCCGCCCGGCGGGATGTATTCGTCGGAGGCGGAGAACCGCAAGCAGCAGATCGCCATCGAAGGGCTGTTCGCGCCGACCGCTTTCATGCACGGGACCTTGCTGAGCTCGTCGTATCCGGCGTTGACCGATCCGGCCGTTGCCATCGACATCTATCGCGGCGAGACGGGTCTGGACACCGGTCGCAGCCAGTCGGTGTTCTCGCTGGACCCGGAGATGATCAAGCAGGGCCGGCTGGTCAAGCAGACGCGGGTGAATCTGCGGCCCGGTGAGTCCTCGACGCTCTCCGACGGGACGAAGGTGCGGTTCGACGGGGCCAAGCAGTGGGCGAATCTGCAGGTCTCGCACGATCCCGCGCAACAGTGGGTGCTGGTCTGCGCGATCACGATGATGGCCGGGCTGCTGGTTTCGCTGTTGGTCAAGCGCCGCCGGATCTGGTTGCGGGCGTATCCCGCCGATGAGCGGGACCCGGGGGAGACTCCGGACGACAAACGACGTACCGTAGTAGAAATGGGCGGTCTGGCCCGTACCGACCAGGCCGGGTGGGGCGGTGAGTTCGACCGCCTGCGCGTTCGCCTGCTGGGCGGGTCGCCGACCGAGAGTACGGGAGAGAAGTAATGCCGATCGACGAGAACATCGCCTCCTACAGCGATCTCGCGTTCAAGTCGGCGATCGTGGTGTACGTCCTGGTCTTCGTGATGCTGCTGGTGCAGTACGCCATGGCCTACACCCGCAAGGCCGAGCAGCGCGAACTCGTTGCGGTGGGCGCGGATTCACCCGCGAGGCCACAGGGCCCGGGGCGGATCGTCGAGCCCGCGGGCAAACCGGCGTCGGAGCGGATCGGCAATATGGCCTTCGCCGTGCTGCACGTCGCGCTCGGGTTGCACATCATCTCGATCGTGTTGCGCGGCTTCGCGACTCATCGTTTCCCGCTCGGCAACATGTACGAGTTCGTGACGATGGCGACCGGTGCTGCCATCGCGCTGGGCGTGGTGCTGCTGCGGCAGGAACGTTACCGCGGGATGTGGGCGTTCCTGCTGGTTCCCGTGCTGATCCTGATGTTCCTGGCCGGCACGGTGCTGTATGCCGATGCGGCGCCGGTGGTTCCGGCGCTCAAGTCCTATTGGCTGCCCATCCACGTCACGGTCGTCAGCATCGGCAGCGGCGTCTTCCTGGTCGCGGGCATGTCGAGCCTGCTGTTCCTGCTGCGCCTGGCCCAGCCCGCGGGCGAGGAATCCGACAACCTCCTCGGCGCGATCGCCCGCCGCCTCCCCGACGCCCGCTCCCTGGACCGCCTCGCCTACCGCACCACCATCATCGGCTTCCCGATCTTCGGCACCGGCATCATCCTCGGCGCCATCTGGGCCGAATCCGCCTGGGGCCGCTTCTGGGGCTGGGACCCGAAGGAAACCGTCTCCTTCATCGCTTGGGTGATCTACGCCGCGTACCTGCACGCTCGTGCGACGTCGGGCTGGCGCGAAACCAAGGCCGCTTGGATCAATCTCGCCGGGTTCGTCGCGATGCTGTTCAATTTGTTCATCATCAACATCGTGGTGAGTGGGTTGCACAGCTACGCGGGCTTGAACTAGGCGGGACATCTCTAGATCCGGTACGCCCAGTCTGCCGGGGAGCGCCGGTCCCCGACAATGGATGTGTGGACCGGCCGACCTGGCGACCGGATAGGGCTGCGCGCTGGTGATTCGTATGGCTCACCGCAATGCCTACACTGTACGTATGAGTGTCACTCATGAGGAATTGATGAGGCTGGCCGAGGCCGTGCCTGATGATCAGGTGCCGGCCGCGGCCGCGCTGCTGCGTCAGCTGGTCAGGAAGTCGGGTCGGCGGACGTTCCGTAGTGAGGGGATAATTTCGGCCGAACCCGACTTGGGTATGCGGGCGAAGGAGATCGTTCGGGAATCTCTCGACCAGGACGCGGCTGAGTGATCGTTGTAGATACGGGGCCGATTGTCGCCTTGACCGAGACAACTATCACGTCGCATGTCGAGATCTGCTGAGGAATGCTCCGGGGCCGCTGCTCGTGCCCGCGCCGGTATTCACCGAAGCGGCGATGCTGCTGGAACGGCGCGCCGGCCCAGCAGCCGAGCCGGCGTTTCTGCAGGACGTGGCTGACGGGGCATACACCGTGGTCGACACAACCGCAGAAGATCTCGAGCGCATCTGCGACCTTGTGGACAAGTACTCTGATCTACCGCTCGGCACAGTGGACGCGTCCGTAGTCGCTGTCGCCGAACGCTTTCCGGTGACCGCTGTGGCTACGTTGGACCGCAAGCACTTCTCGATCGTGCGATCCAAGGCCGGTCGGCTTGTGCTTGTGCCATAGCCGATCGAGAGTGTGCCGACAGCTACGCGGGACTCGGGGGAGGGCCGGAAGACGGCCAATGCTGGCTGGGAAACGCTGTAGGAAGGTGGGTGAACGATGCGCAAGGGCAAGGAACACAAGCTACTGCCAGGGGACCGTGTCCGTGTACAGTTCGGGCACCGCATCGTTGAAGGCACTGTGACCAGTGTGGATGGTGGCCGGGTTCATGTCGCGCTCGACATCGACGGTACCGACGAACCGGTAGCCGGACTGTATCGCGAAAGCGAACTCTTATCCGCATAGACCCGCGTCTAACCTAGTTGTAGCTCGTTCCATGTGCGTCTGAACTATTTGCGTGGCATCCACTCGTGTGGGGGCTGAACTAGGGTTTGCGTCGAAGTGCGGTGAGGGGGGGGCAAAAGAAACCACCCCCCCCCCCCACCCGCACCTGGTTGCGGGGGTCTTTTTTGGCCGGA
>CBJNFW010000462.1:0-3593 GCA_966435935.1 uncultured Nocardia sp.
CCGGGAACCACGTAGTGCACCGCGACGCCGTGCGCCGCGAGCTGCTGCAACCGGCTGGGCCGCTGCTGCACGGTCTCGGGCGGGTGGGTGTGCAGGGCGTCGGCTCCGGTGGCGGTATCGAGCCGCCAGCGCAGCGAATTGAGCAGGCGGGGACCACCGGCGTCCGGCACCGCGAAGCTGTAACCGATGACGCCGTGCGTGGCACACGGCGCGCCGATCGCCAGGCTGGTGAGACTGGTCGAGGTCGTCGCGGGAAATCCGGCGGTCAGGGTCGCGGAGAGGTGATCGGCCAGCGTGGGCGCGATATCGCGGTGCCGCGCAAGCAGTTGCGCGCCGAGTCCATCGATCAGCAGCAGCACGACATCGCGATGCGGGACCAGCTGCAACGCGGCCGCGGTGTCGATGCCGAAGGACGCGGCGACGGACGGCAGGATATCGGCGAGTGTGTGCGGCATCGCCGTCCATGCTGCCCGGTCGGCCGCGCCGACGCTCGTATTCCCCTGCCCCGCAACCGGATACCGAGGCGCGCTCACGCCGGGTCACCGCCGTGCGCCGGGACGGTCCCGCGTCCGCCGTCCGGGCGTGCCATTCGTTCGACGATTTCACGAACCCGGTCCAGGAAATCGCGCACCTGGTCCGCAGGCAGCTCGAATGCCTCCGAGCGCGGCCGCTCGAAACTGCGCAGCGCGCGGTCGACGAGCGGCCGGAAATGCGGCTCGGAGTCCTTTATCCGTTGTCCCGCGAGATATTTCGCGACCCATCGACCGGTCCGGCAGAACACGATCGCGCGACAGCCGTTCAACACCCGGTTGTCGGCCAGATGCCCCTCGCCGCGCGAATGGTCGCGGACCGATTCCAGAACCGCGGCCAGCTGGTCTTCGCGCGCGGGCGGCGCGAGCACGTCTTGCACCGGCCTGCCGAACAGCAGTCTCCCGGACTGATATCCGATCGCCCGGTCGATCACGAACCAGAACGCCGGTGACCGCGACGCCTCGTAGGTCGCCTGATATCGCAGCAGCGGCCCGGTGTTCAGGTTGAGGCGGAATCCCGCCTCGGCGGAGGGCCGAGCGGCGAAATCAGCGTCGTACAGGACCAGTTCCAGGCCCGCGGCGGGGCAGGGCAGGTCGGTGAGCGAATGGGCAAGCGCCCGCACCGCCGAATCCGGCAACGCCGGATCCACCACAACGGTGACATCGATATCGCTGCGGCCGTGCCGGTAGTCGCCCAGTGCGATCGACCCCACGGCGAACACGCTCACCAGCTCAGATCCGCACAGTTCGGCGGTTCGCCGCACGAGTTCGGCGAGATACGCACGCACCTCGGCGGGCACGGACTCCGGATCGGCGAGAGGTCCGCTCATCAGCTCGCCGGAACGTCGATCGGGATTTCGCCGCCGAGGTGGTAGCCCTGGTTCAGCCGCAGCGTATCGCCACTCCAGAACCGGCCCGGGTCATACCAATTCGCGCGTCGCTCGGGCAGCAGGCCCATGGACTGATAGGTCAGGGCGACGATCTCGGCGCAGTAGGCGCTGCGCAGATCCTGTCCCGGTACCGAATCGCCCCGCACCGCGCGCTTTCCGCCCCGGACCCGGGCCAGCCGGCCGCCGAACCAGCGCGCGGCCAGCGTGGAGGTCGACGGGAACGGCAGCCCGTCCAGGCGGGCCACCGTGCGCAACGCGGCATCCTCCATCTCGCGCGTCACCGGACGATCGAGCTGACGCAGCCAGGCGCGCTGGCCGTACCGATTCACCCAGACCAGCACCGCATCTCGCAGATCGTGCAACTGCGCGCCGCGCTGATGGTGGCCGGACCACATGTCCGGCAACGATCTTCCGAGTTCGGCATGCCAGATCAGCACCGGGAGATCGTCTATCGCGATCACCATGCCGACGTGATTCACCGGACTGTTCGTGGTCATCCGAATCGCCCGGTCCGCCGCCGAATGTCCCCGGAACAACCACAGATCGCCGGTCCCGGTGAGTTCGAGTGCCCGGTCCAGGTCGATGCTCTTACCCGCCATACGCAGTAGCCTAGGCACATGCGCTGGTGGAAGGTACTCGGTTTGGCGGGTGCGGCGGGCGTCGCCGCCACGGGAGTGGTAATCGTGCGGGCCGAGCGTAAACGACGTTCCTACACGCCCGATCAGATCCGCAGCCGGTTGCACGAGCGAGTCGCCGAACTCGAATCCGGTGGTGACGGCGCGGATCAGTCCACGTGAATGTCCATGCTGGACAGCAGATCCCGGACGCGGCGGCCGATCTCGTCGCGAATCGGGAGCACCTCGGCGACCGTCAGCCCGGCCGGATCGTCCACGATCCAATCCTCGTACCGGATGCCCGGCACCAGCGGGCACATATCACCGCAGCCCATGGTCACGATGACGTCGGCGGCCCGGATGATCTCATCGGTCCAGCTCTTGGGGAATTCGTGGGAGATGTCGATGCCCGCGTCGGCCATGGCCGCGACTGCAGCCTTGTTCAGTCCGCCGCTCGGCTCCGCCCCGCCCGACCAGGCCAGCGCGCGGCCCTGCGCATAGCGTTCGAAGAACCCAAGCGCCATCTGCGAGCGTCCGGCATTGAACGTGCACAGGAACAGCACCACCGGAATCGCGTGTTCGATACGTCCCTCGACGCGGGCCCGCGCGTACAGCCGTTGCCGGGCGAAACGCTCGGCCAGCAGCGGCAGATACAGCTTCACCGACGCCTGAGTGCCGAGTTCGGCGTAGGAGTCGAAGAGATATTCGTGAATCGTGTTGGCCTCGAACAGGATCGTGAACTCACAACACAGCCGTCGTTCGGCGCGAGCCAGCGCTGTGCTGTGCACGATATCCAGTAACCGGTAAGCCGGAGTGATTTCAGCGTATCCGGCCCCATGGGTTCGTTCGGGCGTGGCCACGCTCTTCACGATCGCACCGGCAACCGAATTCGCGATGAATCAGGTTGAACCTTCCAGCGACGAACGGTCGTATCTCCGGCTGCTATGTTCCCGCGGCGCCGATGTACTCGGTGATCAGGTCACCCACCACCTCAGGCTGTTCCAGATGCAGGAAATGCCCCGCTCCGGACACCGGGACGATCCTGCTGCCGCTCGGCAGCCTGCCGCGGGCGATATCGAACAACTGCGGTCGCAGACATCCGTCGCAAAGCCCGTGCAGTTGCAGGGTCGGCTGTTGCGGCGGAGCCATCACGTAGTTCTGGAAGGCGGCATGCCGATCCGAAAGACGGTGCGGCCGAGCGAAACTCCGATAGTAGCCGATCACCGCGCTGCGCTGCGCCGAGTCGTGCACGGATTCGGCCAGGTACCGCAGATCCTCGCTCGCGTCGTAACCGGGCGACCAGGTCTGCCACAGGAACGCGGTCATCCGGTCGAACACCTTTTCCGGCAGCACCGGCAACTGATTGACCATGATGTACCAACTGTTCACCGATTGCAGCAGTATCTGCGGAATCTGCGCGGTGCGCCGGCCGGGTTCGGGAGTCAGGCAGCCCAGCGGCGGCACGGCCAGCGCGACAATCCGGCGGAACGGCGAATCACGCATCGCGGCAATGGTGTTCGCGGTGATCGCACCCCAGTCGTGGCCGATCAGGACCACGT
>CBJNFW010000463.1:0-3581 GCA_966435935.1 uncultured Nocardia sp.
ACCAGTCGCCGATCGGCCGCACGCCGCGCTCGAACCCGGCGACCTACACCGGCGTCTTCGACAAGATCCGCACGCTGTTCGCCGCGACCACCGAGGCCAAGGTGCGCGGTTATCAGCCGGGCCGGTTCTCGTTCAACGTCAAGGGCGGGCGCTGCGAGGCATGCTCGGGTGACGGCACTCTGAAGATCGAGATGAACTTCCTGCCCGATGTCTACGTCCCGTGCGAGGTGTGCCACGGCGCGCGCTACAACCGCGAGACGCTCGAGGTGCACTACAAGGGCAAGACCATCGCCGAGGTGCTCGATATGCCGATCGACGAGGCCGCGGAGTTCTTCGAGCCGGTCACCTCGATCCACCGGTATCTGAAAACGCTGGTCGATGTCGGGCTGGGTTACGTCCGCCTGGGCCAGAGCGCCCCGACGCTGTCCGGTGGCGAGGCACAGCGCGTGAAGCTGTCCGCCGAATTGCAGAAGCGTTCCACCGGCCGCACGGTCTACATCCTGGACGAGCCGACCACGGGTCTGCACTTCGAGGACATCCGCAAACTGTTGAAGGTGATCAACGGCCTGGTCGACAAGGGCAACACCGTCATCGTCATCGAACACAACCTGGATGTCATCAAGACCTCCGACTGGGTGATCGATATGGGCCCCGAGGGCGGTTCGGGCGGCGGCACCGTTGTCGCCGAGGGCACCCCGGAAGAGGTCGCGGCCGTTACCGAGAGCTATACTGGCCAATTCCTGAAGGAGGCGCTCGCGATCCCCGCGGCGACGCCGCCCGCGCGCAAGACCGCATCGAAAAAGCCTGTCGCGGCGAAGAAGCCCGCGGACAAGGATCCGAAGAAGGCGGCCGCGGCCCGGCGCAAGGCCGCCGCGTTGCGCTGAGCCGCTGAGGTCCCCGGGGCGGCCTGATACGAGCCGCCCCGGGCGTGCCTTGCTACCAGGGGTTCCAGGTGTCGCCGGTCCCGGTCCCGGCCGCGCCGAGATGTCGCCGTGCCTGGCGGCGCTTGAAGAAAACCTCCTCCACCGACATGGTCGGCGCTGCCTCGGTGATCGCGGAGAGCCTGGCGTCGAGGTGGTGTTCGTGGATGTGCCACTGGAGTCCGGCCCGGCGTTCGGCCGACAGGGCCGCCCAGGCCGCGCCGAACCGCTGCTGCACGGCCGGATCGGCGACCGCAATGAGTTGCAGCAGCATCGGCCAGCCGTCGGATTCGGTGGCCCGCATCGGCAGATCCACCACGTTCGCATCCGGTAGCTCGGCCAGAAGTCGCGCCGTTCGCTGCTGGATCTCGGTGCTGGTCCGTGCCGCCAGCGCGAAGAAACCGTGCCAGTAGTTCTGCTCGATGCGCCCGCTGAGGGAGGCCACGATCGCCGCCATGATCGCCGGATCGTCGAATACCGGATTCGCGGCCATCTTTCCGAGGGTGTGCCGACTGAGATTGCCAATCAGGGTCAGCAGTTCCGGGACCGCTCCGACGCGAATCGCGGTGCCGACGAGATTGCCGATGGCAGGTGGTGACCCCGCGTTGATCAGGATCTCCCCGATGGCGCGGACGACCTCGGGCTCGCACCGCGTGAAAGCCGACAACCCGGCCAGCTGCAGATTGGGTGATCCCGCCAGAACCGTGCGGGCCATGCGTGGAAATCGCCCGGCCGGACCGGTGAGCAACTGGCGCATGAATGTGCTGAGGTTCTCTGCCGGGTAGACGTAGGCGGCCGAATAGATCAGGCCCTCGTCATCGCTCACGCCCTGCTCGATGGCCCCGAGCAGTGGCGGTGCGGCATTGGCCAGAATCGGCCCGATGGTGACGTAGTCGCGGCGGCGTAGTACCTCGGTGATGATCTGGACGAAGGGATCGTAAGTAGCCTCGGTGAAATGCCTGATGGTGTCGGGGTCCATATACGGTTGGCAGTCGGCCGCGTACTCGGTGCCCAGCAACTCGACGATTTCGGGGATCTTCTTCGGGTGGTCGATTCCGATGACTCCGGCCGCGCGCCCGGTCATCGCTGCGGGCACGACTCGCCGCATGAGCGGTATCCCGATGCTCATGGGAATGAAGGGAACGAGTTTGCTGATGCGCCGGAAGGTCTGGGCATGCCGCTCGAACAGGAGCCGAATCATCCGATCTTGAAGTTCGTGCAGATGCGCGGGACCGAGTCGTTCCAGGTGGGATAGCCGTTCCGGCGGTACATGCAGGGTGCGTGCGAGCAGAACGATCTGAGCGCGGGTGACCAGATTACTCATAGCTCGGTGAGATCTCCGAACATGATCCGCTTGGTGATGGCACGAAACGGACGGGGCAGCACGCCGACCATACCGTCAACGGCCTCCGCGAGTGCTGCCGTCTCGCTATTGCGCGCGGCCCGGAACAGAGCGAGCAGATCGGCCGCCTCTTGATCCGATAGCAACTCCACTGCTTTGACCGGTTCCTTCAGTTCCTGCGCTAGGTCGGCTCTGCCGTTCATACTTCTCCTGATTATCGCGTCGGCGGCGATAATACCCACGCGTCCGCATCCCGAATCATAGGAGCGACAACTACTTTCGTTGCCGGAATCGATGTCCGTCGTCGGTACTGGTAGTCGTCGTGGCCGAAATCGGCTCAGTAGACCGGTCCGGTGTACTTCTCGCCGGGGCCCATACCCGGCTCGTCGGGGTGTGCCGAGGATTCGCGGAACGCGCGCTGCAGCGATTGCAGTCCCTCGCGCAGCGGCCCGGCGTGCGGGCCCAGATATTCCACCGAGGAGGTGATCAGTCCGGCCAGGGCGGTGATCACCCGGCGTGCCTCGTCCAGGTCGCGGCGGGGGCTGGAGTCCGGATCCGGATCGGCCAGGCCGAGCTTCTCGGCGGCCGAGCTCATCAGCATGACCGCGGCCCGGCTGATCACCTCGACGGCGGGGATGTCGGCCAGTTCGCGCACATCCGGATCGATCGGGGTGGCGTCGTTCATGTCCGGTAGCATCGCATTTTCCACGGCGTCCCAGGTCACGGGGACGCCGATTGTGAGTTCGTCATCCGGTGATGCTATGGTTGTCGGCAACGACCGTCCCGACCTGTGTGCTTTCGGCTGATTCGCCGGATCATATCGCGCCGGGGCAGTAAGTGGAGCCCGACTCCCACCGCTTGCCGGCCGACACGCCAGGTGAAGCGGTCCGGTCACTCATCGTGATGGATGAGTTTCCGTGTACTGGTTTTCCCAGTGCGCGGCCGATGTGGTCAGTGTGCCCATCGATGGCCGGTCGACATCGGGCCCCGTAACGGTGAAATACCGGGACGGGGCTTTCGTGTTGGATACGGGGTTGCCATTACAGCGCGGTCGTTGGACGACACCGCTTGACCTAGGAGGCCCCATCAGCACTGAGACCCGCATCAACGATCGCATCCGCGTCCCCGAGGTCCGCCTCATCGGGCCCGGTGGCGAACAGGTTGGGATCGTGCGTGTTGAAGATGCACTGCGCGTCGCCATGGAGGCAGACCTCGACCTGGTCGAGGTCGCGCCGGACGCGCGTCCGACGGTGTGCAAGATCATGGACTCCGGCACGTTCACATACGAGAACGCGCAGAAAGCGCGCGAGTCCCGGAAG
>CBJNFW010000464.1:0-3522 GCA_966435935.1 uncultured Nocardia sp.
CGCGGTCGAGGCCATGACCCTGATCCTGGCCCGGGAGCTGCGCGGCCGGGACGTCACGGTGAACGCGGTGGCCCCGGGGCCGACCGCGACCCCGCTCTTCCTGGACGGCAAGAGTGAGGAGCAGATCGATCGGCTCGCCGCCACGCCGCCACTCGAGCGGCTGGGCACACCCGAGGACAGCGCCGAATCCGTGGCCTTCCTCGCCGGGCCCGGACGCTGGGTGAACGGTCAGGTGGTCTTCGCCAACGGCGGCATCGGCTGAGGGCCGCCGGACCCGATGCGAAGATGACCTTCGTGACCGCAGCCGACGACGATCGTGACGCGCCCGCCCCGCCCTCGACGCTGTATCTGATCAAGCAGCTGGAACTGGCGGTACGGGCGGTCATGGATGACGCGCTGCGCCCACTCGGGCTGACCACGCTGCAGTACACGGCGTTGACGGTGCTCGAGCGGCGCGGCGGGCTGTCCTCGGCGCAGCTGGCGCGCCGGGCATTCCTGCGGCCGCAGACGATGCACGTGATGGTCCGGACCCTGGAGGAGCGCGGGCTGATCAGCCGGGACCGGGATCCGGCCAATCGCCGCGTACTGCTCGCGTCGCTGACCGAGCGGGGACGTGAGCTGCTCGATCGGGCCGCACCGCGTATCGAGCAGATCGAATCCGGTCTGCTCGCCCAGATGAGTCCGCGGCGCGGCGCGGAATTGCGTGCCGCGTTGCGACAGGGCGTGGCCGCGCTGACCGCCGAGGCGGCCGCGCGCGGCGTCTCGGCGACCACTCCCGCTGACGAGTAGCCCGGAACTGTTGACGGCGAACGGATTCGACGGCACCATAGGAGCCAAATCATCAGTAATACTGATAATGGAGCGCCGATGACGACAGCCACCGAGCCCTGGGGCGAAACCGTGCACGTGGAGTTCGAGGAGGGGATCGCCTGGGTCACGCTGAACCGCCCGGACAAACGCAACGCGATGAATCCGGCCCTGAACACCGAGATGTGCCGGGTGCTCGATCATCTGGAGGCCGACCCGCGCTGCCGGGTGCTGGTGCTGACCGGTGCGGGCGAATCCTTCTCCGCCGGAATGGATCTGAAGGAGTACTTCCGCGACGTCGAGGCGACCGGGGATCTCGCGCTGCAGTACCGGGTGCGCCGGGAGAGCAACGAATGGCAGTGGAAACGGCTGGCCTACTTCCCCAAGCCGACCATCGCGATGGTGAACGGCTGGTGCTTCGGCGGGGCTTTCACCCCACTGGTGGCCTGTGATCTGGCGATCGCCGACGAAACCGCGAAATTCGGGCTGTCCGAGGTGAACTGGGGCATTCCGCCGGGCAGCGTGGTGACCAAGGCGCTGGCCGCGACGGTGCCGCAGCGCGACGCGCTCTACTACATCATGACCGGCGAGGCCTTCGACGGTGCGCGGGCCGCGCAGATGCGACTGGTCAACGAGGCGGTTCCGGCCGGGCGGCTGCGCGAGCGGACCAGGGAACTGGCCACACGCCTGGCCGGGCTCAATCCCGTTGTGCTGCACGCGGCCAAGGTCGGCTACCGGTTCGCCGCGGAGATGAGCTGGTCGCAGGCCGAGGACTATCTGTACGCCAAACTCGACCAGACCCGTGCCCTCGATGCCGACCACGGCCGGGAGAAGGGCCTGTCCCAGTTCCTGGACGACAAGAGCTACCGCCCCGGGCTCGGCGCGTTCGACCCCGCGAAATAAGCACGGCCACAACCGAAACGGCATCGGACGAGTGAGGACTGATCGTGCGGAATCGGGGACTGGGATCGTGGCC
The DNA here is from genome assembly GCA_966435935.1 of uncultured Nocardia sp. Taxonomy (GTDB): domain Bacteria; phylum Actinomycetota; class Actinomycetes; order Mycobacteriales; family Mycobacteriaceae; genus Nocardia. The sequence continues at coordinate 1,784 of CBJNFW010000464.1, forward strand.
CGCCCGGCGGGCCCGGATGACGCCGGATGCGGTCGCGGTGGTCGGCGCGGGCCGGTCGATCACCTTCGCGCAGTTGTACCGCAGGGTGGCCCGGGTCTGTGCGGAACTGCGGTCGGCGGGTGTTCGCGCGGGTGACCGGATCGCGTATCTGGGCCCGAATCATCCGGCCTATCCGGAACTGCTGTTCGCGGCCGGTGCGGTGGGCGCGATCTTCGTCCCGGTGAACTTCCGCAGTGCCGCGGCCGAAATCGACTACGTCCTCGCTGATTGCGGTGCGCGGGTGCTGTTCCACACCGAGGCGTACCGAGATGTCGTGGCGCAGTTGACCGTCGAGATCCGAACGATCACGGTGGCCACCGGCGGAGTGCTCGTGGACGAGGAGCGCAGCGATGCGCTCGTGCCCGACGAACCCGTGGGCCTGGACGATCCCTGCGTGATCATGTACACCTCGGGAACCACCGGAAGGCCCAAGGGTGCGGTGCTCACGCACGGCAACCTGACCTGGAACTGCCTCAACGTCCTGGTCGAGTCGGATATCGCCGCGGACGAGGTGGCATTGGTGTCCGCGCCGCTGTTCCACGCCGCCGCACTGGGCATGCTGTGCCTGCCCGTACTGCTCAAGGGCGGCTGTGTGGTACTGCTCGAGAAGTTCGATCCCGCAGTGGTTTTCGACGCGATCGAACGTCACCGGGTGACCCGGATGTTCGGTGTGCCCGCCATGTACGACGCGCTGGCCGCGCTGGAGGCCTGGGACACCGCGGATCTGTCCAGTATCCGAGTGCTGCTGTGCGGCGGAGCGCCGGTGCCGCACAACACCATTCGGCGTTATCTGGCGCGCGGGCTGACCTTCGTGCAGGGATACGGGATGACCGAGGCGTCACCGGGTGCGCTGCTGCTGGACCCGGCGCACGCGCGGGCGAAGGCCGGATCCGCCGGGGTGCCGTCGTTCTTCAGTGATGTGCGGGTGGTCGGCGACGACGGCGCGCCGGTCGGGGCCGGGGAGCGCGGCGAGGTGGTCGTCAGCGGGCCCAATGTCATGTCCGGCTACTGGAACCGCCCCGCCGACACCGCGGAAGTATTGCGGGAGGGCTGGTTTCACTCCGGTGACGTCGCCACCGTCGACGCGGACGGGTACGTCTACATCGTGGACCGGATGAAGGACGTCATCATCTCCGGTGGGGAGAACATCTATCCGGCCGAGGTGGAGAACGTGCTGACCGCGCATCCGGCGGTGGCGGCGTGCGCGGTGATCGGCGTCCCGGACGAGCGCTGGGGCGAGGTCGGCCGGGCCGTCGTCGTTCTCGCGCAGGGGCAGAGCGTGGCTGCGCAGACGCTGCTGACCTTCGCCCGTGACCGGCTGGCCGGATACAAGGTGCCCCGCTCGGTCCACTTCGTGGACGAACTACCCCGGGGCGGATCCGGCAAGGTGCTGAAGTCGGTGGTGCGCGACCTCTACGGATGATCTCTCACGAACCGGCTCGGCGGATCGATCCCCGCGGATTCGCGTGATCGGGTGATCCTGCGCGCGCCCGAAGCGCTCGGAGTCGCCCGGCACGCGAAACCCGCGCCCCCGACTCGACCGAACTGTCCGGCACGCCTGGGAATCGAGCGTGGTGGACCCGTCGGCTCTACTGCGAGGAATCCCGGGGTGGCCGACGATCCGGAGGTGTGGCGGACGCCGCGTCGATCCCCTTTTCGGGACAAGCGATTCCAAACGCTGCACAATTCCAGTGATGCCG
>CBJNFW010000465.1:0-3505 GCA_966435935.1 uncultured Nocardia sp.
GTTGGCGTCGTGGGGGGGGGGGGGGGGAGGGGGGGGGTGGCGGGAGGGGGGGGTGGGGAGAAAGCCCGGAAACCCCCACAAACCCGCCGCAGCGAAGCGGAGGCCAATGACACTGCCACGACCAGCCAACTCGTATGGTGTGCATGTGGTTTCACTGATCACCGAAGGCAGCCCGACCGACAAGAAGGGGCGTCCGTTCCTGCGGAGGCGCTATCAACCGTGGGTCGCGATGGTTGCGATCCTGGTACTGATCTGCGCGATCGTCTGGATCAAGGCGCTGACGACCGAGGACCACAGCCATGCCGCCATGGCCTGCAACTCGCCGTCCCCGGCCACCGACCCCAAGTCGGCGCAACCGATGGGCCTGGGTGAGCGGGTGTCCCCCTCGCGCCTGCACGATGTGGAACCGGCGCCGCTGGCACAGTCCAAGGTGCGCGTCTACAACGCCTCGGGCGAGCGCGGCCTGGCCGAGCACATCGCCACCAGCCTGCGCGACTACGGCTTCGCGGGCCCGCCCCCGCCGCAATACGCCAACGATCCGGTCTACGTCAACGGTGACCTGAACTGCACCGGTCAGATCCGCTTCGGCGTCAGCGGCCGTCCCGCCGCCGCGGCGGTGCAACTGGTGGCCCCCTGCGCCGAACTGATCGAGGACCAGCGCAAGGACGACACCGTCGACCTGGCGCTGGGCTCCCTGTTCGGCAATGATTTGCAGCCCAGCGACAACGCCGAGGAAGTGCTCAAGGCGCTGAAGAACCCCGCCCCGGGCAACCCCGCGGTCGACTCCGGCCTCCTCGACGCAGCCCGCACCGCCAACTGCTGAACTGAATCTTCGGCCTCCGCTCCGCTGCTGGGTCTTCGGCCTTCGCTTCGCTGCTGGATCTTCGGCCTCCGCTCCACTGCTGGATCTTCGGCCTCCGCTTCGCTGCGGCGGGTTTGCGGCGCTTTGAGGCTCACCGCCCGGCCCCCGTGTCGGGCACTCGTTCCTCGCACCCGCCAGGCGTCCGGGCGGCAAGCCGCGCCGCAAACCAGGTCGACGTGGTCAGCGGTTGGCGTAGCGAGGTGTGTCAGGTAGGTGTTCTCCTGAGCTGAGCTGCTGAGCCGAGCCGGCGCTTCAATGCGCCGCAAACCGAGGTTGACGGGATTCCGCTGTCTCCGGCCCAGCGCGGGTGGCGTACATGACGATGCCGCCGATTTGTCCGGGGCCGACGGACAGAGGTGTGCCTGACAGCCCGACGCTTGGCCGGCGCGAGTGTTGGGAGTTCGATTCTCTCGCCCGCTCGCATCCGGCGCCCAGCCCTCGCACCTGCCACGACTCCTACAAACCAGTTCGTCGTGGTGCGGATTGGCGCAACGCGGTGTGCGAGGCGGCTCGGGCCACTGGCCGACCGCAAATCCGGGGCCGGCGTTACCAGTCGGGGGCGTATCGATTCACGGCACCGGCTTCGAGACGCCGAGTTCGTCGAAGAGTTCGATGAGCTCGTCCGCGATGCCGGGCGCGGCCGCGACGACCAGTTCACCGGTTTTCGCGACCGTTCCGGCCTCGGGCAGGCGCAGGCGTGCGCCCGCCTCTGCGGCGATCAGCGCGCCCGCGGCCCAATCCCAGGTGTTGAGGCCGTGTTCGTAATGGGCATCGACCAGACCGGCCGCGACCATGCACAAGTCCAGGGCCGCCGAGCCGATCCGGCGGATATCGCGCACTCGCGGCAGCACCTCCGCGATCAACTGACCCTGCCGGGCACGGCGTTCGGCGCTGTACCCGAAGCCGGTCGCCAGCAGCGCCATGGAGAGCGTGTCGGCCTCGGAACAACGCAACGCGGTCACCGTCCCGTCCGGGCCGATCCGTTCGGCTCCCGCGCCCAGGCCCGCGCTGTACACCTGATCCCCGGCCACGTCGGCGACCGCACCGGCCAGTGACCGGCCGTCCCGCATCGCGGCCACGGACACCGAATATGCCGGGATGCCGTACATGAAGTTCACGGTGCCGTCGATCGGGTCGACGACCCAGACGATCTGCGACCCGTCGCCGACGCTGCCGCCGCCCTCCTCGCCGAACACCCGCTCACCGGGACGCAGTTCGGCGAGCAGATCGCGGATCAATTCCTCGGTCTCGGTGTCGACAACGGTCACCGGGTCGGTCGGGGTGCTCTTGGACTGCACGGCGTCCGCGCGCAACGCGCCCGCCGCGCCGCGGACCTGGATCCTTCGCAGACGTACGTGAGCGGCCGCGGTTTGCGCGAGATGCACTGCGACACCGCGTAATTCGGCAATTTGTTCGGAGGTGGGGGCAGAGACGGCAGAGGTGGTCGATTCCGGCACGACCTCCATCGCATCACAGATGCCCGGCGACGCGCATTAGGCTTGTCGTGCACGACACAGATCTGTCCGTCGCGCACTCCAACGCACATCGGCGTGTATCGTGCCGCGCGCACTTGTTTCGGCCCGGCATCACAGGAACGAGGAGTCGTCAATGTCCACTCGGGGACAAGCATTCGGGATCGATATCGGAGGGAGCGGCGTCAAGGGCGCGCTAGTGGATCTGACGACCGGAGACCTCGTACACGAGCGCATCAAGATCGCCACCCCGCATCCGGCCACGCCGAACGCCATCGCCGAGACGGTCTCCGAACTGGTGAAGAAGGCCGATTGGGACGGCCCGGTGGGTATCACCCTGCCCAGCGTGATGGTCAACGGCATCGCTCGCACCGCCGCCAACATCGATAAGAGCTGGGTGGACACCGACGCCCGTCAGCTGTTCTCCCTGGCGCTGGGCGGCCGCGACGTCGTGGTGCTCAACGACGCGGACGCCGCCGGGATGGCCGAGGACCAGTACGGCGCGGCCAAGAGTATCGATGGTCTGGTCATGCTGCTCACCTTCGGCACCGGTATCGGCTCGGCTCTGATGTACCGCGGCACGCTGATGCCGAATACGGAATTCGGACACATTGATATCGGCGGCAAGGAGGCCGAGCACCGGGCGGCGTCCTCGGTCAAGGAACGAAAAAATCTGTCCTACAAGGAATGGGCAGCGCAGGTGACCAAGGTGCTGGTGACCCTGGAAAACCTGCTGTGGCCGGACGTGTTCGTGGCGGGCGGCGGCATCAGCCGCGACGCCGAGCACTGGATCCCGTTGCTGGGCAACCGAACCCCCGTGGTGGCCGCGCACCTGCGCAATACCGCGGGCATCGTGGGGGCCGCGATGGCCGTCGATGCCGGTATCGCGCCGTAAGCACATCGTTCGGATAGTTACAATGGAACGCATGCCCGGCGGTGAGCCGGAAACCGACCCCGGCACGAGAGCCGGGATACCCCGACAGAACCGCTCCGCCGGAATGATCACTCTGGCGTGACGCCGCACGAACACAGTCACGAAAGGGCGTACGTGGTAGCCACGAATACCCGACAGACCGCCGAATCGGCCGACGAGGCCGACTCAGCAGACAACAGCGCCGCACGGCCGGTCCGAAAGGCTGCCGGTCGCCACGCGGGGCTTTGACGGCAGACG
>CBJNFW010000466.1:0-3464 GCA_966435935.1 uncultured Nocardia sp.
CCGCCTCGCTATAAATGCCACGGAGGGCGTGGGCAACCGGAGTGAAGAGGCCTGGTGCGGGGGGGTAGCTCATCATCGACCCCCGATCCCACGATCATCGGAGTATGCATGGCATTGGTGACGGTCGTCGCCCTTCTCACCATCAGTGTGGTCGTCTCGGCCGGGGCGGGATGGGGCACGGTTGCCCTGGTGTGGTGGTTGGAACGGAGATGAACGATGACACGGGACGAACCGGAGGACCGCGCACCCGGCTCGGAGTGGGACCGGCGGGTTCGCGGTGAGACCGAACCCGAGCAGCTGGATCGGAATCTGACCGGTCTGCTCCAGGAACTGCGCGTGGTCCAGACCGGCGTCCAGCTGCTCACCGGCTTCCTGCTCACCCTGCCGTTCCAGACGCGGTTCGCATCCCTGTCCGCCCCGATTCGCGGGGTGTACCTGGTCGTGGTGGTGGCCTCGATCGCGGCCACGGTATTCCTGACCGCCCCGGTGGCCGCGCACCGCCTGCTGTTCCGCCGGCACCAGCTCGAGAAGGTGGTGAACACGGCGCATCACTTCGCCTTGACCGGCCTGTTCCTGCTCGGCGTCGCGCTCACCGGGGTGGCGGTGCTGATCTTCGACACGGTTGCCGGGCCGGTGGCCGCGGTGATCGCCGGCGTGGCCTTCGCGGCGCTGTTCACCAGTCTGTGGCTGGTACATCCCTGGTGGCAGCGTCGGCATCCGGACTGAGCCCGTGATGCGATGCGCGTGCGCCGGAAGGGCCGCCGACTCGGCGCACCTGTGCCGCCGCGGTCTTGAACAACGGTTGTTCGGACACCGGATCGATCTCGCTGTGCGTCAGTTCGTTGGCGGCCCGGGTGCGCGCGGCCTCGGGCACATCGGCGTCGGGCATGTCCCAGTAGCCGTAGTGGATGGGCACGAACACCACACCGGGCCGCATTCCGGTCAGCCTGCGTGCGCGCGCAGGGCGCCGCGAGGAGTGCGGACCTCGATCAGGTCGTTGTCGGCGATACCGGCGGCCGCCGCGTCCACAGAGGAGATCTCCGCCCACACGTCCGGGGCCGCGGATCGCAACTGTGGTGTGCGGCCGGTCTTGGTGCGGGTGTGCGAGTGGTAGATCGTGCTGCCGGTGATCAGCGCCAGCGGATATCGCGAACTCGGCGGCTCCGGCGACGGGAGGTAGGGCGCGGCCTCGAGCATCGCCTTACCGTCCGGGTTGACGCTGCGATAGCGCTGCTCGTCCCGCGGTTCGCCGGTCACCAGATCCTTTCCGTAGCTTTCGCATTCGTCGGCGTGGGCGAAGAAGACGCCGTCCGCGTACAGGCGGCCGGCCTCGTCGGGCGGTTGCCTGCGGGGCCACTGCACCCCGCCCTCGCGCAGCAGCTCATAGGACAATCCGGTGTAGTCGCAGGGGCGTCCGGCGCTGCACCGCTGCCATGCCGCGTAGGCGCCGCGCTCGTCGTCCCAGGGCGGCAGCGGGTTGCCGTCCCGGTCGCGCAGGTCCATCCGCCGGGCGAAGTCGACGAAGACGGCCAGATCCGGCCTGGCCCGGCCCGGCGGGGCGACGGCTCGTTCGGACAGGTGCACGGTGCGATCGGCATTGGTGAACGTCCCGGTCTTCTCACCCCACGCCGCCGCGGGGAGCACGACATCCGCCAGCGCGGTGGTCTCGGTCGGGTAGATGTCCTGGGCGACGAGGAAAAGGTCCGGGCGGCTGAGGATTCGGCGAATCCGGGACAACTCGGGCAGCGAGATCGCCGGATTGGTCGCGGACACCCACAGCATGCCCAGGTCGCCGGTCTCGGCCAGTCGCATGATGCGCATGGCGTGCGTGGGTGGTTTCCCGTGCGCGAGGACGTGGGGTTCGACGTTCCACAGCCGGGCGAGTTGCCCGATGTGCTCGGGGTTGGCCCAATTGCGGAATCCGGGCAGATCGCCGCCGGCCCCGCACTCGCGGGTGTTCTGCGCGGCCGGCTGTCCGTTCATCTGCAATACGCCGCAGCCCGGTTTGCCGAGCATGCCCGGCACGAGATGGATGTTGTTCACCTGCACGGTGGCGGCGGTGGCCTGATGGGACTGGTAGAAACCCTGCAGCACGGTGGAGACCAGTCGCCGGGTGGTGCCGAGCAGGCACGCGGCGCGGTGGATCTGTTGTTCGTCCACATCGCAGATGTGCGCGGCTCGTTCGGCGGGCCATTCGGCGACGGCCGCGGCGAGGTCGTCGAATCCGACGGTGTGCGCGGCGATGTAGTCGCGATCGATCCAGCCGTGCTCGATCAGTTCGTGCAGCAGCGCGTTCATCAGCGCCATGTTCGTGCCCGGCCGAGGCGCCAGATGCACCGTGGCGTGCTGTGCGGCGGGGGTGTGCCGGGGGTCGACGCACAGCAGCGCCGGCGGGTGCGGGCCCGCGAGCCGGTCCAGAATCCGAGCCCACAGCACGCTCTGGCTCTCCGCGACGTTGTGCCCGTATAGGGCGATGACGTCGGCGTCGTCGAAGTCGTCGTACGATCCCGGCTGTCCGTCGCAGCCGAACGACTGTTTCAGGCTCTCCGCGGCGGTGGCCGTGCACAGGCGGGTGTCGCCGTCGAGGTGGTTGGTGCCGATGCCTCCGCGCGCGAGCGTGGCGAGGGTGTAGTACTCCTCGAGGAACAGCTGCCCGCTGGTGTAGAAGCCGATCGACCCGGGACCGCTGGTCTCGAGTAAGTTCTTGGCGCGCTGGACGATTCGGGTCATGGCGGTATCCCAGTCACACGGCACCAGCTGCCCGTCCACCCGGTGCAGCGGAGTGGTGAGCCGGTCGCCGTCCGCGGTGGCCCGCCAGCCGAACAGATCCTTGGGGTCGAGCCGGCCGCGATTGATCCGGTCGCAGGCACGCCCGCGAACGCCGACGATGCGGCCCTGCTTCACCGCGATGTCGAAGGCGTCGCCGTTGGAGTGCAGCACCGAGGCCGACGGCACCCACCGTTCCACCTCGAGTGGTGTGATGCCTTGTGCCAGTTGCATATCGACGCGGGCAGGCCACACGTCCCCGCGCCCGTACGGGGTGCGCGGGCCCCACGGATTCGCGATCCGCGAACGGCCGGTCTCGTCGATCATCAGTGGCTTCATCGATGACGCACTACCCGGGCCGTTACCGGCCAAACGGCTCCGGCCACCGCGAGCGGGCGGATACGAGCGGGCGGGGCCAGGGAACGGGCCCGAAGCCCCCCTCTCCAATCAGCGTGGATCCGCCGGCAGCAGCATCCAACATCTTTCAGTGTAGCGCGAGTGCCCAGGGAAGTCAGCCGCCAGCAGGTGGCATGTTGCTTCCCTGTTGCTTCGCATTCCTGGTTGGGCGCTGCCGGGTTACTCTGGACGTTACCCTCTCTTGAAAGAGACATCCAGTGGGCCGGGCAAGGCCCGTTCCGCCTCGTCCTCCAGGCGCTGTTCATTGCGGCGCACGAGGACGATGCCTGCAATGATGAGGA
>CBJNFW010000467.1:0-3448 GCA_966435935.1 uncultured Nocardia sp.
CACGTCAACCGAATCAAGACGATCAAACGCCAGATGTTCGGGCGCGCGAAACCGGGCCTTCTCCGGAAGCGAATCCTGTTGAGCGACTAGCTAATCCAGCTGGCCAAGTCACGAAATTTGTGCCTGATCCCCAATCCGGACCATCTGACGGAACCTCAATGTTGACCATCTGGCCGGTGGGTTGATGGTGTCATTCTTCTGTTGTGCCGGCGGCGGGGACGCGGCCGAGGTCGCGGTTCTTGAGCCGGTAGCTGTCGCCTTTGAGGGCGATGACTTCGGCGTGGTGGACGAGGCGGTCGATCATCGCGGCGACGACGACGACGTCGCCGAAGACCTCGCCCCAGCGGCCGAAGACTTTGTTGCTGGTCACGATCAGGCTGGCGCGTTCGTAGCGGGCCGAGACGAGCTGGAAGAACAGGTTCGCGGCCTCGTTCTCGAACGGGATGTAGCCGACCTCGTCGATCTATGCCGACGTCGGCATAGATCGACCTATGCCGAGGCCGGGACTATGCCGAGCCGACCGCCGCGTGATCTGGGATGGTAAGTGGCGCAGCGTGTTCGGTCTGTGGTGCGGAGCTGGTGATCGGCCTGATCACAGGCTTTCGAGGAAGGCCAGGAGGCTGTCGGTCGGGCGATAGATGCCCGGCGGTGTCGTGGTTGGGGTGGTTTGGTCGAGAGCGCGTTGTTTGATGGTCATGTCGGCGTGGAGATAGATCCCGGTGGATCGAATGTCGGCGTGACCGAGCCAGAGCGCGATGACCGCGGTGTCGACGCCTGCGTGCAGCAGCGCCATCGCGCAGCTGTGCCGCAGGACGTGGGGGTGCAGGTCGGCAGGCCGGATGCTGGGGCAGAAGGTGCCGGCCAGGCTGCCGCGCTCGATGCGCACGTAATACTCGACCGAGACCCCGGCGAGTAGTGCCACCTCCTCTCGACGTAGGCCCTTGACCCGACGTTTACCACCGTAGGTGGGCAGTCCGGCCATCTCGGGCGCGATGCGGGCGCGACGCGACCTCAGAAACTCTCGGATCTCGGTGCGCAGATCAAGCGTGGCGGCCATCCACTCACCGTAGGCCCGCACCCGCAGGCGTAGGGAGGTACCGTCAGTACCTTGCGGCATCGGCGTCCGGCAGACCGGGGCACCGACACGTCGAGCCGGGGCGGGGATGAGTGTGAGGTCGGTGAAGTTGCTCGGTTCGGGCCGCGTCCGCGAAGTTGTCGCCGAAGGCTCACGCGGTTGTAGCGATCCCTTCGTCGACGGGGACGACGGTGCCCGTCAGGTATGCGCCTGCCCGGCTGGCGAGGAATACGGCGACACCCGCCATGTCGTCGTCGCGGCCGATCCGGCGCAGCGGGGCCGACGCCGCGATGGCTTCGCCGAACTCGTCGAGGGTTGCGGCCATCATCTTCGACGGGAACGGTCCCGGCGCCACCGCGTTCACCGTGATATGTTGCGGGCCAAGCTCTTTGGCGAGCACTCTGGTGAGTTGATGTAGTGCGGCCTCGCTGCTGGAGTACGAGTAGTTGGGCCGCTGGGGAATGTGTATGGCGGCGATGCTGCCGATGTTGATGATCCGCGCGGGATCGTCGGCGGTGCCAGCGCTGCGGAGTGCGGGCAGCAGGGCCTGCACCAGCCAGAACGGCGACTTCAGGTTGAGGTCGACGACCGTGTCCCAGGCAGCGTCCGGGAACGTCGCCAACGGCTCGTCCCACATTGCACCCGCGTTGTTGACCAGGATGTCGAGACTTCCGGAGTCGGCGGTGACGAGGTGAGCGAGGCGCTCGCACTCCTCGTGCCGGGACAGATCAGCGGGGACCGCCCAGACGTCGCCGAATTCGGACAGCTGTTCCTGCGCTCGAGCGCACGCTTCAGCGTTGCGTGAGCTGATCACCACGCGGACGCCCGCCTGGAGAAGCCCGCGCGCGATCATCATCCCGATGCCCCTGGTGCCACCGGTGACGAGGGCGCGTTTACCACTCAGATCGAAAAGCTCTGTATGCGTTGCGAATTGGCTGTTCACCCGTGTCGACTTTCTCGTTGGTGCCCGAACATTTCTCATAGCAAGCTAGGCGGCGATCCAGACGCCGAGAAGGTCCCCGCGGTACGGGTACTGTCAGAGTCCCCCTTATCCGGTAGCCACTCGACGACGGCGCGGCATCGCGACCGCGGGCGCCCGAACCGGTCCGCGGTGGCGTTCTCCTGTTCCGGTAATCGCATCGACAGTGCGGCCGTCTCCCCCGGTGACGGCGGCGCGCGCGGGAGACCTGCCGAGGCAGCGGTCGCGCTGACCGTTCCGGGCGGTTTCGACCGGGTGTGCGGGCAGTGTGTTGGTGTGCAGCCGATTGTTCATCTTCGTGCCGCCGATAATCCGGACGTGAGCGAACAAGATCGGTATTCTCTGCCGCATTGATCATGATTCGGAGACGGGCGTCACAGTCCGGGGTGGGATGTTCGGGCGGAACCTGAGAATTTTCGCGAACCCCTCCCCCTTAAGACTTGAATGAGTCATAATCTTGAGTGTGTCCACTACAGCAGAGTTCGAGCGCATGTTGCGCGGTGCCGCTCTGCGGGTGACCGCCCCGCGGATCGCGGTTCTGGCCGCGGTGCACGAGCGTCCCCATTCCGATACCGACTCGATCCTGAACCGGGTGCGCGAAACCCTCGGAACGGTCTCCCATCAGGCCGTCTACGACGTCTTGCGCGCGCTCACGACAGCGGGCCTGCTTCGACGCATCCAGCCGATGGGGTCGGTGGCCCGCTACGAGACCCGAGTCGGCGACAACCATCACCACGTCGTGTGCCGATCCTGCGGGGTCATCGCCGATGTCGACTGCGCCGTCGGTGAGGCGCCCTGCCTGACCGCATCGGACACCAACGGTTTCGTCCTGGACGAGGCCGAGGTCGTGTATTGGGGTCTGTGCCCCGATTGCTTTGCAGCCCAGCACAGTTCGCAATCTCGAATCTGAAAACAGCCCGAATTATCCCCACTCTCGAAAGGAACACCGTGGCTGAGGAACACCCGCCTATTGCAGAGGCGAACACCGAACCCGCTGCGGGCGGTTGCCCCGTGGCGCACGGCCGGCTGAAGTACCCGTCGGAAGGCGGCAGCAACCGGGACTGGTGGCCCGAGCAGCTCAATCTGAAGATCCTGCAGAAGAACCCGGCCGTGGCCAACCCCATGGACGAGGGCTTCGACTACGCCGCGGCATTCAAGACCCTGGATCTGGCGGCGGTCAAGCAGGACATCGTCGAGGTCATGCACACCTCGCAGGACTGGTGGCCGGCCGACTTCGGCCACTACGGTCCGCTGTTCATCCGGATGGCATGGCATGCCGCGGGTACCTACCGCGTCAACGACGGCCGTGGTGGAGCCGGTGCGGGTATGCAGCGGTTCGCGCCGCTGAACAGCTGGCCGGACAACGCGAGCCTGGACAAGGCGCGCCGGTTGTT
>CBJNFW010000468.1:0-3437 GCA_966435935.1 uncultured Nocardia sp.
GATACCCGCGACGCTGCCGTTCCACGACCGGGGAGATGCCACCGGCCTGACCGAAACCGACCGCCGCGATTCGCGGATCGTCCGCGATGGCGTGCACGAAGGCGGCGATCACCACCGGCGCCCGCTCCGACCAGGGCAATTCGGCCACGGCGTCGGCTTGTTCGGCAACCTGTTGCTGAGTATGTGCCGTTACCTGATCGAGCAGAGCGGCGTAACAGGCCTCCTTACTCTCGAAATGTTCGTAGAAGGCTTTCGTGCCGACATAGGCGGATTGGCAGATCTGTTCGATCGACGTTCCCCAAAAGCCCTGACCGGCAAATAAATCCATCGAAGCATCCAGAATCTTGCGACGGCGCCGAACACTGCGCTGTTCCGCGTCCAGACCGCGGGTCCGGTGGTTGGCCGCCGCGGATTCTGTCCGCGCGGAGGATTTGCTGCGGGTCATCGCCCGACAATAATCGGTGCCGCGCGGCCGTGGTGTCGAATGTCCTCGCGGCGGCGGGCCGCCGCGAGATTTCCGCCCGGGTCCGCTGACGGGCCGGGCTTCGGGCATGTACTCTCGGCCGGGTACCACAACCGAACATGCGGGGGCTCGCACCAGCGGGCTGAGAGGACGGCTAGCCCATTCGGGCGGAACAGGGTCGTCGACCGTTCGAACCTGACCGGGTAATGCCGGCGTAGGGAGGCTTCACATGTCATCGAATCATGTCCAGAGCACGGTCGAGTCCGTGACCACAGGTCCTGTTCAGGGCAGTGTCAAGCACTATCAGCAGGTCGATGACCTGCGAATTCCGGTCCGCCGGATCAATCTGAGCAACGGTGAGCACTTCGACGTCTACGACACCTCGGGCCCGTACACCGACGATGCCGCGGTGATCGACCTCGAGGGCGGCCTGCCCAAGTTGCGGGACGGCTGGGCCAAACCCGACGTCGCCGGCCCGCCCACCCAGCTGGCCTGGGCCCGGCAGGGCATCATCACCAGTGAGATGCGGTATATCGCTGCGCGCGAAGGGGTTTCACCCGAGTTGGTGCGCGAGGAGGTCGCCGCGGGGCGCGCGGTGATTCCGGCCAACCACAACCATCCCGAGTCCGAGCCGATGATCATCGGCAAGCGGTTCGCGGTGAAAATCAATGCGAACATCGGCAATTCGGCCGTCACCTCCTCGATCGCCGAGGAGGTCGAGAAGATGGTGTGGGCCACCCGCTGGGGTGCGGACACCATCATGGATCTGTCCACCGGCAAGAACATTCACGAAACCCGCGAGTGGATTCTGCGCAATTCGCCGGTGCCGGTCGGCACCGTGCCGATCTATCAGGCGCTGGAGAAGGTGAACGGCGATCCGACGCAGTTGACCTGGGAACTCTACCGCGACACCGTGATCGAGCAGGCCGAGCAGGGCGTCGACTACATGACCGTGCACGCCGGGGTGCTGCTGCGCTACGTGCCGCTGACCGCCAAGCGGGTGACCGGAATCGTCTCGCGCGGCGGTTCGATCATGGCCGCGTGGTGCCTGGCGCATCACCAGGAATCGTTCCTGTACACGCATTTCGCCGAGTTGTGCGAGATTCTGGCGAAGTACGACATCACCTTCTCCCTCGGCGACGGCCTGCGCCCCGGTTCGATCGCCGATGCCAACGACGAGGCCCAGTTCGCCGAACTGCGCACCCTGGGCGAGCTGACGAAGATCGCGAAATCCCATGGCGTGCAGGTGATGATCGAAGGCCCGGGGCACGTGCCGATGCACAAGATCGTGGAGAACGTGCGGCTCGAGGAGGAGCTGTGCGAGGAGGCTCCCTTCTATACCCTGGGTCCGCTGGCCACCGATATCGCGCCCGGGTACGACCACATCACCTCCGGGATCGGCGCGGCGATCATCGCCCAGGCCGGTACCGCGATGCTGTGCTACGTCACGCCCAAGGAACACCTGGGCCTGCCCAACCGCGACGATGTGAAGACCGGCGTGATCACCTACAAGATCGCCGCGCACGCCGCGGACCTGGCCAAGGGCCTGCCGCACGCGCAGGACCGGGACGACGCGTTGTCCAAGGCGCGCTTCGAGTTCCGCTGGCACGACCAGTTCGCCCTGTCCCTGGATCCGGACACCGCCCGCGAATTCCACGACGAAACCCTCCCCGCCGAACCCGCGAAAACCGCCCACTTCTGCTCCATGTGCGGCCCGAAGTTCTGCTCCATGCGGATCTCCGCCGACGTCCGCGAATACGCCGAGCGCCACGGCCTCACCGATGTGGACGCGATAGCGGCGGGCATGGCGGAGAAGTCGGCCGAATTCACCGACTCCGGCAACCAGGTGTACCTCCCGGTCGTCTCGTAAAGCCTTCCCGCACAACCGATCCCGGGTCCGGCCTCCCAGCGGAGGCCGGGGTCCCGCCTGGCCCCGACCTCCTCCGGGACGACGGACCCGGGTCGTATGCGCGATTCGGCGGCGCGAAACGCGCTCGACCGTACTCGGACCACGCAGTTTCTTCTCGGGACGAATCCAGCGACACGCCGACCGCCGAACCCTGACCCCCACCCCCACCTCCGCTCGTCATGGCGTCGATCCGGTCCCGCCGCACGACCGCGCGGGCTCGGCGCGATGATCTAATTACCCGACGACAGTGGGCCCGCCATCGCACATGAGCGAACGGAAAGGACCGGCATGGTTCGGGTTGGGGTGCCGAGATGGATTCTGGTCGGGATAATCGGTGTCGCTGTGGCGTCCAGCATCGCTCCGGCGAGCGCGGGGGTGCCGCCGGTCGCGACGGCAGGCTGCGGAAGCCCGCTGTCCGCCGGCGAGGTCGGCACGATTGCCGCGCTCACGGACACGACGACGTTGTCGGGCACTCCCATGCAGCGGCTGAGCGACGCCATCGAGCGACACCACCGCATCACCGACATTCTCGTGCGGCATCGAGATCGGCGCGGGCTGTTCTTGATCGGGCTCGATCTGTCCGAACAGCAGGCCGTGATGCCGCTGCAGCGTGATCCCTCGGCATTCGCCCACCCCGCCTACGCGCACGCGGTCAGCTTGGAGCTCGCCCGGCGGCTCTTGGTCGACCTTCACCTCGAATTCACCGGCGGTGACGTGGAACCGCATTGGGCGCAGTACTTTTCGCTGGCGGCGAGTTGCGGCGTATCCGGTGCCCGGGTGGCGATGGCCGGTTACAACGCCCATCTCACGGTCGATCTGGCGTATTCGGTCGCGGCGGTCGGCGCGCGGCCGGAGGACGCGGGCGACCACTTCGAAATCGTCGACGCGATCGCCGGGCGGGGGTTGCCGATCGTCGACCGCACCAAGGCCGCCTACGGCGTCGACCTCGGCCCGCTGTGGCGGTTCTATTTTCTCGGCGAGGGCTTGGATCTGGTTGTCGGACAAGGCGTTGCGACCGGCCCCATGCTCCGGGCCGCCGACGACGGCTACAACGTGATCGTGTTC
>CBJNFW010000469.1:0-3405 GCA_966435935.1 uncultured Nocardia sp.
CCGCTTTGCGACATCATCCTGGTCATGTCGGTCAATCCCGGCTTTGGCGGCCAGCATTTCATCCCCGACGTGCTGCCCACGATCACGCGGCTTCGGACCATGGCGAACGACCGGGGGCTCACCCCCTATATTGAGGTCGATGGCGGCATCAATGCCGAGACGGCTCGCCAAGTCATCGCGGCCGGCGCCGACGTCTCACGTGCTGGCGCGGCGTACTCCTCTGCCGTGGCCTGCGGCTCCCGGGACGGTGCGGCAGGCGGCGCGGCGACCGGAGCCGACTGCGCGGCCACCGGCACCGAACTGCCACCGACGGCACGCTTCTCGAAGAATTCCTCGGCCTCGGTTTCCCGCTCGGTCACCGCCGCGGGCTCGTCACGCGGCGGCGGGGTCGGCGCCACCGGGGCCACCGGCTCCACCGGCGCGGCCTGTTCGGCGGCGGGTTCGGGCAGTATCGTCGCCAGGCCGCGCAGCGCCCGGCCGAAATCGGGATCGACCAGATCATTGGCCGGGTCGTCCAGCGGCGTCACCGAACCGCCGTGCGCGTCCGGCTGGAAACGCCAGTGCGCGGCGATCACCGAACGACCTGCCTGCCACTGCAATTGGGCGACCCAGTAGCCCTTCTCGTCCTTCCAGGCATCCCATTCGGCGATATCGATATTGTGGCCGCGCTCGGCGAACGCGGCCGAGACCACATCGATGAGAGTTTCCACGGCCGGGCCGTCCTTGCGAACCGGGTGCGCCTTCTGCGCCAACTCCGCGGCCCGCGCGCGCTCGAGCAGGACCGGATAGGCGAACCGCTCGACGCGGCTCAGCGGCATTCCGGATTCCTCGGTCACCTGCTCCACGGACGCACCGGCACGGATACGGGCCTGGATATCGCGAGGACGCATAGTCGCTTCCGTTTCGATCTCGATCTGGCCGAATCGGGCAAGGTCTCCTCGGGCGGCAGCGCGCAGTTTTTCGTCGGCGGCGAGCCGGTACTTCTGTCCGGACTCGGGATCGATGCACACGATGTGCGCGGAATCGGGCGTCAGACCGATCACTCGAAGCTCACGCACCGTTACCTCCTTATCAGTGCAGCGAACACAGCGCCGCGTCGATCACAGCATGGCTCGCGACACCGCCCACGTTCTGGAACAGTAGTGCACTTCTGAGATTCATGTGGCAGGACACGCGCGCGGAAATCTCCCGGGAGACTTCCGCGCGCGCTATCGTGTTCAATTCAGCCCGCTTCGATCAGCATGTTCGCGACCCGGCCGGATCGCCATTCAATGGCCGAAATCCGCTGAAACATCCGACCGACCCCCCTGCCGCATTCGCCTACTTGGCGATTTCCTGGACGACCCAGTCGATACTACGCGTCAGCTGCGTGATGTCATCCGGATCGATCGCCGGGAACATACCGACGCGCAACTGGTTGCGGCCCAGTTTGCGATACGGCTCGGTGTCGACGATTCCGTTGGCGCGCAGCACCTTCGCAACCTGCGCGGCATCGACCGAATCGACGAAATCGACGGTGCCGACGACCTGCGAGCGATGCGCCGGATCGGCCACGAACGGGGTGGCGAATTCACTGGACTCGGCCCAGGCGTACAGCCGTGAGGAGGAATCCAGGGTGCGCTTGACCGTCCAGTCCAGGCCGCCGTTGGCGTTCATCCACTCGATCTGGTCGGCCAGCAGCAGCAGGGTGCCCAGCGCCGGGGTGTTGTAGGTCTGATCCTTGGAGCTGTTGTCGACCGCGATCGGCAGGGACAGGAATTCCGGGGTGAACCGGCCCGACTCCTTGATCTCCGCGACCCGCTCGAGCGCCTTGGGGCTCATCAGGGCGATCCACAGCCCGCCGTCGGAGGCGAAGCATTTCTGCGGGGCGAAGTAGTAGACGTCGGAGTCGGCGATGTTCACCGGCAGACCGCCCGCGCCCGAGGTGGCGTCGATGGCGATGAGCGCGTTCTCCGAACCGGCCGGACGCTGGACCGGAACCGCGACGCCGGTCGAGGTCTCGTTGTGCGCCCAGGCGATCACATCGGCCTGCGGATCGGCGACCGGCTCGGGCGCGGTGCCCGGATCGGTCGAGACGACGATCGGATCGCCGATGAACGGGTTCTTCTTGGCCACGGCGGCGAACTTCGAGCTGAACTCACCGTAGGTCAGGTGCAGCGAACGCTCCCGGATCAGGCCGAAGGCGGCCGCATCCCAGAACGCGGTGGTGCCGCCGTTGCCGAGTACCACCTCGTAGCCGTCGGGCAGCGAGAACAGCTCGCGCAGGCCCGCGCGCACCCGCGCGACGACGTCCTTGACCGGCTTCTGCCGATGGCTGGTGCCGAACACCGACGCGCCGACCTCGACCAGCGCGTTCAGCTGTTCCGGACGGACCTTGGACGGTCCGCAGCCGAAACGTCCGTCGGCTGGTTTGAGTTCGGCGGGGATGCTCGGCAAGGCAGCGGTCATGGTCCCAAGCCTAATGGCCCGCCACCGCGATGTTTAATTTGCCTCGCGTCCGACCGCTTCGACCTTCGGGCTAATCCGGAATTTCTTCGCATAGATGGTCGAAAGGCCGTGAAGCATCTCGTATTCCGGTTACCGTAAGCCTATGCGGGAGCGCGCGAGCGAACGACCAGCACCGGTGATCTCGAGCACTCGTTCCGGCCTGTTCGGCCGCTGGTCGGCGCACTGGGGTTCGCCCGGTTTCGCGATCCGGCACGGCGCGCTGTCCGAACCGGCCCAGCGTGAGGTGCTGATGCTGGGGCTCGCGGGCACCGCGCGGATTCTCGGGGTGCGACCCTGCCGGATGCCGCCGTTCGCCGGGCCGGCGGTGGTGCGGAAGGCGGACGGCGTCGCGGGCGGCCGCGCCGAACCCGGGCACCTTTTCTGGATCCGCGTCGATATCGAGGATCGCCGGCCCTACGAGACACGGATCCGCCAGCGCGTCGGCGAGATGGATCTGATCGCCATGCAGCCCGGTGATGTCGTCGGCTGCCGGGTCGATCCGGGAGATCGCGATCGGGTCGTGCTGTACGTTCCGGGACCCGAGGAGTCCACCCGGGTCGGCATCGCGAAGATCCTCGCCAACGGCCGCCGCGCCGACGCCACCGTGCTCGCGGCCAGTCCCGTCGCCGCCGACTACACCGGACGCGACGATCCGGTCCTGCGCCTCGACCTGGAACTGCGTGCCTGGGACGAACCCCGCCCCTGGTGGGTCCGCATCATCCAGCCCGTTCCGCTGTCCGCGATCGAACTGGTCGATCGGGGCAGGCATCTGGAGGTCGCCTTCTTCACCGTCGACCGCGGGGAATCGGTCGCGGTCGACTGGGCCGCGTCCGAATAGCCCCACTGTCCGGGATCGAGCGCCCGCCGGCTGAACGGTGCGCACGCACACCGTCACCGATTCGAGCGGTCCGCGCCTCG
>CBJNFW010000470.1:0-3356 GCA_966435935.1 uncultured Nocardia sp.
ACCCGTACAACTGGACTCCTATCGCCTGTTGGATATTGATGAAGATGATGAACAGCGGAAGCAGGAAGAGTATTCCAGGGAACATCTGCGTCGAGAGCACGACGAGGCTGAATACCCTCCTTCCGGCAAACCGATATCTGCTAATAGCGTATCCGGCCAGCACGGCTATTGCCACAGAGATCACCGTCGCAACTCCAGCGATAATGATACTATTGAGGAAGTAACGCGCGAACGGCGCAGCCTCCCAGGCGCGGGTAAAATTGGTGAGCGTCAGCGGAGAGGTCAGATCAAAGCGCGTGGCGTAGGCGCTGGTGTGGAAGCCGGCCCACAGCGCATAGAGCAGCGGCAGCAGCAGATGGCCGTGGATCAGCTCGTTCGGATCCTCCGAATCGAACGGCCCGGTCCCGCTCAGCAGCCAGTACAGCGCACACCCCAGGGCGTACTGGTCGGAGTGGTTGTCCAGCGGCGAGCCGGTCATCTGCTCGGGCGAGGCGTAAGCCAGTGTGGCGGTGAACATTCCGGCCTGCGTCAGGTGGGTGGAATCCTCCCGCAGCCGGGCGATGCCGAAATCGGTGAGATAGACCCGCTCACCCTTACCGTTGGTATCCCGGCCGAGCATGATGTTGGCGGGCTTCACATCCCGGTGCAGCACGCCGTTGCCGTGCGCGTAATCCAGTGCGGCGGCGACGCCTTCGATGATCTGCACCGCTCGCTCGGGCGGCAGCGTATGCGGATTCACCGCGGCCGCGTCGACGCCATCGATGTACTGCATGCTGATCCACAGCTGCTCGTCCTCCACGCCGCGGTCGTAGACCGCGACGATGTTCGGATGATCCAGCTGGGCGACCAGATCGGCCTCGCGCTCGAAACGGGCGCGAATCTCCGCGTCCGCGAACAATTCCCGGTTCAGCAGTTTCAGCGCGGTCTGCCGTTGTAATCGCGGGTGCCGCGCCAGATACACCGAACCCATGCCACCTTGGCCGAGCAGTCGCTCGACGGTGAAACCGGCGAACACGTCACCGCTGCGCAGCACCTACGACCCCCTTCCGGCGACGGGCTCATCCCCGCGTGCGCGGGGAGGGCGGTATGAGTCGATGCCAGCCGCATCCTACTCGACCTGGGCGCAGTACTTCCTGATCGGGAACTCAGCCCGGCGTCACCAGACCCGATTCGTAGGCCAGGACCACCGCTTGGGCGCGGTCGCGCAGATCCAGCTTCGAAAACACCTTCGATACATGCGTTTTCACGGTCTGTTCCGCGACGAACAGGGTCTCGGCGATCTCGTTGTTCGACATGCCGCGGGCGATGAGTTCGAGTACTTCGCGCTCGCGCGGAGTAAGGGCGTTCAATGCCGGGGACGGGGTGCGGCGGGCGCGGCGGCGGGTGACGTCGGCGATGAGCCGCCTGGTCACCGTCGGGGCGAGCAGCGCCTGACCGTCGGCGACCACCCGCACCGCGCGCACCAACTCCTCGGCGGGGGCGTCCTTGAGCAGAAAACCGCTGGCGCCCAAGCTCAATGCCTCGTAGACGTAGTCGTCGATATCGAAGGTGGTCAGCATCAGCACCCGAACCGGCGGATCGAATCCGGCGGCGAGGATGGCGCGGGCGGCGTCGAGGCCGTTCATCTCCGGCATGCGCACATCCATCAGCACCACGTCGGGGCGCAGGCGTTTCGCCTCGGACACCGCGACCTGTCCGTTGGCCGCGTCACCGATGACGCTGATATCGGGCTGCGCGGCCAGCAGCGCGCCGAATCCCTGCCGAACCATCGCCTGGTCGTCGGCGATCAATACGGTGATGGGCACGGGCTCGCGCCTATACGAACCGGATGATCGACAGCAGACCCGCGACGAGGCAGTACACCGCGAACGGCAGCATCGTGCGGGTCTTGAAGAACCGTTCCAGGAAGCGCACCGCGAACCACGCGGCCAAACCGGCGACGATCGCACCGACTACGGCCTGGCCGATGATGTCGCGTCCCTGCGGGCCGGCCAGTTCGGGGAGTTTCAGCACGCCCGCGGCCAGAATCACCGGCGTGGCGAGCAGGAAGGCGAATTTCGCGGTGTCCTCGTGGTCGAGTCCGCGCAGCAGACCGCCGACCATGGTCAGACCCGAACGGCTGAATCCGGCCAGCAGCGCGCCGGACTGGGCCAGACCGATACCGAGCGCGTCCTTCACGCTCAAGGACGCGAGGCGCTCGTTCGAGACGACATGCTCCTCGGTCAGCACATCACCGGCATGGCCGGCCTGCGCCTCCTCCTCGGCGAATTTGCGTCCGTAATCCGACAGCGACGGCGCGTTGCGGCGGCGCAGCCCCTCGCCGACGATCAATACGACGCCATTGAGCATCAGGAAGATGCTCGCGTAGATCGGTTTGGCGAACAGTGTGCGCAGCGGATGCTCCAGCACCAGGCCGAGGAGTCCGACCGGAATGGTGGCGATGACGATCAGCCAGGCCAGCCGCTGGGTGGAGGTCTCGATGCGGCGGGTGCGCAGGGTCTGCACGAATCCGATGATGATGTCGCGCCAGTCCCGCCAGTAGTACCCCAGCAGCGCGATCGCCGTCGCGACGTGCAGGGCGACCACGAACGCCAGGTACGGGGTGCCGGATTTGGAATCCCCCTGCTGGACGAGTTCCTGCCAGCTGCCGCCGATCCACGCCGGGACCAGCACCGAATGGCCGAGACTGGAGATGGGGAACAACTCGGTGACGCCTTGCAGCGCGCCGATCACGATGGCTTGGAAGTAGGTGAGCATCGTGACGAGTCTCCCATGTGCGCTATCGATCCGCCGCACCAGTTCCCGGGCCTCTCCGGCTCATTTCCGGCCCGGCGGCGAACCGTGGCTGCGACACCTGTTCGCGGTCTCCGCGATAACCGGCGAAAGTGCTGGTAGACGCGATTCACGACCGGGTTGTCACACGGACGCACGCCCGCATCGTGGCGATACAGATGACCCTTGCGCCTTGCCGACCGACCGGCTCGCGCATTCGCATTCAGGCCGGACCGGCTGCCCGCCCCAGGACCGCAACCCGGCACACGGCGGGCCGACCATCTACCTGGGCCGTGCCGACCGGTCACCAAAGCCGATCCTCGTCGCCTCGGCCGCACGTGGACGCCGCGCCGGACGGCAGCAGGATGTGGTCTCGTAGCTCACATCGGCCGAGGCCGCGACCTGACAACCGACCCGCCCCGAGCCGGACCGGTGGGTGATTGCCGCACCCGAGCACACGGCGGGCCGACCACCAGGCACGCCGATCGGTCGCCGGAGTCGCCTCGCCCTCGCAGCCGCCTCGCTTCCGCAGCAGTCTCGGTCCCGCAGGCGTCTCGCCCCGGAGCCGCCTCGCCCCTGGAGTC
>CBJNFW010000471.1:0-3166 GCA_966435935.1 uncultured Nocardia sp.
ACGCAGGGGGGTGGGGGTGGGCCCCTCCCCCTGGCTCCCCCCCCTCTCCCCCAGCCCACTCCACCTTTTCTCTTTTCTCTTTCCCCCCCCCCGGCGCTGGTGCTGATCGCCGCGATCGTGGCGTTCCCCGCCGCGTACATGATCTGGACCTCCACCCGCAAACTCACCTCGTACGGGCAGGATCTGGGCCCGGCGGGAACGGCCAACTACCGCAGGCTGTTCGGGATCAGCGCGCTGGGTAGCGTGCTGGGGCACACCGTCGTCTGGGTGGTCGCGGTCGTGCTGATCACATTGGTGCTGTCCGCCGCGCTGGCGCAATTCCTGAACAAGGATTTTCCGGGCCGCACCGCGGTCCGGCTGGCGGTGCTGGTGCCGTGGGCGGCCTCGGTGGTGATGACCACGACGGTCTTCGCGTACATGCTCGATCCGGACGTCGGAATCGCCAATCGCTTCCTGGTCGATATCGGCGTCCTGCACCGGGGTTTCGGGTTCACCAAACAGGCGGGCCCGGCGTTCCTGGTCGCGATCGGAGTCGCGGTATTCGTCTCCATCCCCTTCACCACTTACACGATTCTGGCCGGGCTGCAATCGATTCCGGCCGAGCTGGGCGAGGCGGGCCGGGTGGACGGCGCGAGCGCATGGCAGCGATACCGCTATCTCACCCTGCCGCAACTGCGTCCGGCGATCGCGGTGGCGGCGATCATCAACATCATCAACGTGTTCAATTCGCTGCCCATCCTGCAGGTACTGACCGGCAGCATCGCCGGATTCGGCGCGGACACCACGACGACGCTGACCTTCAAACTGATTCAGCAGAATCAGGAGCTGAACACCGCCGCCGCGCTCAGCGTGCTGAACTTCGTGCTGATCGTGGTGATCATCGTGATCTACATGAAACTGATCCGCCCGGCCGGGGAGGAAGCGCGATGACCGCACAATCACCGCCCAAACGTCCGCGCCGGCGCTGGGATCTCACCATCGTCGGCATCGTGATCGCGCTGATCTTCCTGATCCCGTACATCGTCATGGTGCTGGGCTCACTCAAACCGCGTTCGGAGATCCTGCACATCCCGCCGAGTTATCTGCCGCACCAATGGAGTCCGGGCAACTACGGCAGCATGTGGCAGACGCCGGAAACACCGCTGCCGTTCAATATGGTCAGCACCATCGTGATCTCGGTGTGCGCCACCGTGATCGTGCTGCTGGTGGCGATCCCCGCCGGGTATTACACTGCGCGACGGCGCTTTCCGGGCAAACTCGCCTTCCTCGGCCTGGTGCTGGTGACCCAGATGCTGCAACCCGTGGTGCTGGTGACCGGTCTGATCCGGGAGTTCTTCGCACTCGGCATCAACGACACCTGGCTGGCGATGATTCTGGTCAACGCCGCGTTCAATCTGTCCTTCGCGGTGTGGATCCTGCACAGTTTCTTCGCCTCGGTTCCGGTGGAGATCGAGGAGGCCGCACAACTGGACGGGCTCAACCGAATTCAGACCCTCACCCGGGTGAGCCTGCCGCTGGTGTGGCCGGGCATCGTCACCGCGACCATCTTCGCCTTCGTCTCCTGCTGGAACGAATTCGCCGCCAGCCTGGTCATTCTCACCACCCCGGCGAATCAGCCGCTGTCGGTGGCACTGACCAAGTTCATCGGGCAGTACGACACGGCTTGGCAGTACGTATTCGCCGTCTCTACTGTCGGCGTCGTGCCCGTTGTCATCCTGTTCGCGTTCATCGAGAAGCGTTTGGTCGCGGGTCTGACCGCTGGAAGCGTGAAATGACCTCCGCGACAGACCGTTCCCAGCGCTGGAACCGCCTGCTGGAACTGCTTTCCGAGTCCGGACGGCTGACGGTGGAGGAAGCCGCGGCGATCCTGTCGGTCTCGCCCGCCACCATCCGGCGGGATTTCACCTCCCTGGCCGATCAGCAGCTGGCCACCCGCACGCACGGTGGCATCGTGGCGACCTCGGTCGCCTACGATCTGCCCGCCCGCTATCGCGGCAACGGCGACGAACCCAAACAGCGCGTCGCGGAATACGCTGCGGCACTTGTCGAACCGACGGAGGTGGTGGGGCTCAACGGCGGCACCACCACCACGGCGGTGGCCCGCGCCCTGGCCGGTCGACCGGATCTGCCGACCTCGGCGGACAACCCGATGACCATCGTCACCAATGCGCTGAATATCGCGGGCGAGCTCGTGCTGCGCCCGCATCTGCGCACCATCTGCATCGGCGGCCAGGCCCGTCGCGAGTCCTACGAACTGCACGGCCCCCTGGCCGAGCGCGCCATGTCCCAATTACATTTGGACACTTTGATTCTCGGGGTCAACGCCATCACCGCCGCGGGCGGCGCCCAGGGCCGCCACCTGGACGAGTCCGGTATCAACGCCGAAATGGTCCGCCGCGCCGACCGCGTCATCGTGGTGGCGACCGCCGAGAAACTCGAAACCACTGCGCTGGCCCGCATCTGCCCGATCGAGGACGTGGACATCCTGGTCATCGATACCGCGGCCGACGCCGAAGCAATTGCCGCGATCCGGGATGCGGGCGTCCGGGTGGACCTGGTCTGACCCCGTACCATCCTCCGTTGCTATACGGAAATATTTGGCGGGCAATATATCCGGCGTGGAACCACTCCCGCCGAAGAACCTGCTGCTGGACGCCTGCCGGGGTCTGCCGCACGGGGAAAATCTCGTGCTGCGGTCCGCATGCCGGCTGGCCGAGTTGCACGAACAGCGGCTCGATGCGAGTCCCGGGGTCGCCGCCGATATCGATCGGCGCAGAGCACACCTGGTACACGAGATAGATCGCTGGGTCGCGCGGGAGCTACCCCATGCCCACCGCGGTGTGCGATTGCATACCGAGACGGTGGGCACCGTCGTCGACCGGCTCGCGCAGTTCTCGGCGCTGGCCTACCTGACCCTGACCACCGCACCCGAATGGGTGATCAGCGACGCCTGGCGCCGGTTGAGTCAACTGGCCGTCGCCTACGACGATCTGGCGGCGGAGGTCGTCGCGGGACGTTGCCGGCTGCCGGACCTGAGCGACCACCACGAATACGGCCCCTGAAACGGTGCGCGCACCGACGTGCCCGCCCGATCCGCCGCACGATACCGAAAAGTTGCTGCCGGCGCCGCGGCCAGGGTTCAACGGCGCCGGCAGCGGGAAAATGG
>CBJNFW010000472.1:0-3144 GCA_966435935.1 uncultured Nocardia sp.
TCTGGCCGCCTACAAGGCGGGCGTGCGGATCGCGGTCGGCACCGACGCGCCCGCGATTCCGCACGGCAAGAACGCCGACGAACTCGTCGCGCTGGTCTCGCGCGGGCTCGATCCGCTGGACGTCGTGCGCGCGGCGACCGTGAACGCCGCGGACCTCATCGACGCCGAGGACCGCGGCCGGCTGGCCGAGGGGATGCTGGCCGACATCATCGCCGTGCCCGGCGACCCGATCCAGGACATCACCGTCACCCAGGACGTGCGGTTCGTGATGAAAGGCGGCAAGGTCTTTGTCCAGCGATAAACCCTCGCGCTACGAGGATCTCCTCGACATCCAGCAGTTGCTGGCCCGGTACGCGGTGACCATCACCCAGGGCGACATCGACGGCGTGGTCTCGGTGTTCACCCCCGACGGCAGCTACAGCGCCTTCGGCGACACCTACACCCTGGACCTGTTCCCGGAACTGGTGGCCGCCGCGCCCAAGGGCCTTTTCCTCACGGGCACACCGCTTCTCGACATCGACGGTGATACCGCCACCGGCACCCAGCCACTGTGCTTCATCGATCACGGCACGCACGACATGCGGATCGGTTACTACAGCGACACGCTCGTGCGCACCGAGGACGGCTGGCGGTTGCGGACGCGGCGGATGACGTTCATCCGCCGCAACGGCAATCACGATTCGGGAATCCCGCACGCCTTCGAGCGCACCCGGCAATGAGGCCGGCGAGGGCGGACGGGTCGTGGACGCCCCGGCCGCCCGAGACGCGCCCCAGCGGCGATCCCGCTCCGGCTGCCCGCACGCATTCGCAGGCGTGCGGGCAGCAGTCCGCCGGTCGGGCAACCGTGCCATCGCAGCTCCCGGCAGCTCTCGAAAGAGTCTGAACATTATGGATATCAACGAGTTTCGCGCCGGAGTGCGCACCTGGCTCGACGAGAACGATCTCACCCCCGGCCCTGGCCACACGCTCGGCCCCGGCCACTCGCTCGACGCCGAGCTCGAGCAGTTGTGCCGGGTGCGCCGTGCGTTGTACGACGCGGGGTGGATGCGGTACGGGTGGCCGGCCGAGGTCGGGGGGCTCGGCGGGCCCGCCGTACTCCGGGCGATTCTCGGGGAGGAGGTCGCCACGCGCGACCTGGCCGAACCGGGGAACTATTCGATGGTCGAGGTGCTCGCGCCGACGATGATCTCCTACGCCCGCTCCGAACTGGCCGCGGAGATGGTGCCGCGGCTGCTGTCGGGGCGCGAGCAGTGGTGCCAGGGGTTCTCCGAACCGGGTTCGGGCAGTGATCTGGCCTCGCTCAGCACGAAAGCCGTTCCGGACGGCGATCATTGGGTGGTCAACGGGCAGAAGGTGTGGACCAGTCTGGCCCAGTACGCGGCGCGCTGCGTCCTGCTCACCCGGACCGCACCCGGTCATGACGGGATCACCGCCTTCTTCCTGGACATGGACACCCCGGGCATCACCGTGCGCCCGCTGCGCACGATGCACGGCGTGGACGAGTTCGCCGAGGTGTACTTCGACGACGTCCGCATCCCCGCCGACCGGATGCTGGGACGTCCCGGCGACGGCTGGCGCGTCGCGATGGATCTGCTCCCGTACGAACGCTCGACCTGCTTCTGGCATCGGATCGCGCACCTGTTCACGCGATTGGACCGGGTACTCGAGCAGACCGCGATTCCCGACGACGCCGAACTCGGCTCGGCCTATCTGGCGCTGCACACCATCCGCTGCCGGTCGCGGGATACCCAGCGGCGCTTGGCATCCGGTGCGTCGCTCGGCCCCGAGACCTCCGTCGACAAGATCCTGCTGGCCACGGCCGAACAGCAACTGTTCGACACCGCCCGCGATCTGCTGCCCGGCGCGGTCGAACTACATGACTCCTCGTGGCGCACCGAATTCCTCTATTCCCGCGCCGCCACCATCTACGGCGGCACCGCCGAGATCCAGCGCAATATCGTCGCCCGGCGGCTGCTGGATCTGGGGAAGGAATAGGCATGCGCGCTGGACCGGCCGGACAGCACACGAACCCCGGTCACTGCGGCGACCGCCTCCGGAAAGGCCCGGTGGCACAACAGAACCCAGCAATATCCGCCGTGCTGCTCACAGACGTCGGACCACGAGAGCCGCACTTGCGCACGCTTCGGACAGCAGCCCGAAATTCGTGGGCCGCACCGCGGAACTCCTCGGTTCACTGTGCGAGTGCCCGCGTGTGGCGATATGCGGACCGGCGGCCGAGGTTTTCGCGCGCCGAGGAAGGAAAGTCCCGATGACCGACACCGATTCCGCAGAGATCGAGCTGATTGCCGAGAGTTTGAGCAAGGCGATGGGCTCCGCCTCGGGAGCCGCACTCGATCGTGCGCTGGCTGAGCTGGGGTGGGCGGAGATGCTCGCCGAAATGCCCGATATCGCAATACCTCTGGTGTTCCGGCTGCTCGGGGAGACCGGTGCGCATGCACCGGTGCTCAACGACGTGCTCGCGCAGGCTTCCGGAAACCCGTTGGGCGGCGCCGTGGGGCTGCCGTTCGCCGGTGGTTCGTGGGTGGTCTGGGAGCGCACGGACGAGCCCGGCGGCACGGTCGACGAGGATCTGCCGTTGCACCCGGCGGCACCGGGTGCGGATATCCCGCTCGGCCCGGGACGCCGGGCACTGGCCTGGTGGCTGATCGGCAGCGGCCGCACCATGCTGGCCCTGGCACGACGACATGCCCTGGACCGCAAGCAGTTCGGGCGGCCGGTCGCTTCCTTCCAAGCGATCCGGCACCGGCTGGCCGAAACGCTCGTCGCGCTCGAGGGGGCCGAGGCGACGCTGAGCACCGCCGACGACGAGTTCGGCGCACTGCTGGCCAAAGCGGCCGCGGGCCGGGCGGCACTGCTGGCCGCGAAGCACTGTCAGCAGACGCTCGGCGGAATCGGGTTCACCGCCGAACACGAGTTGCAGGGGCATATCCGGCGCGTCCTGGTGCTGGACGGATTGCTGGGCAGCACAAGGGAATTGACCCGCGAGGCCGGTGCGCGAATCCGGGCGCAGGGATCCGCGCCCCGATTGGCGCAGCTGTAGCGCAACCCGGGTCGCAGCAGCGGTGGGGGGGGGGGGGGGGGGCGCCGACGCTCCACAGTCCTTCTGCTGCCACCCAAATCAGC
>CBJNFW010000473.1:0-2561 GCA_966435935.1 uncultured Nocardia sp.
GCGGTAGTGCGCACAGGGAAGGTGTGCCTGGGTTCCGGTGTCCGCCGGGGCGGTGCGGGCCGTGCCCGGCGGCGCCGATCAGCTCGACTGGCTCGCCATCCACTCGTTCACACGGCGTTCGCCCTCCTCGCGCGAGATGTCCTCGACTCGCGTCATGACCACCCAGCGGTGCCCGAACGGGTCCATGACCAGGCCGTACCGGTCGCCGGTGACGAAGGTCTGCGGATCCTCGACGCGTTTGGCGCCGTGCTCGCGGGCGAGTTTCGTGACCGCGTCCACATCGGGGCAGTAGTGGACGATGCTGGTGTGCACCCAGTCGGTGGCGGGAGCCCGCACCCCTTCGGCAGGAATCGGCATACCCAGCTGGAAGGTCGAATCGCCCACCTGCAATTCGGCGTGGGCGGCCTGGCCGTCGGGAAGGTCGTTGCGGCTCAGCACCTTCGCGCCGAAAACCGTGCCGTAGAACTCGATGGCCGCGTTGGCATCGGGTACGGCAAGGAAACAGTTGATCGAGTGGTAGCCCTCGGGAATCGGATTCACGGTGTTCGTCATGGGCACGACTCTGCCGGTCGGCGCGCGGCGGATCTTGTAAGAACGCGACAGCTCGACCGGACGTTCGGAGCGCACCGGTGAACGCGTCCGATGCGGACGTGAAAGACGCTGCGCTGGAACGTGTTCCGATACCGCCACCGGAAGTGGTCAAGGGGATTCTGCATCCGCGCGCGCAGGCGCGGCATCGCAGCCTCACCAGGGCTCCCGCGGGCCCGGAACTGTCCCGGTTCGTGGAGTGGTACTGGGAGGTGCGGTGGGATCTGCGGGGGTGTCCGCCGTTCATGGCCGAGGTGCTGCCGTTCCCGAGCGTCAATCTGACCTTCGAACGTACGACCGCCGGCACCGGTGGTTTCGTCAACGGCGTCTGCACCACCAAGTTCACCCGCGAATTGGCCGAGGAGGGCGAGACTTTCGCGGTGAAGTTCCGGCCCGGTGGTTTCGGTGCCTTCACCGGACTCGATGTGGCCTCGTTTCGCGATTCGGCGATCGACCTCGTCGAGGTATTGCCCCACGCGACCGGGCTGACCGAGCAGGTGCTCGCCGAGCCCACCACCGAGCGGCGTCGCGATGTGGTCGAGAACTTCTTCGCCCAGCAGGCGCGCACGGCCGTCGTGGACGACAACTACCGGCTCCTGCTGCGCATCATCTCGGCCATGGAGTCGGACCGCGACCTGCTCCGCGTCGACCAGGTCGCCGAGCGCTTCGGCGTGCCGATCCGTACCTTGCAACGGCTGTTCCGGCGTTATGTCGGCGCCAATCCGAAGTGGGTGCTGCGCCGCTACCGGCTCCAGGACGGTGCGCAACTGCTCGCCGACGGCCGTACCGCGGATCTGGCGGCCCTGGCGCTGGATCTCGGCTACTTCGATCAGGCCCACTTCTCCCGTGAGTTCGCCCTCGAGGTGGGAATGGCGCCGCTGGAATATGCGCGGTCGGCGGATTGACCTCGCACGCATTTGTCCACTATCTCGGCCGGTATCTCTCGGGACATCTGTCGTCGCGACGAAACTTGGGGTAATTCACGACAATTGGCCGGGATTTCCGGGCGAACTACCAGCGGACCTTCCCGAGCGGGTAAATGCTGTTCACTCGCTGCCCGGTGCCCGTGGACGCCGAGGTCCTCGCGGCCCGGCCCGGCGGCGCGACGAACAGCGCTACTGTGACGAAAATCCCAGTGCTGCAAGACCGTTCGCGATTGCGGCGTACGTCGCCACAGCGGCCGGGCCATCGGAGATTCACGCTGGTAGTCCGGGCTCTTGCCGAAGACTCCGGCGAATGTGTGGCACGCGCTACACGGCACCCCGGTGTGATGTGATGCAATTTCGGATTTTTCCGACTCGGTAGCGGTTATGGTCTAGCGCAGTTGCCGCGCGGCGCCCGCAGTCGCGGACGTCATGCGCCGGCATCCGACCACTTGTACGTTTGGAGGAGAGATGACCACCGCCTACCGGTCCATTGTCGTCGGTACCGATGGCTCGGACTCGTCGTACGTCGCTGTCGAGAAGGCCGCCGCCCTGGCCGGGGCCTCCGGCGCGACCCTGTATGTCGCCTGCGCCTACTACCCGACCGACGATCGCGACGTCGCCGCCGCGACCGATGTGCTGAAGGACGAGGCCTACCAGGTCCGTGGCTCGGCGCCCACCAACGAGATTCTGCGAATCGCACGGGACAAGGCCCACGCGGCGGGCGCCACCGATGTGCAGGAGAAGGCGATCGTCGGCGAACCGGTCGACTCGCTGCTGTCCCTGGTGAAGGAAGTCCAGGCCGACCTGCTGGTCGTCGGTAACCGCGGCCTGAACACCCTGGCCGGCCGCCTGCTCGGCTCGGTGCCCTCGGATGTCGCCCGCAAGTCCCGTTCGGACGTCCTGATCGTCCACACAGTGCGGTAGCTGTATCTTTTGTCTCCGCTTCGCTTCGGCGGGTTTTCGGCGCTTTCAGGCTCGTCGTTCCGCCCCCCAAAACCAGCCCTCGGTCACGCGATTCTCCGGCTGAAAACACAACCCCCAACAAAA
>CBJNFW010000474.1:0-2520 GCA_966435935.1 uncultured Nocardia sp.
GAAGCCGCGACCCGACATAAGTCTTGGCCATATATCCACTTTAGGAAGCCTTCGCAGAGTTGCCAATCCTCGATTAACAAATCTGCTGAGCAATATGTCACAGCCTCGCGCTACGGTCGGATCCGTGCTGCTCTCGGACGTCGTGGAAGCCTCGCGAACCGTGCGGGCGACCGCATCGCGCAAACTCAAGATCGCCACCCTGGCCGACCTGCTCGTCCGGGCGGCCGGCGATGAGCTGGCCCCGGTCGTCGCGTGGGTTTCGGGGGAGCCGACCCAGGGGCGGCTCGGCGCGGGCTGGCGCACGTTGTCCGCGATCGACGCCGCTGCGGCCACGCAGGAGGCGCTGACCGTGGTCGAGGTGGAACATGCCCTGGACGAGTTGGCGGCCGCCGCGGGTAAGGGCTCCTCGGCCCGTCGTCAGGAATTGCTGACCGCGTTGTTGAGCGCTGCCACCGAGCCGGAACGGGAGTTTCTGGTGCGACTGCTGACCGGTGAGCTGCGCCAGGGCGCGCTGGCCGCACTCGTCGCCGAGGCGGTGGCCCGCGCGGCGCAGGTGCCGGTGGAACAGGTGCGCCGGGCGTACATGCTGTCCGGGCGGTTGCCGGTGACCGCGGTGGCGGCGATGACCGGAGGTGCGGCGGCGCTCGCGGAGTTCGGCCTCGAAGTCGGGCGCCCGATCCGGCCCATGCTCGCCTCGCCCGGTGCGACCCTGGACGGGGCGCTGGCCGAGTTCGGCGGCGAGGTGAGTGTGGAGTACAAGCTCGACGGAGCGCGAATTCAGGTGCACCGCAAGGGGTCCCAGGTGTGGGTATTCACCAGGACGTTGCGCGATATCACCGCCGGAGTGCCCGAACTGGTGCGACTCGTCACCGAATTACCCTGCGAGAGTGTGGTTCTCGACGGCGAGACGCTGGCATTGGACGATTCGGGCCGGCCTCGGCCGTTCCAGCAGACGATGAGCCGATTCGCGACCTCCGATATCGCGCCGATCGTCGCGGGACAGCCGATCACCTCGACGCGCGATCTGCTGTTGCATCCCTATTTCTTCGACTGCCTGCACCTGGACGGTGCGGACCTGCTCGACGCGCCGTTGTCCGAGCGTCGCGATGCCTTGGCGAAAGTAGCTGCGGCGCATAGTATTCCGGCGTTGGTTCAGCCGGACGCCGAGGTCGCCGCGGACTATTTCGACGCCGCCCTGGCCGCCGGACACGAGGGGATCGTGATCAAATCGCTCACCGCGCCCTATGCGGCGGGACGTCGCGGCCGGGCCTGGCAGAAGATCAAACCCACGCACACGCTGGATCTGATCGTGCTCGGCGCGGAATGGGGATACGGCCGCCGCACCGGTTACCTGTCCAATCTGCACCTGGGTGCGCGCGATCCGGACGGTGGTGAACCGATCATGGTCGGCAAGACCTTCAAGGGTCTCACCGACGCCCTGCTGCGCTGGCAGACCGAGGAGTTCCCCCGTCACGAGCGCACCCGCGACGCGCACACCGTCTACCTGCGGCCCGAGCTGGTCGTGGAGATCGCCCTGGACGGAGTGCAGGTCAGCTCGCGCTATCCGGGTGGTGCGGCGTTGCGATTCGCCCGGGTCCTGCGGTACCGGCCGGACAAGGAAGCCGCCGACGCCGACACCATCGAGGCCGTGCGAGCACTGCTGTAATTCGCGCCCTTCCCGGCTGCGGCGGGTTCGCGGCCCCGAGGGGCTCACCGTTCGGTCCAGTGCCGGGTGCTCGTTGCTCGCGCCCGCCACGGGTCCGACCGGTGAGGCGGGCCGCGAGCTGCGTCGGATCGGCTTCGCTTCGCTGGGGCGGGTTAGTGGCCCGGGTCTCACTGTTCGGGGTCGTGTCGGGGTATTCGCCGGTCGCGCCCGCCACGCATTCGACCGGCGAGGCGGGCCGCGAGCTGTGTCGGATTGGCTTCGCTTCGCTCCGGCGGGTCCGCGGCCAGCCCACTGAGTTCTCGCCGGTCGGGCCCATGTCGGGCACTCGTTGCTCGCATCCGCCGCGCATTCGACCGGCGAGGCGGGTCGCGAGCTGTGTTGGATTGCCTCCGCTTCGCCCCGGCTGTTCGCGGCCGCCGAGGTCTCATCGTTCGGTCCCGTGCCGGGTGCTCGCGCTCGCGCCCGCCACGCGTCCGATCGGCGAGACGGGCAGCGAACTGGTGTCGGCGTTGTCCGGGTCGAGGGGGGTCAGGCTCGCGGAGTGTCGTTTCGGGCGCGGGGAGCCGGCGGGACGGGGTTGCAGTTCGACCTGCGGGTATTTATTGCCAGTTCATTCACAGTTTTCTCGCGGAGGTTCTCGAGGTAGCGGGCGCAGGATCGGTAGTTGTCGGGTTCGACCGGCACGGATCAACTGCCCTGATCCGTCATCCCAGCCATCGGCGGCGCTGCACTCCCTCGCCAGCGCCGTCGTTCGGCGTTCTGGCCATCTGCTGGCAACTTATCAGCGTCTTCTCAGGTGAAAGACCTGGTAGGCATGGGTGTCCACAGGCACAATCACTGGTGGGGGTTGGACA
>CBJNFW010000475.1:0-2345 GCA_966435935.1 uncultured Nocardia sp.
GCATCATCGCCGTCGGCGCGCTGGGCACCCTCGCGGGCCAGCTGCTGGTGACCGCCCCGACCGTGATCGCGGCCGTGGCGCAGTACTTCACCACGATCAACGAACCGTTCCACCCGTCGAAGTAGATCGGTTGCCGCGGAGCATATTTCGCTGACCCACCGGCGACGGCCCGCCCGGTTCCACACCGGGCGGGTCTCGCCGTTGCCGGCGCCCGACGCATCGCGACACCCGCAACCGCCCGTCCGCGGGTGGATCCCCGACCCGACGATCGAGGAGAACCCTTGGCGCACAACACCATTGATGGAACCGCAGGCCTGCGCCGCGGGGTGACCACAGCGTTGCACGGGCGGGAGTGGGCTTCGGTCGCCACGATGGCCGCCGTGATCCTCGCACTGCACCTGGCGGGATGGCTGACGCTGACCACCCTGGTCGCTCCCCGGCATTTCGGCATGGGCACCAAGACATTCGGCATGGGCATCGGTGTCACCGCGTACACCCTGGGAATGCGGCACGCCTTCGACGCGGACCACATCTCCGCCATCGACAACACGACCCGCAAACTGATGCACGACCGGCAACGCCCCCTGTCGGTCGGATTCTATTTCGCCCTGGGCCATTCGACGATCGTGTTCACGCTGGCATTGCTGCTCTCGCTCGGCGTGCGCTCCCTCGCCGGTCCCCTGGAGAACGACTCCTCGGCACTGCATCACTACACCGGGCTGATCGGCGCCGGCGTGTCCGGGACGTTCCTGTACCTGATCGCCGGAGTCAACATCATCGCCCTGATCGGCATCCTGCGGGTCTTCCGGGATATGCGCGCCGGGAGCTACGACGAACAGCGACTCGAAAACCATTTGGCCGAACGGGGATTCATGAACCGGGTGCTGGGCAGGTTGACGAAGTCGATCGGCAAGCCCTGGCAGATGTATCCGGTCGGAGTGCTGTTCGGGCTGGGCTTCGACACCGCCACCGAGGTCGCGTTGCTCGTACTCGCGGGCACCAGCGCCGCGGCAGGCCTGCCGTGGTACGCGATCCTCTGTCTACCGATACTCTTCGCCGCCGGGATGACGCTGTTCGACACCATCGACGGCTCGTTCATGAACTTCGCCTACGGCTGGGCCTTCGCCGAACCGGTCCGCAAGGTCTACTACAACCTCACCGTCACCGGTCTGTCGGTCGTGGTCGCGCTGGTCATCGGCAGTGTCGAACTGCTCGGCCTGCTCGCCCGGCAGTTCGGCTGGACCGGCGGCTTCTGGGGCTGGATCGGCGGCCTGGACCTGAACCTGCTGGGCTACGCCATCGCCGGCCTGTTCGTCCTGACCTGGGTGGCCGCCGTGCTGATCTGGCGCTTCGCCGGAATCGAGCGGAAGTGGTCCGCCGCAACGGATTACGCCGCATCGCCGGACTGACGCCGAGCTAGCAGCTGTCGGCGTGCGGGGAATCGTCCGGCATCGTGAAATTCAGCTGCAGCGCCCGCCGGACCGCGGACAGATGATGCCGCATGGCCGCCGCGGCCGCCTCCGGATTGTGCGTGACGATCGAGGCGAGGATCGCCTCGTGCTCCTTGACCGAATCGAGCCGCGGATTCGTGCGGTCCGCATTGCTGTACTGGCGCAGGACGAGCGGATACAGCAGGCTGTCCACGAATCTGGTGAGGGTGGACTGCCGCGCCGCCTGCCGAATCTGTTCGTGGAACCGGTGATTGAGCCGCACGTATTCGTCACGCCCGCCGGGCTTCTGGTGATCCCACATGCGCCGGCAGGTTTCGGTCATCGCGGCGATGTCCGCGTCGGTCGCGCGTTCGGCGGCCTTGGCCGCGAGCGCGGCTTCGAGCACCGCGCGCGTCTCCAGGATCTCGACGGCCTCGTCCACCGTGAACGAGCGGGTCCGGGCGCCGCGATTCACCTCGGTGCTGACGTACCCCTCCTGCGCGAGCCGCGCGATCACCGACCGGACCGTACCGCGCGAAACCCCCAGCTGCGTGGTGAGTTCGGATTCGGTGAGGCGGGAGTCCGGGGCGTAGTGACCGGACAGGATCAGCGTGCGCAGATCCTGATACGCCTGCGCGGTCCGGTTGGCGACCGAATCCGCGCCGACCTCGTTACCCAGAGACACCACCATGGCGCACTACCTCCCCGCGACCCGAGAACAGCGCACACAATGCCGTGTTGTTCAACAACACTGGAGCGTTGCTCTATGATTGCTTGATCATCATCCAGCCCGCATCAGAACGGCCGGATACTTGTGTTCAGTATTGTTGCACAATGTGACGGTCGTTCGCGAACGCAACAGGCGGTCGGGGGGAAAGGGGGTCCCAAGGGCCACCCCCCCACTTCCTTTTCTTT
>CBJNFW010000476.1:0-2307 GCA_966435935.1 uncultured Nocardia sp.
TCACCCCGGGGTGTGAGCTTGGGAGCAAATCATTCGACCGGCTCGCGGCGGGGAAGAAAAAGCCCCTCACCTGGGCGATTCAGGGGGGCCGAAGCGGTGGCTAGATTTTGACGTCAGCCCACTTCGCGAACCGAGTCAGTGTGTCTGTGCTCCGGCGAGCCCGAGCCAGCACCCGCAGTGTCTCGTGTACCTGTGGGTGACTGCGCGTCAGCTCCGGCGCGGCCCGCCGTGCGTCCTCGAGCGTCGCCAGTGCCCGCTGCTTGTCGCCATGCAACAGCCACGCTCGCGACAGATCAATGTAGTGGTGACCGGCCCGTGACGGTGCCACCGAGCCGGGTAGCCGTATCTGCTCGGCTCGGGACACGGCTGTAGTGCCGTCGGACAACTCCACCGGAACGGCCACTGAGTGGATGTCGACATTCGATGCTCGGAACCCGGTCCCGTAGTGGTTGAACCGTGCCGCTCCGATCGCGTCGGCAATTCGCGGGCACCGTTCAGGTGGGACTCCGCAGTGTCGTGGTCGGCCGCACGCGCCGCCAGGATCGAACCACGCAGGTGCAGTGCACCGCGGACCGCGAGCAGGTCAGGTGTAGGCGCGATGCTCTCACTGGCCGTGTACGCGCGGTCGATGGTGCGCAGTCCGCCGACATAGGCACCCGAATACAGCATGATCAGTGCCTTGTTGTACTCCGCGGCAAGCGGCCAGATCGGATCGCCGCTGCGATCGGCCGCCCAAGCGCACCGCTCGGCAGCCAGTCCGGCGAGGTCCAAATAGCCGTACTGGTACGCGAACAGCATCGCCTTCGAATAGGCGTACGCCGTCGTCGAGTAGACGCGCTCGAGGCGATGGCCCGGATTCTCGATGTCGGCGAGGTGGTGAAGCCCGAGCAGGATATCGGGGAGTTCGCCGACCATGTCGGAGTATCGGGCCCGGCGCATACCCTCCCGGACGTGATCGAGGGACGCGGTCAGCTCCTCGAAAGTCATTGGCACAGACGGTGTTTCGTCGGCGAACGCGACGATTGCCCGTCGCAGTTCAGGAATGAGAGCATGCGCGGCGGCGTCCTGTCGTCCCGGCGTGTAGGGCTGTCCGGTGAGTTCACCGATCCCGACGCCGAGAACACGGGCGGTGGCCGCGATGAATGCAGGGGAAGCGGGCCGCGTGCCCTGCTCGACCTTCCGTAGCAGGGACAGCGAGACGTTGGCCTTGTGGGCAAGCTGGACTTGAGTCAGCCGTGCGAGTTTGCGCGCCCGAGCGGTGCGATCGCCAACCCCCATCTCGTCCATGCCTTCAACGGTGCCACAGCATGTGTCACTTCGCAGCCTCCCAGTGCACGAGGGTTGAAGTGGTTTCGACGCCAGGGTGAGCCGGAGAGACACCCTCTTGTATTACCTCTGCATCACCTCGCCGAGCCCCTGGCGTCGGAGCCTTCCACGAGCAGGGAGGGCAGCGTGAGACACACACCAACAGCGTTGGGCCTGATCGACCCGGACGGCGAAGCGTACGAATGGCAGCGAGCCCAGGTGCAGCGGCTCGCACGCAGTCTCGGCTACGAACTCATCTGGGCGTCCGAAACGAGCCTCTTACCGGTCGTCGACCAGGTACGCGCGTCCGACGTGGATATCGTGATCATCCCCACCCAGGACCGCCTCGACGCGCTGACACTGAACGCCGTCATGTCGCTTATGAGCGTCGAATGCGTAAGTCCGCGACTGACTTTTGCGCGATGGCTCGACGTCAACACGGGAGCAGTCGAGTGATCGGCCTCGGTTACCTGCTCGCCACCGGCCTGCCGCTGCTGGTGATTACCTGGGCGGTCCGGCCGCCGAAGCGCCCGCGGTGAACGCGCCCCATCACTGCCACTACACGAAGGATTGAACCGGTCCGATGACGCATGCCCGGACCATGAGCGACGAGCTTCCCCAGCGCACCCCCGGCACGACCGACATTCCCGACGCACCCCATTTCCAGACTTCGACCCCGTCCGTGGCGCTGCTGATCCGGGTCGCGGAGGGCCTCGACCAGTGGGCCGAATGCGGCCGGCACATCGGGCAATCGAAATCTGTTCAGCCCCTAGATAATTCAGAGAGGACCGAATAAAGATCGTCACCAACGCGCGTGCGCTGCTGATCGCCGCAGTCACCACAACCGGCGTCCTCGCCGGAACAGTGCCGGCGCAGGCCGTCCCCGCCCACCAGGCAGACCACGTTTCGTGCTTCGCGCACGTGCACCGCAGTCGACCTACCTCTGACGGTACTGATCTGGGCTTGCTTGCGACGCCCACGGTGGATGACGGTCAGTGGTTG